>SCEJ01000025.1 GCA_004102785.1 Muribaculaceae bacterium Isolate-013 (NCI)
ACTTTTGTCCTTAGCTTCCTTTCGATTCTCCTCACGGTAGACACCGTTGCCTCGGACTATGTGCTTCCCGCTATCGGGGCGCGCTCGGGACTTTCACCCGTTAGATTATGCCCATGTCGGGCGAACTATCGAAAAAGCGCCCGGCCTGACTGGCCGGGCGCTTTTTCTTTAGAGGTAGGGTCGATATTTGCTATTTGATTACGGCGAGACCACCCTGCGAGGTTTCCTTGTAGAGCGACGGAATATCATGGCCGGTCTGCTTCATCACCTCCACTATCCGGTCGAAATCAACAGAATGACGGCCGTCGGAGAAAGCCGCGTAGAGATTGGCGTCGAGGGCGCGGGCGGCAGCATAAGCGTTGCGCTCTATGCATGGAATCTGCACAAGGCCGCACACCGGGTCGCACGTAAGCCCCAGATGATGCTCCAGCCCCATCTCCGCCGAGTATTCAATCTGGGCCGGAGTGCCGCCGAAAAGCTGCGAGGCTGCCGCAGCGGCCATGGCACAGGCCACTCCTACCTCACCCTGGCATCCTACCTCGGCTCCTGAAACAGAGGCATTGTGCTTGACTACATTGCCGAAGAGTCCGGCGGTGGCCAGCGCTCTGAGTATCCTCTTTTCGGAAAACCCTTTTGAGGAGTGCAGATGATACAGCACCGCAGGCACAATGCCACACGAACCGCAGGTGGGAGCCGTGACGATTTCACCGCCGGAAGCATTCTCCTCGCTCACAGCCAGGGCATAGGCGTAAACAAGACCGCGCGATTTAAGCGACTGGCTGTAGCCGGCGGCGTGCACATAGTAGCTGACAGCCTTGCGGCGCACCCCGAGTCCGCCGGGAAGCACCCCTTCGGCCTCGATGCCGCGCTCTACGGCGGCCTTCATCACCCGCCATACCTCAGCGAGATAATCCCATATTTCCGGGCCTTCGGTCTCCTCCACATATTCCCAGTAGGTCTTGCCGGTGCGCTCGCACCACTGCTGTATATCCTTGATTCTGCTCATCGAATATATTGACCGGGCCGGAGTGCGCGGCTCTCCGTCAAGCACTATGTCGCCGCCGCCCACCGAATAATATGTACGCGACACCGGCCCGCGGCCGTCGTCGAACTTAGCCTCGAAAGTCATCGCATTTGTGTGGAAAGGGAGCACCGTGTCAGGCTTCCACACTATCTCAGTGGGGAACAGCGGCTGCAGCTCGTCAAGAATCGCCTTGTCGGTGAGGTGTCCTTTGCCCGTGGCGGCCAGTGAGCCGAAAAGAGTTACCGTGCATGACGAGGCACCGGCAGCCTCGGCGGCAAATGCCAGGGCGGCCTTGCGCGGCCCCATGGTGTGGGATGAGGACGGCCCCAGCCCTATTTTGTAAAGTTGTCGTATAGATTCCATAATTATGAGATGTTCAGCGGCCTATGCAATGGTATATTATACCCTGGGCGGCCATATCGTCGGCATCGTAGATATTGCGGCCGTCAATAACCAGCGGCCTGCGCATCGAGCGCGTGACAACACCCCATGAGGGGAGGCGGAACTGTTTCCATTCCGTCAGCAACAGCAGAGCGTCGGCTTCAAGCACGGCATCATACATATCCGAGGCATACTCCACCGCGTCGGCGAGACGGCGGCGGCACTCAGCCATGGCCACCGGGTCGAAGACCCTCACGGTGCATCCCGCCTCAAGCAGATGCGCCACAGTGACAAGCGAGGCGGCCTCGCGCATATCGTCGGTCTCGGGCTTGAAAGCCAGCCCCCATACGGCCACACGTTTGCCCCGCAGATTCTCCACCCCGCCGAATTCCCCGGCAAGCTTGCGGAATACCACCGATTTCTGACGCTCGTTGACCTCCTCCACCGCCTGGAGCACACGCATGTCGTATCCGTTGCGCCGGCCGGTCTGTATCAGAGCCTTCACATCCTTCGGGAAGCATGAACCTCCGTAGCCGCACCCGGGATAAAGGAACTTGGAGCCTATGCGCGAGTCGGCACCGATACCCTTCCGCACCATATTCACATCCGCCCCCACAAGCTCGCATAGATTTGCAATATCGTTCATAAACGATATGCGGGTGGCAAGCATTGAATTGGCGGCATATTTGATCATCTCGGCCGAGGGTATATCCGTGAAGATTACCCGGAAATTATTCAACAGGAACGGCCGGTAAAGCCGGCTCATGGTTTTGCGCGCCTGCTCCGAATCGACTCCGACCACCACGCGGTCGGGACTCATGAAATCCTTTATCGCCGCGCCCTCCTTGAGGAACTCCGGATTGGAGGCCACATCGAAAGGCACCGCCACGCCACGCGCCTCAAGCTCGTCGAGCACGGCGCGGCGCACCTTGGCCGATGTGCCGACGGGCACGGTGGACTTTGTGACAAGGAGGGTATAACGCTTCACCGAGCGCCCGAACTCGCGCGCCACCTCAAGCACATACCGGAGGTCGGCCGAGCCATCCTCATCCGGGGGAGTGCCTACGGCGATAAACACCACCTCCACCCCGTCAATCACCTCTTGAAGCGATGTGGCGAAGCCGAGGCGCCCCTCGCGGCTGTTGCGGCTCACAATCTCGTCAAGCCCGGGCTCATAGATAGGCACCTCGCCGCGGCGCAGTCGCTCTATCTTCTCCTTGTCTATATCTACGCAGGTAACATTGACGCCCATCTCGGCGAAGCAAGCTCCCGAAACGAGGCCCACATATCCCGTACCCACTACTGCTATGTTCATATTACCGGTTGTTATTGTAAATCCTGTTTTAAAAGGCAAATTTACCTATAAACGTTCATTTATCCAAATCCTTGCCCGCGCTGTGCAACTTTTCGCCATTTAAATTTGTTAGAAAAAAATGAAATGTGTAACTTTGCGCCATCCGAAAAGGAAAACATCTCAAATCATGAGATGGCCGGCCACAGTCTCGCAGTAAATTTCCAGCGACACCAAACCGGATTAATCAACGGTACAAATCCGTTTATCGCGCATCATCACATTTCTGTCCATCACTGACAACCTCTCTCCTCCCCACCATTTCAACCTTAGGTTTGTCAATCTTCCGGCAACCCGCTCTTTCCATGACTCACAAAGCCGCGTGATGATGCCGACCCGGACAGACACCATTTTTATCCCTTACTATATTTCCCGTCAGACATTTCGCCGGAGCCACTGTGCCCGGAAAATATTTGTGTGCCGGATTGCATTGAAACAATGCCACACGGCACCCCGACAGATGAATAACCTCCAGCTACCATATGTACAATATCTCGGAATTGGAAGAAATGGCCGATGAGCAGCTTAAAGCCGTCGCCGAGGAGATGGGCCTGAAAAAGGCCGATCCCGCCAAAAAAGAAGAACTCATTTACCGCATACTCGACCAGCAGGCCGTGGATCTTGCCACAGCCGCCCCCAACGAGGAGAAGAAGCGCCGCGGCCGCCGTGCGGCCGCCGCCGACCAGGCTGAAAGCCAGCCTAAAAAACGGGGTCGCAAACCAAAGGCACAGCAGCCGGAAGAAACGCCTGAAACACCACAGGCGGAAGCCCCGGCAGCAGACCAGCCCAAAAAGCGCGGTCGCAAGCCAAAGGGGGAGGAGAACGCCACGGCGCAGGCCGCTGCTGAAAACACCCCTGAAAGCACTGAACCGCAGGCTCAGCCTAAAAAACGCGGCCGAAAGCCAAAGGCAGAGCAGACTGAAGCCCAGCAGCAGGCCATGCCTGAATCGCCGGCCGCGAATGCTGAAAACATGCTGCCGCAGCTCCCCATGCCCGAAATGCCCGGCCGCGACATATCCGCACCTGAAGCCGCCGAAACAGCGCCACAGCAGGAACCGCAGCAGGAGCAGCCACAGCGCAAAGGGGGCACATTCATCCGTCCGCAAAGCGCCCCGGGAGCTCCCCAGCAGCCGACGGCCATAAAAGGGCAGAGGGTTTTCGGCCGCAACGTCGACGAATCATTCGGCTCGTTCTTCCCCCGCATGGGCGGCAAGAGCTTCACACCCCGCTCGCCGCAGGAACGTGAACGCGCCGCCGTGCAGGCAGCCGCCGCCCCTGTAATTCTCCATGAACCCGGAGCAGTAAAAAACATCATCGAGCCGCGCAGCAAAAAGAATAAAAAGAAAGCCGACCGCCAGCAGCAGAAACAGCCGGCACTCTTCGCCGCCCCCTCATCATTCAACTTCGACGGCTTCCTGGAAGCTACCGGCGTGCTTGAGATACAGAAGGACGGCTACGGATTCCTCCGCTCGAGCGACTTCAACTATCTCCCCTCCCCCGACGACATCTCGGTGACACCCGCACAAATCAAGGCATTCAGCCTCAAGGCCGGAGATGTGGTCGACTGCACCATCGCCCCTCCCCGCGAAGGTGAGAAATACTTCCCCCTCACCGATGTTATCCGGGTGAACGGACGCACCCCGGAATATGTGCGCGACCGCGTGCCTTTCGAGCACCTCACCCCACTTTTCCCCCAGGAGAAATTCAACCTCACCGGCGGCCCGACAACCAACAACCTCTCCACCCGCGTGGTCGATATGTTCGCGCCCATCGGCAAAGGGCAGCGCGCTCTCATCGTGGCACCCCCGAAAACCGGTAAGACTATCCTCCTTAAGGATATAGCCAACGCCATCGCCGAAAACCACCCTGAGGTCTACATCATGATTCTCCTCATTGACGAGCGCCCCGAGGAGGTGACCGACATGGCCCGCTCGGTCAACGCCGAAGTTATCGCCTCGACTTTCGACGAGCCCGCCGAGCGTCACGTGCAGATTGCAGGCATCGTGCTCGAAAAAGCCAAACGTATGGTTGAGTGCGGCCACGACGTGGTAATCCTCCTTGACTCCATCACCCGCCTGGCCCGCGCCTACAACACGGCGCAGCCCGCTTCCGGCAAAATCCTCTCTGGCGGTGTCGACGCCAATGCCCTCCAGAAGCCCAAGCGCTTCTTCGGCGCAGCACGAAAGATAGAGAACGGCGGCTCGCTCACCATCATAGCCACCGCACTCACCGAAACATCGTCGAAGATGGACGAGGTGATTTTCGAGGAATTCAAAGGCACCGGCAACATGGAGTTGCAGCTCGACCGCAAGCTCTCCAACAAGCGCATCTTCCCTGCCGTTGACATCACAGCATCGTCGACCCGCCGCGACGACCTGCTGCTGCGCCCCGAAACTCTCAGCCGCATGTGGGTGCTCCGCCGGTACCTCTCCGACCGCACCTCCATGGAAGCCATGGAATTCATCAAGGACCAGATGGAAAAAACCCGCGACAACGACGAGCTTCTCCGCTCCATGAACGGCTGACAGCCGGCCCGTTCCCAACGATAAAAAACAGGCATACAACAATATCCAAGTCTCTTCATACAGTAGGGACTTGGATATTATTATTATACAGACCTGTGGGTAGCTGTGGGTCGCTGTCGGACGGGAGCGTATGAATGTATGCAAACAGAAGCGCTGTGCCAGTTATGGCACAGCGCTTTGTCTGTTTCCGAAAAAGGTAATCCGGATTATTTGCGGATACCGAGCTCTTTCTGTGCGATGATGGCACGGTAGCGGGTGATATCCTTCTTGATCAGGTAGTCAAGGAGACGGCGACGCTTACCTACGAGAGCCTTAAGGGCACGAGCTGTGGTATGATCTTTGTGATTTGACTTGAGGTGGTTAGTCAAATGAGCGATACGGACCGAGAACAATGCAATCTGTGCTTCAGGCGAGCCAGTGTCAGTCTTACCCTTACCGTATTTCTCGAAGATCTCAATTTTTTCGTCAGAATTCAAATGCATTCTTTCTGAGATTTAGAGTTGTGGATAAAATAATATGATTAAGAAGAAACGCTGCGGTTCCGGCGTAGTTCCGGCGCAAGGCCACCGGGCCGCGTAAGTTTCAGCGGTGCAAAGTTACGAATATTTTGCCAACCTGCAAAATTCCGGGCAGTAATTTCTCTGTAATCCAGGGAAAATCAGAGCCGGAATCAGTCGCCCATGGAGAATTTATCCTTGGCGGGATTGCGGAAATGGATTTTACCCTCGATATACTCCTGGGTGGCGATGAGAACGGGCTTGGGGAGTTTTTCGTAATAGCGGGAGATTTCGATCTGCTCGCGGTTCTCGGTCACCTCCTCGAGGTTATCGTTGAGCGAGGCGAACTCCTGAAGTTTCTTGTCGAGGTCGTGCTTCATTTCGCCTGCAATCTGATTGGCGCGCTTGGCAATGATGGCTACGGTCTCGTAAACATTTCCGGTGTCTTTGCAAAGATCCATCATATCGCGGGTAGCGGTATTCAGGGGAGCATTACTTTTCTTGTAATCCATATATGTTTTGAAAGTTTTTATCGTGAGTGGGGTTGTATGCTGACTGGCGGGCCGGGGCTTATTCCTTTACGTACTTGCGTGCGATTTTCAGGATATTGTCGGCCTCGGAGCGGCGGGGAGAGTCGGGGTAGTTGTTTATAAACGAGTAGTATTCGTCGACAACATCGCGGAATCGCTCGGCTTTTTTCTCATCAACCGAGAGGTTGGCCTCCTGATAGCGGGCCTTGAGCACGAGCATCTCGAGTTCCTCCTTATATTTTGAGTAGGGATATTCCTTGATGGCGTTTTTGGCGGTAATCACACAGCTCTGGTAGTTGTTGCCCATATAGGTGCCGAGGTTGTAATAAAGCTGGGCGTTCTGCAGCTCCTTGAGGGTTAGCTTGTCCTGAAGCTCGAAAATAGCATTCTGGGCAAGGGTGACTTTGTCGGAGCGCGGATAGTAGTCAAGGAATCCCTGAAGCTCTTCGATGGCTTTCAGAGTCTCCGACTGGTCGAGCTGCGCCTCGGGGGAGTCAAGGTAGTAGGCATATCCGGCATAATACCGGGCCATTTCAGCGTATTTCCCTTTGGGATACCGCTGATAGTAGGTTTTGAAATAGGCGGCGGCATCGGGATATTCCTTATTCTCATAATAGCTGAGCCCCAGCAGATAAAGCGATTCTTCAGCCTTGTCCGAGCCTTTGAAAACGGTAATCACGTCTTTAAGCAGCGTGTATGCCTGAACATAACGCTGCTGCTCGAAAGCGCGCTTGGCGAAATCGAACTTATAGTTGGCATCAGAGCTTTTCAGAGCTTTCTGATACTCGCCGCATGAGGTGAAAGCCACGGCCATCACGCACACGAAAGCGGTGAGAATCAGCGAGATATATTTACGCATACAATTGTAGCAGATTGCGGGGTGAATTATAAAATCATTCAAGCCACAAAGTTAGCAATTTTTCTGCAAACAGCGCTATGGGTTGTGTAAAAAATTGTTATGCAGAGTCACCGCTTGGTGAGGATGCCGTCGACGAAAAGCAGAGAGATGCCGTCGGAGTAGGTCCAGCGCTCATATGCGGCCGACTGGTTGACACCGCGGTCAATCGAGGCAGGCACACCGAGAGCGGCGGTGACCTCGCGCCGGGTCATTCCGTCGTTGACACGTGAGTTGCGAATAGCCTCCCAGTTGGCATCGGTAGTCTCAGGATAATTGCGGCGAGGGTCGGTGATTGAGAACAGGGTATCGAACGAGCGTGTGGGGCTGCCGACATTCTGCGACATGAGCACACCGCTGGTGGCACCGTTCGACTCATCGACTATCGACACCATCGCGGCATAATCATCCGAGAACGGCATCACGCCGGTGATTTTCACCGGTATGAATTTGCGGCCACGCACGGTGTTGCCGTCGTCGGAGTACCACAGAGCGCTTTTCAGATAATAGGTATTGCCGACAAGGGCCCGGCGCATCGTGTCGATAACCGACTCCTCGATAAGGAACGGTATGCGGTAATACTCGGTTTTGCCAACCTCGGGAGCCACGCAAACAATAGTGTCGGACGGCATACGGAGGTTGCGCATAGCAATCTCTCGCGTAGGAGCTCCCGTGATGTCTATACCCTCGGAAAAACCGAGTATCTCCAGAGTGTCGCCACGCTGTATTCCTGCCGCGCCGCGGAGCGCCCACGCCACTTTCTGGTCGGTGACAAAGAAGCGCTTGCCCGGCTTCCAGCCGGCATACTTCTCGGGGGTGAATGACTCGGCCATCTCCTGCTCCCGCGAGGCGACGGCATTCTGCTTCATCACCTCCTTATATGTAATTTCCGGGGTAGATTCAATGCCGGTGAAGCAACTCTGCATCACCGGCATTATCAGGAGACCGAGAAAGGCAAAACCGGCATGGCGGCAACACTTTATCGGCATAAATTTCAACATCTCAATCATTTAGGCTCAATGCCCATATTCTCGAAAATAAAAGAGTATATATCGGCGTATTCGTCGATTACTTTCGACACCGGCTTACCGGCGCCATGGCCGGCCTTGGAGTCGATGCGGATAAGCTTGGGAGCATCGCCGGTCGACGCCTGCTGCAGAGTGGCGGCATACTTGAACGAGTGGGCGGGCACCACACGGTCATCGTGGTCGGCGGTAGTCACCATGATTGCCGGGTAACGTGTGCCGTCGGTGCGTATGTTGTGCAGAGGCGAATATCCCAGCAGATAGGAGGCCATTTCGGGAGAATCGGCCGAGGTGCCGTAGTCCGAAGCCCAGTTCCATCCGATAGTGAAGAGATGGTAGCGCATCATATCCATCACACCCACACGTGGTATGGCCACCTTGAAGAGGTCGGGGCGCATGTTGGTGACCGCACCAACGAGCAGACCGCCGTTGGAGCCACCCTCTATCACCAGGCGTTCGGGGTTTGTCCACCCCTCTTTTATCATATATTCGGCGGCGGAGATGAAGTCGTTGAACACATTGAGCTTCTTCTGTTTGGTGCCGGCCTCGTGCCATGCCTCGCCATATTCGGAGCCGCCGCGAAGGTTTGCCTGGGCATATATGCCGCCGTTCTCAAGCCACACAAGGCGGTTGGGTGAGAATCCGGGTGGGAGCGACACGTTGAAGCCGCCGTAGCCGTAGAGATACACGGGGTTAGAGCCGTCGCGCTTAAGGTCCTTGCGATAGGTGAGGAACATAGGCACGCGGGTGCCGTCGGATGAGGTATAGAACACCTGCTCCGTCACAAAATCATCAGGGTTGAATCCCTTTACCTCCGGAATAAAATAGGGCTTGCTTTCACCCGTGGCCATGTCGTAGATATAAGATGCGGCCGGGTAAAGGAATGAAGTAAAGGAATAGAATACGTCGTCGAACTTCTCGGAGGAGTCAAACGATGCAGTGCCGAATGTCGGCAGCTCGATGTCGCGGATTTTCTTGCCGTCGAGAGTATAGAGAGCCGGATGGTCGGAGGCGTCGCGCTCGTAGCTCACAATCAGCTTGTCCTTGCCGGCACGCTGCACGGAAGAGAGCACCCCCGAGGCATCTTCGGGAATGAGGTCGGTCCAGTTGGCACGCACCGGATCTGAAACCGGAGCCGTTACCAGGCGCTGGTTGGGAGCGCCGGCCGAAGTCAGCAGATAAAGCTTGCCGTCAATTACGTCGACAGGGCTGATTTCATAGTCCTGCGAGGTCTCTATCACCTGCCACTGAGGATTCTCGGCCTCAAGGTCTTTCATCAGGAGACCGTTGCCGAATCCCTGGCCGCCCACCATCACAAAGAGGTAGCGTTTGTCAGACGACAGCCCAGCCGAGTGGAAATGCAGCGGGTTGGCCGCATCCTCGAACACAAGCACATCCTCCTGCTGCGGCGTACCCATGCGGTGATAGTAGATTTTATGGTTCTCGTTGGCGTTGGAGTACTCTTTTCCGGCCTCGGGGCGGTCATAGGCGCTGTAATAGAAGCCGTCGCCGCGCCAGTCGGCGGAAGTGAACTTGGCCCACTCTATGTGGTCGGAAGCAAGAGCGCCAGTCGCCGCGTCGATAACATATATCTCAGTCCAGTCGGAACCGCTGCGCGAAATTGTGTAGGCAATCCATTTGCCGTCGGGCGACATTGTCAGACCAGTCAGAGCCACAGTGCCGTCATCCGACAGGGCATTGGGGTCGAGCAGCATCACTGGCTCGGCGTCGAGGGTGTCAAGACGATAGAGAACCGACTGATTCTTAAGGCCGTCGTTGCGGAAAAAGTAGTATTTCCCATCGTTCCAGCGCCAGGGAGTGCCCTGTTTGGCATAGTTGTTGAACTGTGAGATTTGCTCACGCAGACGGTTGCGGAAAGGAATCCGGCTGAGATAATCCTCAGTGACTTTGCGCTCAGCCTCTACCCACGCCGCAGTAACGGCAGCGGTGTCATTTTCAAGCGGACGGTAAGGATCGGCCACTTTCACTCCGAAATATTCGTCGACTACTGAGGCATCGACAGGTGCCACCGGATATTGCGCAGGGGCCTTGACGGCCGCCGGAGCAGCCGAAGCCGAGATAATTGCTGCCATGGCAGGGTAAAGAATTTTACGCATTGAAGTAACTGTTGTTAATATATTTGATAAGGAGAGTATGTTGCGGGGACTATTGCTTTCCGCGCCGGCGCCTCGGGGCGCGGACGGTCAGTTCGGCAAGCCGTGAGGAGATGTCGGCCAGCAGCGACTCCATGGCCGCCATACGCTCCTTAAGCTCGGCAATCTCCTCGGAATGAGTCTTGTAGCGCGATTTTTTCTTGGGCGCAGGTTCTGGAGGCTCTTCTGCGTCGACCGGAGCCAGCTCACAGGGCATAGCCGGAGCCTGCGGCTCGTCAGCCTGAGCGGCGGCCTCCTCTTTCTTCTTTTTGCGGCGTTTTTTCTTCTTGGATTCAAGAGGCGCGTTTATATCGGGTGCGCAGGGCGCCGATGGGTCGGGGGTGCCGTCGGGATTAAGCTGCATGTGTATTCCCACACTGCGTTGCAGAGCCTGTGCAGTCTCATCGTCAATCACATACGGCGATTCGTCGGGGTTGAACCCACCTGCCACAAGGTGATTGTAGATTTTCTGACAGGCCCATGCGTCGAGAGCGGCATAAGCCTGCTGGCCCGGCGTGAGCTCCTTGGCCTCCCAGTTGGTCAGCCGCTGGTTTTTGGAGATTCGCTCGTTGAATATCACGCCATATATCTTCTGGAGCGAGTTGTCGGCAATTCGATAGGGCTTCACGAAGGTCTGGAGCTCCACGAATCCGGCCGGAGTGAAATCCATCAGCCGCTGAAGGGAATGGAAATCATCTTTCAGCGAGAGTCCGATTTTCTGCACCTCGGGGTTCTCGAAGAATTTAAACAGGCCGTCGAGCGACCCGATTTCCTTGAGCCGGAAGAGAAAGCACTCACCATGGAGGGTGGAAATCTGCACCAGGGAGACCTTGTAGCGCAGATTTTTCTGGAAGCTCGGGCGTGTCTCGGTGTCGAAACCCACCTGTTTCTGCGAGTTGAGGTAACGGAGAGCGCTGCGGGCCTTTGCCGCCGAGTTGACAAGTATCACCTTCCCGGGGTATTGCACCTCGGGAAGTTGCATAAGCTGATCTTTTGTAATTCCTAACACGTCACAAAGTTACTACTTTTTTTCATAAACGCCCCTATCCGCCCATAGATTATGGCGCTGTTTTTAAACAACCTCTAATCCTCCTTAGGCTTCGGGGCAAGGAATATCCTGGGCACATCGATAATCTCTGTGGCGGGGAAATGCCGCGCCACATATCCGGCTAGAAACCGGCGTGTGTCATCGGCAATCAAGGAGTCCTCGCTGTCGTGCACCTTGTTGTAGAGGATATATGGGAGCTCTATCCCCCTGGCTTTTAACGCCTCCAGGGCAAGCAGAGTGTGGTTGATAGAGCCGAGGCCGCCATGTGTCACGAAAATCATCGGTAGCTTCCGCTCCGTCACATAGTCGATGGTGAGATACTCCTCCGACAGCGGCACCATAAGGCCGCCGGCGCCCTCTATCAGCACCACATCGTAGCGCTCGCCAAGGCGCGCCGTGGAGTCGTCGATTTTCTGCAGGTCGAGCGGACGGCGGTCAATCCGAGCCGCCAGATGCGGAGAGCACGGATAGGAAAACAGCACCGGCGCCGTGGTGTGGTCAAGGTCCTCCGGCAGCAGCGGTATATCCATTATGCGGCGGTGCAGCGCTATGTCATCCGAAAGCCCGCAGCTTCCGGTCTGCACGAATTTCTGTGTTATCACGTTCTGCCCGGAGGCAGCCCACTGGCGTGCAAGCCATCCGGTGCAATAGCTTTTACCGGCGTCGGTATCTATACCTGAAACAAAATATGCTTTGCCCATATGAGTTATTTCTTTACAGCTATTATACATGCCTTTACAAAGGTGAGCGGCGCTTTTCCGTCATCATCGAGCGGATAGTGCCTTACAAGACCGATGGCGGCAGCTCCGGCACGGGAGTTACGCCCCAGGGCGTTCACCCCGGTAGTTTTCAGATGTCGCAAGGCTTCGCGCGGCGAGTCGAACCGGGCAACCACCGGAGCCGTATCTTCGTAAACAATCTCCAGTCCGCTCCCGGCAAGCGCCTCCAGCATCCGGGCATGGCAGGGATATGCCAGCGACACCCCTCCGGCCACAGCAAGCTCGCGGCAGGTGCCCTGGGCATAATATGTCAGCGCCATGACACCTCCGGGCCGGAGTGTGACGGCCGCCTTGCGCAGGAATTTCTCCGGAGCGTGAAACCACTGTACGGTCGAGGATGAAAGCATAAAATCCAGACTTCCGGGAGCCACGGCGTCAATGCGGCTTTCCGCATCACATATCACCGTGCGGGCACAGGCGGGGAGCGGGCATAACGGCGGCGCGGCAAGGTCCCATATCTCCAGCGATTTCAAATTCAGTTCAGGCAGGTAACGGCGTGTCAGCATTCCGCTTCCAGCCCCGACCTCAAGCACGGCCACCGGCGCATCGGGCAGTCCTGCCGTATCCTTCACCCTCCGCCACAGCCAGGCAGCGGTCTCGCTCTGCACCTCCGCATTGGCGTCGTAGGTGTGCGATGCTCCGGCAAAACGGGTGGCCACAAGCTCCTTGTCAACCACAAAGCGGTCAAGAATCATCTGCAAATCAGCAAAATGAGGCATATCCGTGAACTCCTCCACATGCACATCGCGCCAGGCGTGGCGCTGGGCATCCGGAGGGAATATCAGGTCGCGGCCACCGATAACGGCCATGCTCCATTCAGCCGGAACTGCCGCTGGGGCGACTCGGGCGAACACTTCAAGTTCCTCCTTCAGCGACTCAAAACCACGACCGGGCGCAACGGCTCCGAAATCCTTGTAATCATCCATCGACCGGAACATGCGGCGGCGGAACTTCTCTATCGAAGCCTCAGAAAGCGAAGCCATTGTGGCGTCGAAGATGCGGCGCGGAATCCCGGCCGAATCATCAACATGCGATTCAGTGCCGTTGACGGCTATGGTACGCGTCACGGGCATGGAAGCCGAACGCATGAAATCAGCGGCCGCCCTTACGCCGAACGACCAGGCCACGACCACAACCTCCCCGTAGCTGCCCGGCGGCATACACGGCGGGGCATCATCATCGGTATAGTCATACAACGCCACAATGTCATAGCCGGGCTTCATGAGCGACCTGAACGGCATGGCATCCATCCCCCACCCCAGGAAGAGGAGAATCAAGCGGGGCGACGACTCGGAAGCGCCTCTGTATATCGTATATTGTTGACGGGGTCTCAGCACTTTGTATCCGGGTTTACAACAGGGAGCAGATCGGCCAGGGCTCGGTCAAGCTCGTCGATTTCGCGGCCGTTGAGCGAAGCGCTGAGCGATATGCGCAGCCGCTCGGTGCCGGCCGGCACGGTGGGCTTGCGTATAGGCAGCGCCTTCAGGCCATATATATGCAATAATTTGTGCGACAGTTCGACAACCCTTTTGGAGTCGCCGATGATCAGCGGCTGTATGTGCGAGACCGCTATCGGCGCGGCAGAGTACTTGCGGAGCACCTTGTTGAGTTTCTCTGCCAGCCACTGAAGATGCGCCCTGCGGCGTTCGGCCGAAAGGAGCGCCGAGAGAGCGAAACGGGTCCAGGCGGCCTGCATCGGCGGCAATGCCGTGGAAAATATAAGCGGACGCGAGGTGTTGACAAGATACTGGCGCACAGCATCGGAGGTTATGGCAAAAGCCCCCATCGAGCCGGCGGCCTTGCCGAAAGTGCCGATGACCACATCGACTTCGCCGGGAGCCTGTGAAGCCGCCACGAGGCCGAGGCCGCGCGGGCCGCACACGCCGAAGGCATGGGCTTCGTCAACATAGAGCATCACCTGCGGATAACGGCGCCTGATGTCAATCAGGCGGTCGATGTCAGCGCTGTCGCCATCCATCGAATAGACACTTTCCACCGCCACCAGTATGCGCCCGCGCTCACCCTTGTGACGCTCTATTAGCTGCTCGAGGTGGTCATAGTCGTTATGGCGGAAGCGGGCGAAAGGTGCGCGCGACAGCACTATGCCGTCGATTATCGAGGCGTGCACCAGGCGGTCGGCTATTATATAGGTGTCGTCAGCGGCCAGCGAGCCGATCAGCCCCGTATTGGCATGATACCCGCTGTTGAACATCAACGCCGCCGTATCCTCTCCGCGATATTTTTTATAGAGGAGACGCAGAAAAGTCTCGAGGTTGAAATAGTCAATCTGACGCGAGGCCAGCAGACGCGAGGCCGACGACGACATAGGCAGGTTACGCGCCGCCGGGTCGGCGAAGAAACGCTCGCGCAATTCGCCGTCGCCGGCGATGCCGATATAATCGTTGGTGGAGAAATCCACCACATCGGCCTTTGTTTCAAGCGGAATAGAGCGGAAATTCCCCTCATCCTTCAGCCGTTGAAGATATTCGTTTATTTCCATTCGGTATTCCTCAGTATATCAATCATTTCACTACACAGCACATCAAGGTCGGCATCAGGTGTGACATAGGGAGGCATCACATAGACGTTGCGACCGAACGGGCGTATCCACACTCCGCGGCGCACACATTCCTGCTGGAATACCCCGACATCGACCGGCCGGCGAGTCTCCACAACGCCGATGGCGCCGAGCACACGCACATCGGCCACACACTCGAGCGAGCGTGCCGGAGCGAGCGCGCCGGCCAGCCGCGCCTCGATATGCGAGATACACGCGGCCATATCCTGCGACGCCAGGAGGTCGAACGACGCCACCCCGATGGCGCAGGCCAGCGGATTGCCCATGAACGTGGGTCCATGCATCATCACCCCGGCCTCTCCGCGCGAGATGGTGTCGGCCACCTCGCGTGTGGTAAGCACGGCTGCCGATGTGAGATAACCGCCGGTAAGCCCCTTCCCTATCGTCATAATATCGGGCGACACCCCGGCATGTTCGCAGGCAAAGAAGCGGCCGGTGCGCCAGAAGCCGGTAGCTATCTCATCGAAAATCAGGTACACACCGTATTCATCACACAGACGGCGGGCTTCCCTGAGATATTCCGGATGATAGAACCACATCCCCCCGGCTCCCTGCACCACAGGCTCCAGAATCAGAGCGGCAATCTCGCCGGCCCTTTCCTGAAGAAGAGCCCGCAGCGGCTCAGCCTCCTGCGGATTCCACTCCCCGCCGAAACGCGAACGTGGCTGCGGCAGGAAGAAACGCACCGGAAGCGCAGGCCCGAAAGCGCCGTGCATCCCGGTCACCGGGTCGCATACACTCATGGCGTTCCATGTATCGCCGTGATAGCCGGAGCGGATAGTGGCGAAATTAGTCTTTACATGTGAGCCGGAGCGGCTTACGGCCGCCTGCACCGCCATTTTCATGGCAACCTCCACAGCCACGGAGCCGGAATCGGCATAAAAGATATTGTGCATACCCTCCGGCGCCACCGACAGCAGACGCTTGCCAAGCTCTATGGCCGGGTCGTGGGTGATGCCGCCGAACATCACGTGGCTCATACGCCCGAGCTGCGCCACTGCGGCGGCATCAAGCGCCGGATGGCGGTAGCCGTGAATGGCGCACCACCACGACGACATGCCGTCGATAAGCTCGTGGCCGTCGGCGAGTACGAGCCGGTTGCCGCGGGCCGACGTCACCTTATAGGTCGGAAGCGGGTCGATTGTTGATGTATATGGATGCCAGAGATGCTCGCGGTCCCATGCATCGGATAGCGCGGCAAAATCTATCGGCGTGTTATCGTTCATTCTTCATCCTTCTTTTGTAATGCAAAGTTACGAATTTGTTGAAAACTTTTGCCATCGGCGGGCGAATAGTTTGGTGGAATATCCGTAACTTCGCTTTCGCAAACCGAGGCACCCCTCCAAACCACTCCACAAACCATATCACAGATGTACCGCAAAGGTAAACTTTATTTCAGATACGGCACAATGGGCTCGGCAAAGACCGCCCTGCTGCTGACCACGGCATATAATTTTGAGGAACGCAACATGCGGTATGTCTGCATGAAGCCGGTAATCGACACCCGCGACAAAAAGAATGTGATACGCTCGCGCATCGGCATCGAGCGCGAGTGCAAATGGATTTACCCCGAGTCGGACCTCTACGAGATGGCGCGCGAGGCTTTCCGCGAGGCCGGGGGGATTGTCGACTGGTTCCTTGTCGACGAGGCTCAGTTTCTCGCTCCGGAGCAGGTTGACCAACTGTCGCGCGTGGTCGACGACTATGGCTCGAACGTGATATGCTACGGACTCCGCACCGACTTCAAGACCCGTCTGTTTGAAGGCTCACGCCGCCTTTTCGAGATTGCCGATACCATCGACGAAATCAAATCGACCTGCTCGTGCGGCCACAAGACCATTGTCAACGCCCGCATTGACGCCAACGGCGACATCGTATCCGAAGGGCAGCAGGTGGAGATAGGGGGCGACGAGCGCTACATCGCCGTATGCCGCAAATGCTGGCGCAACCGCTCCATAGAGCAGGCCGAGCGCAATATCCTCCCCTTCGAGGAATGAACCATCGCAGTGCCACGGGCGTTGTAGTTTCAGAAACACGTATAACACTAAAAACAACGCACATGGCAACCAAATCTATCAAAGGCACAAAAACCGAATCCCTGCTGCTGAGCGCCTATCTGGCCGAATCGGCAGCCTACTCACGATATACTTATTATGCCCAGCAGGCTACGAAGGAAAAATACTTCCCGGTAGCGGAGGTGTTCAACGAGACCGCCGCCAACGAGCTGCGTCACGGCAAGGTATTCTTCAAGATGCTCCAGGGCGGAATGGTGGAAGTTCCGGTCAACACTGATGCCGGTGTTATCGGCACTACCGTGGAGAACCTGGCCTATGCCATCGCCGAGGAAGAACGCGAAGGAGTGGAGTTCTACACCAACGCGGCCAAAGTGGCCACCGACGAAGGGTTTAAGGAAATCGCCTCGCACTTCCTCGCAATCGCCGAAGTGGAGCGCCACCACCACGACCGCTTCATGAAGTACAAGGAGTACATCGAAAACGGCACACTCTGGAAACGCGATAAAAAGGTGACATGGCGCTGCCTGGTATGCGGCTATGAATCGGAAGGCACCGAGCCACCCAAAACATGTCCCGGCTGTGACCATCCCTATCAGCATTACATCTGCGTACAGGATCTGGAAATGTAACCCTCCGCATCATAACTAATTAGTATAAAGAATGAAAATCTCCCTCCCTTATTCAGCATGGGCTGAATAAGGGAGGGAGATTTTCATTTTCCGAAGACTGCCCACAGGCCTCACGAAGCAGACGTAACTGCACAAAAAAAGCCGGACAATCCTTGATTGCCGGCTTTATCTCTTGTAATTCTAAAGCTGTAAAGCCTAAATTACTTAGCAACGCTGTCAACAGCAACTTCAGCAACTTCAGCTACTACGGTGTCAACGGCAGCAGAGTCAGCAACTTCAGCAACTTCTTCAACGGCTACTACGGTGTCGTTAGCAGCAACTTCTTCAGCGTTCTCGGCTTTGTTACCGCAGGATACCATGCATACACCTGCGAGTACAGCGAAAGAAAGGAATAACTTTTTCATTTTCGTGTGTAGATTAAATAATAAAACAATTTTTTTGTGCTTCAAAAACGCTGCAAAGTTACGGCTTTTTTTTTTACCGCCAAACTTTTTAACTTATTTTTCAATAAAAAAACTTTCAGACATCTGCATCCTCCGCAACTGCCACAGCACCGGCATCCCCCTCAGGCACCAGCCAGGCCGCCCCTTCCCACAATATATATAAGGGGAGAAACACCGCGAACATCGAGAACGGATCGGCCGTAGGAGTTATGAAGCCCGCGGCCACAAGCAACACCACAATGGCATGGCGGCGGTAGCGGCTGAAAAAGCGTCGCGTGAGAATCCCCGCTTTGCCAAGGAGCCACGCCAGCAGCGGAAGTTCAAAGACCACTCCCATAAGCAGGCTGATGGTCATGAAGTTGTCGATATAGGAATCAAGGGTAATGGTGTTGGTTATCGACGCCGATAGCTGATACGACGACAAGAATCTGAGCGCCAACGGAAAAACCAAGAAATAACCCGTAGCGACCCCTATATAGAACATTGTGTTGGCAAACAGAAACGCCTTGCGTGCATGGCGGCGCTCATGGGCGTAGAGCCCCGGAGCAACAAAACTCCATAACTGGTAGACGAGCACCGGGAAAGTCAGCACCAGGGCGAGAAGCACCGAAGTCGACATCTGCACCATCAGTTGCGAGCCAAGGTTGATATTGATAAGCTCCACCGCGAAATCCCCGCCGTCAAATCCGGCAAACAGCTCCCATGCCCCGCCGGCGGCCGTGGCAGTGGCGCCCAGAAGCTGATAAAGCGGGAAATCGCCTCGGCATGGCCAGAGGATAACCGTATCGAAAATCCCCGGCATAGCCACAAAAAGCACCGCCATGGCCCCGAAAAGGGTCACGGCCATACGTATCAGTGTGCTCCGGAGCGCGTCGAGATGCTCCCAGAAACTCATCTGCTGCATTGCAGGACGTCACTCTTTTTCCGGCTTCTTGCCGTCAGACGCATCAGTATCGGTTGCCTTGTTGATTTCACGGCGGGCTTCGTCAAGCCCCTGGCGGAAACTCGCCACCCCCTTGCCGAGGCCGCGCATCATCTCAGGAATTTTCTTGCCGCCGAAAAGGAGCAGAATCACAAGCACCACGATGATAAACTGCCATCCGCGGAGATTGCCGAAAAAAAGCGGTATATACGATAGAACTGTCATAACTGGATATATGATTTGGCTTATAGAGCCAGGGAAGCGTCACAACTCCCGCGGGCACAACAAAGGTAAGTGATTTTGTCGAAAAAATGGCGGTGATCGCCGGAAAATATGTAACTTTGCATCCGGAATTAAAAAATTTTTAGAATTATTGCAATTTCTTGCTTATGAAAGCCTTTGTATTTCCCGGCCAGGGAGCGCAGTTCACAGGTATGGGCAAAGACCTCTACGAGAACAATCCCGTTGCCAAGGAACTTTTTGAGAAAGCCAACGACATTCTGGGCTTCCGCATCACCGACATGATGTTCAACGGCACCGAGGACGACCTCAAGCAGACCGCCGTTACACAGCCCGCGGTGTTCCTCCACTCCGTGATTCTGGCCAAAACCCTCGGCGAGGAGTTCAAGCCCGACATGGTAGCCGGCCACTCCCTCGGCGAGCTGTCGGCTCTCACAGCCGCCGGAGCGCTCAGCTTCGAGGATGGCCTGAAACTTGTTGCCGCCCGTGCGCACGCAATGCAGAAAGCCTGCGAGGCAAAACCCTCGACCATGGCCGCAATCATCGCTCTCGCCGACGAGAAAGTAGAGGAAATCTGCAACGGCATCGACGGCGTGGTATGCGCCAACTACAACTGCCCCGGCCAGATTGTAATCTCAGGCGAGGTAGAAGCCATTGACAAAGCCTGCGCCGCAGCCTCCGAAGCCGGGGCCAAACGCGCCCTCAAGCTCAAAGTCGGTGGCGGATTCCACTCCCCCTGCATGGAGCCGGCCCGTGCCGAACTCGCCGAAGCCATTGAGGCCACCGAGTTCCACACCCCCGTTTGCCCGGTATATCAGAATGTGGATGCCAAGCCTCACACCGACCCCGCCGAAATCAAGGCCAACCTCATAGCACAGCTCACCGCCCCCGTGCGCTGGACACAGTCCGTACGCAACATGGTTGCCGACGGTGCCACAGAGTTTGTCGAGCTCGGCCCGGGCAAAGTGCTCCAGGGGCTTGTTGCCAAAATCGAGCGCGGCATGGCCGTTTCCGGAAAACAGTAAAACATCGCGAGGCAGCCCGACGGCCTGCGCCGATTACTTACAGACTGAAAGCCCTCCGCTAAAGCTCCGGCTGCAGCGGAGGGCTTCGTATATACACTACGCAACCATGCAACGCATAGCTACGGCAATAAAAAAGCGCCAGTCATCCCGTCCACAGGCGCGTCAGAAGCGCATAGACAAACAATAGACACACCGTTTCGCGGTCAATGATTCGGTAAAAATTACCGAAGTAGTTGAAACTTAAGTTAATATATCGAATTGTCAAATACAGATGAATCGCCAAAGCGTTCATTATAAAACTCTTATACCATGAACGTATTGGCGATTCTCAAAGACTTCACCTTTCGGTGTAGGTCGGTATTTGAAAATACTACAACCAAGATGAGCAAAAGGTTCCTCAACTGGCTGATTTTAACAATACGCACTGTGGCGTTGATTCCGGGCAAAGTCAATTTTACCCGGCTGTCGCGCTATGGCGGTCGTACATTCGAGGGCATTGAAACGCGACATCCGTATCGTGGTATGTCCGGTTGAAAACGCAGAGCCTCTTCTTTACTTCTCTACCGACACTGACATGAGGCCTGAAAAGATCATCGGTTTCTACCGCACCCGCTTTCAGATTGAGTTCGGTATACGCGATGCCAGGCAGTTTACCGGACTTCAGTCACAGCAGACCCGCGACAGGGAGCGGCTTGACTTTGCGTTCAATCTTTCCTTCACAGCCCTCAATGTCTGCAAAGAGGTCATTAGGAAGGATTATCCGGATCTTTTGGTAGCGCAGTTCAAACGGCTTATGTTTGAATCTTATCTCGCCTCAACAATTATTTCGACTTGCGGAAAATCTCCGCATCTCAAAATAATTCAGAAAATAAATCATCGGTTGGCTCAGTCAGCGGCTTAGCCAAGGCTGAACAACCTCAAATTTTACCGAATCATTGTTATATACACATACCTCACATACGCCGCCACAATCCCTCCCCATGCCAGGCAAGAACAACACACCGACACTATGCCTCCCCGGTTATCCGGAACAAGGGTGATACTTATGCAAATTCGTAATTAAGCAACAGCATCGGGCTGCGGCAAAACACGGCAGGAGGCGCCGCTCAATCAGCGGCGCCTCCTGCATATATACGTAAACAGAAATATTACCAGATAATTACCTGCTCTTCGGCGGGGAGATAGAGCTTGTCGCCGGGCTTGATGTTGAAAGCCTTGAAGAAGGGAGCGATGTTGCGCAGGGTCACGTTCACGCGGTTTTCGGCCAGCGAGTGCACGTCGCCGATCGTGAGGTTGCGCTTCTCTTCATCACGGCAGTTTGTAGCCCATATGTTGGCATAGTTGAGGTAGAATGCCTGCTCGGGGGTGAAACCGTCGATAAGAGCGTCGGCCGACTCGACATCCACACCCTTCTTTTTCTGAGCGTCAAGGAAGGCGGTGTGGCTCACACGGAGACCGCCCTGGTCACCGATATTCTCGCCCAGGGTATAAGAGCCGTTGGCCATCAGACCGGGAAGAATCTCCACCTTGTCAAACTGGGCGGCGAGTCCCTTTGTGAGTTCCTCGAACTTGGCGGCATCCTCGGGAGCCCACCAGCTCACCATATTGCCGTCGGCATCGAACTGCGAACCCTGGTCGTCGAAGCCGTGGCTCATCTCATGGCCGATAACCACGCCGATACCGCCGTAGTTCTCTGCATCGGTTGCCTCGGGATCGAAGAAGGGGTTCTGCAGTATGGCCGCGGGGAACACGATTTCGTTGGCCATGGGGTTGTAATAGGCGTTGACAGTCTGCGGAGTCATACCCCATTCAGTCTTGTCGACGGGTTTGCCCCATTTTGCGAGCGCCTCTTTCTGGTGCCACATCTGCGCGTTGTGCACATTGGCATAGAACGAGTTCTCAGGGTCGATTTCCATCGAGGAGTAGTCTTTCCACTTGTCGGGATAGCCGATTTTCACGGTGAAGCTGTTGAGTTTCTTGATAGCTTTCAGCTTGGTCTCGTCGCTCATCCAGGGGAGGTTGATGATGTGCTTGCCGAGAGCCACCTGAAGATTGCCCACGAGCTCGAGCATCTTCCGCTTCGACGACTCGGGGAAATATTTCTCAACGTAAAGCTGGCCGATAGCCTCGCCCATAAGGCCGTCGGGCACACCCAGAGCGCGTTTCCAGCGGGGACGCTGCTGCTGCACGCCCGACATAACCTTGGAGAACTCGAACGAGGTGTCGGTGAACTTGTCGGAGAGATAAGGCGCAGCCTGGGCCACATATTTCCACAGGTAGAAGTCCTTGAGCTCACGGTCGGAGAGGGTCGACAGGAGGTTGTCGCCCTGCTTCACGGTGTTGATTTCGGTCACAATCACCTGTGCGGGAGTGGCGATATCCATAGTCTCCACGAAATAGCGGTCCCAGTTGATGTGGGGATACATCTCCTTGAGCTGTTCGATTGAACGGGGATTGTACATGGCGGGGATATTGCGGCTCTCCTCGCGGGTCCATGTGGAATCGGCCAGTGCGGTCTCGATTTTCATCACATTCTTCATGATGCGGGTGGCATCCTTCTTCGAGAAGCCAGCATTCTGCATCTGGCCTACGATAAGCTTCTGGTAAGCCTCGCGGATGCGCTTGTTATCCTTGTCGTTAAGGAGGTAATAGTCGCGGTCGCCCATACCTAGGCCTGCACCCGACACATACATGGCATATTCATTGGAGTTTGCCATATCCTCCATGGGGCCGGCGCCGAAAAAGGGCGAGGAGTAGTTGCGGTGCATCCACAGCAGGAGGTCCTCCATCCCCTCGTGGGGGGTATTCTCGATTTTCTTAAGGTCTGCCAGAATCGGCGCGGCGCCCTCGCTGTTGCGGCGCACGGAGTCCATGCCTTGAGAGTAGAGTGTCCAGATTTTGAAGGCGTTGCTGCCTTTTTCAGGATTGGTGGCACCGAGATTGAGCACGATATCCTGCACATTCTTTTCGGCGGAATCGTTGAGGATGTTGAACACGCCGTAGCGGGCATATTCCGGGGTAAGCGGATGGGCTTTCATCCATCCGTTGTTAACATGGCGGTAGAAATCCTCGCCTGCGGGGATAGTGGAGTCGATGTAGGCGGGATTCACGCTTTTCAGATGCTCACCGGCAAAGGCATAGGAGCCTATCGAGGCCAACATGGCGGCCGAGAGCGCAACTTTCAGCATTTTCATATAGATTAGTTTATGTGATGTTCTTTTACAAAGTTAGCTATTTCCAAGGGATGAAAAGGTCAGATTCGCGCATTTAACTAATTTTAACGTAATTTAATGCAATATTTCTTTATTTCTATAACCATATTTATTTACCTTTGCAAATGTCAGGCAATACAAGATGATTGCAGCCAAAAGCAACACAAGCTCAAATCAATCTATCATATTGCTACAAACACCTTGAGTCCATACTGAAGAGGCCTTAACATTCATTATCATTTTTCCAGATGAAGAGATTCAGATTTATTGCAGGGGGAATAGCGGCGGCATGCGCGGTATTCTCACCGGAAACAGCCCAGGCCGTGCCGGCGTTTCCGGCTCCGGCGACAGTGGTCCAGCCCGACGGCTCTGTGATAGAGTTGCGTCTGCTCGGCGACGAGTTCTCGCATGTCACGGTGAACGCAGCCGGAGAGACTGTGGCGCAGGATGCCGACGGATTCTGGCGCGCCACCGGTGAGGCTCCGGCGGCAGCGCTGCGCAAAGGAGCGCTCCGCCGCAAGGCCCGCGCCGCCCGCGCCGACGGACTGACCTCATTTCCATGCACCGGCGAGGTGCGCTCGCTGGTGCTCCTGGTAGACTTCCCCGACGTGGAATTCGTGACACCCGATGTGCACCGCGAATTCAACGAGATGCTCAACCTCAAGGGGTTCGACCGCCGCGAGCACATAGGCTCGGCGGCCGACTATTTCCGCGCACAGTCGATGGGGCAGTTCTCGCCGCAGTTTGACGTATACGGACCGGTACGGGCCGACAGACCCGCTACCTATTACGGCGAAAACGACGCCAACGGCGACGACATGCGCGCCCACGAACTGGCAATAGAGATATGCCGCAAGCTCGACGGCGAAATCAACTTCGCCGACTACGACCTCGACGGCGACGGCATGATCGACAATGTGTACTTCTTCTATGCCGGCTACGGCGAGAACTTCGCCGGCAACAAGGCATCATGGATATGGCCTCACGCCAACCATATCGAAACCCTGGGAGTGCCCGCCTCCGAGCGCACTTTCGACGGCAAAGTGCTCAACAGCTACGGCTGCTGCGCCGAGCTATACGGCTCTACCGGCGCAGATGTGGCGGCGATAGGCACTTTCTGCCATGAGTTCGGACACATCCTCGGCCTACCCGACACATACGACGTGAACTACTCCGTCGACGGCTCCGGCAACCACCCCGACCAGTGGGATATCATGGCCTCGGGCTCCTATCTGCCGGCCACACGCAACTGCGGTGCCGTGCCTGCCGGATACACCGCCCTTGAGCGCTGGCTCCTCGGATGGGCCGACCCGGTGGAAATCAGCGCGCCACAGCGGGTAGAGCTTCCGGCCATACACGAGACGGCGGCGTCGGTGCGCATCTCGACCGAGCACCCCGACGAGTTTTTCCTCCTGGAAAACCGCCAGAACACCCGCGGTGGCTACGACCGCTATATCCCCTCGCACGGACTGCTGGTGTGGCACGTTGACCGTCGTCCCGACGCCACAATCTCGGTTACAATCGGCGACTATCAGCAGACCATAAGCTGCGCCGACGCATGGAGCCTGGAGTATAACGCTTTGAACATGAATGCCTCGCACCAGTGCCTTGAAATCGAAAAGGCTTCGGGCAACGACGGCTCCAAGTCGTCGCTCGACACCCCGTTTCCGGGCCGGCAGATGCGCACCGAATTCACCGACGCCACCAACCCGGCGATGACCTCCTGGAGCGGACGTCCCACCGGCAAGCCAGTCACCGACATACGCGAGACCAACGGCATCATATCGTTCGACTTCATGGGGGGCTCGGACCGCCGCGTGAAAGTGACGGCCTCGGAGCCCTCGGAGATAACCGAAAGCTCTTTCACCGCCAACTGGCAGCACTGCCCCGACGCCACCGGGGGCTACGCGCTGAAGATATATTCGGTGGAGCGCGGCACAAACGAAGGGATGCTCACCATCGACGAGACCCTTACCTCACTCCCCGACGACTGGACCGTTGACGGGGAATATGCCTTCCGCGAAGGGGCCATGGCCCTGGGCGGAAACGCCGCGGCAACCCTCTCCACCACCCCGGCCGACCTCTCCACCGGGGGCACGCTCACCATCCGCGCACGCCAAGGGGGAACCACCGCCGGAACTCTCACCGTGAAATGCGGCTCCATCACCGAGCAGTATTACCCCACCGACATGGCATCCAACTATGTAATCGAGTTACCCGCCGAAGCCGAAACCCAGCCTGTGACGCTCACCACCGAGCGCCGCAAGCCGATACTTGTGGAGCGTGTGACCCTGCAGCAGGATGTGGCCGAAACCACACTCACACTTCTCTCCGACAAGTGTGCCGCGCCGGCCGCCGGCGAGACCCGCCACACTGTTGACGGCCTTGAAAAAGCCCGCGAATACGCTTATACCGTTGAGGCCAAAGGCTATGCCGGCTCCGCCTCGCCGATGACGTTCGTCACCACCTCAGGCCTGTCGGCCATCGAACCGGTCGCCGCCACAGAGCTACTCTCCGGCAATGACGCCGCCGAATATTATACTACCGACGGCCGCCGTGTATCGGCCACAGCGCTCTCACCGGGGGTATATATCCGCCGCATCGGTGAGAAAGCCACAAAACTGATTATCAAATAAATAAACCTTACATATTTTCGCTTATGAAAAAAATGTTCACAAAGATGCGCACGTCATCGGCGCTGGCGGCTATTGCCCTGGCTCCGGCGCTGATGGCGCAGGAAGCGTTACCCTACGAGATAACCTTCTCATCATCAAACTACAACACCTGGACCATTCTTGACCTCAATCAGGACGGCGACAACTGGGGCGCAAAAAAATGGTCGTGGTGGTCAAACAACTCCATACTCAGATTCAACCTTGTGGCATCGCAGAACGGGGCTGCCAACGACTGGGTAATATCTCCGGCATTCAATCTCGAGGCCGGCACACAATATGAGATTTCCTATTACTTCTACGGCTACACCAGTTCTGCGAAAGAAATCCCCTTAGACCTGAAACTCGTAACGAGCAATTCAGCTCCCGAAGCCGACGGCCTTATCCTTGCGTCCTACCCCCCCGCCGGAGGCGGCACGACAACAAAAACAGGCGAAAGCAACACCGTGGTGTTCACCGCAACCTCTACGGGCACATATTATATAGGCGCCCATATGACGGCTGAATACCGCGGCTATACCTCAGGCGGCCCGGCCGAGCAGAGCGGCAGCATAGCCTTCCGCGATTTCGGCATCAAGGCGCTTCAGAAGGCCACCGCTCCCGGTGCGCCCGGCGCGCTTTCGGTGACTCCCGGAGCCAACGGCGCCGAGACCGCAACAATCTCCTTCACCGCCCCCAACCTTGATGCCGAGGGAAAACCCCTCACCGGCAAAGTGAAGGTAAATCTTTACCGCGAGGATGAGACTACCCCCTTCTTCACATCCGGAGAGATGAGCGCCGGCGAGGCAGACACCGCTGTCGACAACACCCCCTTCGCAGGCGAAACCTGGTATGTGGCCCGCGCCGAGAACGGCTCGGGTGAAGGCCCCGAAATGCGTGCCGACGCCTGGATCGGCGAGGATGTACCCGTGGCTGTGACCAACATTCTGGTGCGCGCCAACGCCGAAGGGAAGCTTGCCCTGACATGGGACGCCCCGGCAGAATCGGTGCACGGCGGATATATCAACTATGCCGCGCTGCAGTATCAGATTGCACGCGTGCTCAACGACCAGCTCTCGTCGCTCGGCACCGTAGGCACCACCTCGTTCACCGACAGCAACCTCTCTGATGCCGTTCAGGCCAACGTGTCGTATCAGGTGATTGCCCGCAGCGGCGCCGGACTCGGCGCATCGGCCCAGAGCGCCACCGTGAACTATGGCAAGCAGCTCTCGCTCCCCTTCGCCGAATCATTCGCCGGCAAAGCCTACACCACATCGCCCTGGCGCCAGGAAGTAGTGTTCAACTTCCCCGATGCCAGCTACCAGCCCTCATGGGAGCTTATAGAGCAGGCCACAGTGACCGACAATGTGACCGACGACAACCCCGAAGGCGACGAAATCATCATCGCCTCGCAGGATACCGACCGCGGTTTCATCAAATTCAACGCCTCATCGGTAGGAAAGATGAAAGAGGCAGCCAAGGGACGCCTCGTGACCCCGGCCATCGACTTCAGCCAGATGCTGAACCCGGTGCTCACCTTCTATATGTTCCGCGAGACATACTACACCACCAACCCCGCCACCAACGGCGGCAACCGCGATGACTTCGTGGAAATCGAGCTGGCCTCCGACAACGGAGCCTTCACCAAGGTTGACGGCGCCGAATTCCACCGCTACGGCAAAGACAACAACTGGGTGCTCTGCGAGGTACCTCTCTATGCCGCAGCCGGCAAATCGCGTGTGCAGATCGGCTTCACCGGCAACGGTTTCGGCGGCGGCCCGATTTATCTCGACAATATCCGCATCGAGGAGAAGACCGCGTTCGACCTCCAGGCCGCGGCTCTGGCCGGTCCCAAGCGTGTGCGTGTGGGCGAGACAGGCATATTCACCGCTTCTGTGAAGAACGGCGGCGGCAAGGCTGTTGACTCCTACTCGGTGGAGCTCCTTAAGGACGGACAGACTGTGATGACCCTCCCCGGCAAGGAAGTGCTCCCCGGCCGCATGGTCTCGCTGCAGTTCAACTATGTGCCTGAAATGGATGCCGAAGGCACCCAGGCCGAATTCACCGCAAAGGTGGTGTATGCCGCCGACCAGGATATGACCAACAACGTGTCGGAAGCCGTGGCCACAGCCATCACCGCCCCGCTCCTCCCCGCAGTCACCGGTCTGGAAGCAGAGAATGTTGACGGCACCGTGACCCTCAAATGGGGCAAAGCCGACTACCTCCCCGCCGAAACCCTCGTGGAAGAGGATGGATTCGAGGCCTACGAACCCTTCGCCATCAACAGCTTCGGCGATTTCACCACATATGACCTTGACGGAAATATCACCTTCGGTATCGGTCAGTCGGCCGGCGTTGACTACCCCAACTCAGGCGAGAAAATCGCTTTCCAGATTTTTGCCCCCACCCTCACCAACATCGATGACGAAGAGCAGCACCTCTGGGCTCCCCGTTCGGGCATCAACATGGCGATAGCTCCACAGGCCTACTCGGCTGCAGCCACCTCCGCCGGCGGCGCCGTGCCCTCCAACGACTGGCTCGTGTTCCCGCGCCTGAGCGGCAACGCACAGACCATCAAGTTCTTCGCCCGCTCGCTCAAGGATGACTACCGCGAATATATACAGGGCTTCTACACCACCACAGCCAATCCCACCGATGCCGACGACTTCATCCCCTGCCCCGACGGCGGCGACACCAGCTATGCTGTGCCTACCGCCTGGAGCGAGCTGAGCTACTCGGTTCCCAAAAACGCCAAATACTTCGCCCTGCGCCACGTATCGGCCGACGGCTATGCCCTCATGGTAGATGATGTGACCTACGAACGCTCCATCCCCGATGCCGATGCGGCCGGACTTGAAGGCTACAATGTGTACTGCAACGGCGAGAAGGTTAATGACTCTACCGTGCCGGCCGCCACCCGCACGATCGAGCACAAGCCTGCCGTAAACGGCGAGATGGAATACACCGTGGCAGCCGTTTATCCCGAAGGGGAGTCGGCACGCTCGAACGCCGTGAAGGTTATCATCACCCAGAACGACATCAACGGCGTGGCCGCCGACACCTATGCCATCGTTGTTGACGGCCTGCGCGCCACCGTAAACGGTGCCGAAGGACTGGCAGTATCGCTCTACTCCACTGCCGGCAACCTTATCGACACCGCCGTTTCGGCCGGCAACTGCACCCTCGAGGCCTCAGCTCCCGGCATCTACGTGCTCACCATCGGCAGCAAGGCTGTGAAAGTGGCTCTTCGTTAAGCAACCGGCTGAAATAATCTTGAACTGTAACTTATGAATCTGAAAAGCAGCATATTCATTACAATGGCTCTCGCTTCCCCGGCCCTTATGGCCGGGGGGCTGGGGAGCCTCAAGCCCGGAGCGCGTCCGGCTCCGGTCAGCGCCCTGAAGCCTGGCATCGCAGCCCATGCGCAGCAGGCTCCCTCGCGGGCTGCTGCCGCACGGCCCGACTTCTATGGGGTTGTACTCGCGTCAGCCACCAACCCTGCCGGCCCTCCGGCTATATGCTCGTTCCGAGCCGGATACTCGCCCGCGCCGCAGAATGTGATGACCCTCTCTGCAATGTCGGGATGCTCCGGCACATATGCCGACGGCGCTTTCCGCTATATGGAGTACAACACCAACAGCTCGGGCAATATCACCTCAGTCAACTGGACGAGCGTTGACATCGACACCAGGAAGGTGACATCATCGCTTTCGCTGGACTATGCCATCGGCGTGTGCATGGATATGACCTACGACGCCACAACCGGCACCGTCTACGGCATATCGGCTCTGAGTGACGTGCTTGTGACTGTCGATACCGCTACCGGCGAGGCCACCCCGCTGGCGTCGACACTCCCCTTCTATACGATTTCGGCCGATGCCGCGGGGCAGCTCTACGGCATAGCCCTCGACACCGAAACCCGCGAAGGGGTGCTCTACACTATCAACAAGATGACCGGCAACGCCCTCAAAGTAGGCTCGACCGGAGTGAAAATGCTCACCGACGCAAGCGGCTCGATCGCTTACTTCCAGACAGCATCATTCTCTTCGGCCGACGGCAAACTCTACTGGGTGGTAGCCAACTCCGACGGCGCCTCGGCCCTTTACCGGGTTGACGTGGCCACAGGGCGCGGCTCCTACCTCGCTCCCATGCCCGACAACGAGGATATGGTGGCTCTCTTCGATGTTCCGGCACCGGCAGCTCCCGGCGCCCCGGCAGCAGTGACCGATGTCACCGCCACAGCGGCAGCCGACGGCTCGCTGAGCGTGGAGATAGCATTCAAGGCTCCCGCCACTTGCGCCGACGGCTCAGCCCTGGCTTCGATTTCGTCAATCGACATCTACCGCGGCACCGACGAGGAGCCTGTGAAAACACTGAACTCCCCTTCCCCTGTCCCCGGCGCCGCCTGCTCATGGACTGACCCCGACGCTCACGCCGGCTTCAATGCCTACCGCATAGTAGCGGTGAACGACGAAGGAGAGAGCATCGCCGTGTACGCATCGGCATACTGCGGCGAGGATTTCCCCGAGGCTCCCGACAACCTGCGCGTCACAGTCAACGCCGACGGCTATCCCACCCTCACATGGGATGCCCCCGTGACCGGCCTCAACGGCCTTCCGGTTGACCCCGCGAAGCTCACCTACAAGGTGCTTCGCGATGTGACCGGGCGCCACCCTGAGACAATCGCCGAAGGGATAGCCGGCACAACTTTCACCGACACCGGCCTCGACATCACCGCACAGGCCTACCCCTACTACTATGTCGTGGCTACTTCATCGGCCGGCGACGGACGCCAGTCGCTCCCGGCAGGCACCTATACCGGCCCGGCCTATCCCCTGCCCCTTACTGAGACCTTCAAGGACTGCACACTCCACACCTCGCCATGGATACTCCAGTCGCTCGCCCTGGGCGGCGCCTGGGAGCTCAACTACGTGAGCACATTCCCCGGCTCAGGACCATACGTGGATGACGGTATGCTGATTTTCATCGGATTCCGCTCCGTGGAGGGCGCCCAGGCCCGAATCTCGACACCGCTCCTGACATTCGAGAACGCCGTGGCTCCCGAGCTTCGTTTCCACTTCTACTACCTTGATATGAGCAGCGAGGACCTCCGTTTCGACGACTACATGGAAGTCGAGGCATCGGTCGACGGCAGCGAGTTCACTCCGGTAGAAGGTGGCCGATTCGTGCAGCATGATGCCGACAGCCGCTGGACAGAGTGCGTCGTACCCCTCCATGCATACGCCGGCAAGAAGAAGGTTGCCATCGGCTTCCACGGATACAGCGGCGGCGGCTTCAACCTCCTCCTCGACAATATCCGCATCACCGACAGCGACAATAATGCAATCGGCGATGTTGAGGCTGACACATCGGCACTCCCCGTCGAATATTTCAATCTGCAAGGAATGCGCGTTGATGCCGGAGCACTCACTCCGGGCATATATATCCGCCGTCAGGGCACAAAGACCACCAAGATTGCAGTGCGCTGAGCCGAAAACCAGGCTCTCTGACACATAATACCCACTGAACACCAATCCCCGGCACCGCTAAGAACAGTGCCGGGGATTGGTGTTTACAACCGTCGCGTAAGACAGGCCAGCGGGTCAGTCATCAATATCGATTTCAAGACCGTCATAAGCAAATGAGACATTCGCCGGAAGCAGCCGTGCGGCCTCATGCACCGGAGGCATGTCGTGGGAGATGTGAGTGAGAAAGGCCCGTCGCGGACCAATGCGTGATATAACCTCAAGCGACTGCTCCAACGACATATGCGACACGTGCTCTTTGAGCCGCAGCGCGTTGATAGCCAACGTGTCAATACCTTTAAGGGCCTCCACTGTGGCGTCAGGCACGAATTTGGCATCTGTGATGTAGGCCAGCGACCGGCCGATACGGTAGCCCACAATCTCGAGGCGGTAATGGTTTACGGGCACTGGTACAATCTCCACTCCGCCGATGGTGAACGCCTTGAAAGGCTCCACTCTCCTGAACTCGAAATGAGGCACTCCCGGATATGGGTTTTCGCTGAACGCATAGGGTATGCGCTGGCGCAGGTCGCGCTCCACATCGGCCTGGCAATACACCGGGAAATGCTCGTTTTTCCAGCAGTAGGGACGCAGGTCGTCGATGCCACCCACATGGTCGTAATGCTGGTGTGTGACCAGAAGGGCATCAATATCTATGGCACGTGGCATGTGAAGCATCTGCACATAGAAATCCGGGCCACAGTCAATCAGCAGGTTAGTACCGTCGGCGCACTCCACAAAGGCAGAGCAGCGCAACCGCCGGTCGTGCGCGTCGGTTGAAATACACGTAGGGCATCCGCACCTCAACTGCGGCACACCCGACGAAGTGCCGGTTCCTAAAAATCTAAGTCTCATCATAATATAATTCAACAATGGCGTGTCCCGATGAAGGAACACGCCATTGCTATATTAAACTTCAGGCTAATTAGCGCTGAGAAATTTTAAGAGCAGGCTTAAGCACGGGCGAAAGGTCGACATTCATGACCACACGCTTGGAGTTAACCTTCGGACGCATGGGCTGAGGCTTGTACACCTTGGAAGCAGCAGTTGCATTAGGAAGAATCAGCATACCGGGAGTGAACTTGGCATCCTTCCAAAGGAATGAACCTTCCTCACCCTTGATGGTGATCGGATGATTGATGTACAGCACGCCATCCTTGAAAGTATCGTTGAGACCCTGCGATTTAATCCAGGATGTAGGACGGACACCCTCCTCACCGTAACCGCGATAATACCATGAACCGGCATTACAGCCCTGAAGCATCACGCCTTCGTCCTCGTAACCGAGATCCTGGAGGTCGATCAGCACCATATCCGGGTCATTTACATTGAACTCGAGGTTATACTGCTTAGTAAACGAGCCGCTGGGATAAGGATAACCGCCTTCAGCCTGATAAGGAGCCTGAATGTAGTAACGGCTGGGGTTGTCGACATTCTGCCACACAGTCACAGAGTAGGTGGTGGGACCTTCTATTTCGAAGAAATTGTCAATGAAAGGATCTGTAAACTCACAGGCGCCAAGCGACTCCCATTCCTTTGTCTCACCGGCATTGGCCAGACGAAGATTCCACTTGTCGAAGCTGCCAAGACGGAAAGAACCTTCAGCCGGTTCGGCAAGTGAAGGATATGTAAGATACATATTATTGCGGAAGTTGATATTGCCGTCATCGAACACACCAGCCTTAGAAGCGTAGTCCTCTCCTGCAAGGAACACACCGTCGACTCCAGGGAATGTGAACGATTTGGTAAGATAAGCCGAGAACTGGCAGAACAGCATCAGCTCCTCGCCGTAGTTGGGCACACGGGCGTCAAGAAGCCATCCGGTATAATAGAACACCTGCGCCTTTCCACGTGAATTGGAAATGTAGACCGAACGCGGATTGTTAGCGTTTATGTAGAGGTAGTTGGGATCATCCTCGGGGTAGCGCTGTCCGCTGATTACACCGGAAGTCTCCGACTCATGCAGCTCCGGAGCGTTGTAATAGGGGTGAAGCACGCGATAGAAGCCATCCTGAGCAGGGTGCTTCTGCACAAGACAGTCGATTGTCCACTCTCTGCCAGAGGAAAGAAGACCAATCTGCTGGAGCTGGGATACGTCACTGCCGGTCTGCTCGTCAACAACATTCTCCCAGGGCACATAGCTCACATCATATGTGACGTCGGTTGTGAAATAGGAAGTTGACTCACCGTCAACCTTGAAGTCGAAAATATAGTTCTTCAGAGGTACAATATCGTCAAGCTCGAAGCCCACCTTGATATCGGCCATCGTAACGCCATCAGCGAAAGTGACAGTGGAGGGAACATCGAAAACATCGGTATTGACACCGCTCTCGGCTGTAACGGAGGCCGAAACAGGAACGGTAAGCTCACCCGAAGCATCAGCACGATAGATGTGAACGACAAAGTCAGAAGACGTATCCTCCAGGTCAACAACCGTATCGTCAGAAAGGTTGAAATAAGCCGGGGGCGTTACCTCAGCGGCTGCCGGGGTATATTCGGGATCTTCGTGGCAGGAAGTGAGGGACAATGCCATCACACCACCGATGCCCAGCATGAATTTATTTAAGTTCATAATCGTTGAGATCTTATTGAAGTTAAAGAAACTATTTCCGGTTCTCCCCCGCGGGTCCGTGCGGGGGAGAAAGGCCGGGAATCAGTGGTTAGTACTTTATGTCGGGTACGGGAGTCGGGATTTCCGAGCCGTGCGACGGATTTACAATCAAAGGATTACGCTGAGCCTCCGACTGAGGTATGTCGTAGAGCAGCACAGTGTTGTTGGGATCGATGTTGAAACACCAAGTGCTGATGTAACCTGAACCGACACGGTTCATGGGTTTCTGCAGACGAAGGATATCCCACATGGCGAATCCTTCACCCCACAGCTCGATACGACGCTGAATCCAGATTTCATCGCGGAGATTATCGAACGAGTCGGCACGGAACGAGAATGAGCCATCACGATACTCCTTGATGAAGTTGGTCAAGGTTGTGGCACCGTTGGCCGGGCTGCTGTAGCCCTCAGCTTCGGCAAGCATCAGGTAAAGCTCCTCAACACGGATAAGTGGAAGGTCACATGCATAGGATGAAATCGAGGGATCGTTCTGATAGGCACCGAACTTAACCTGGGCATAGGGCGCCCAGGGGATAGTGGCACCACTGATTTTGTCGGCGTAAACAGACGGAAGAGTGGCGGGTGCAGCACCTTCGCTGTTGAGCCACCAGCCCTTGCGCACATCAGAATCGGCGATTTCGTCATAAAGCTTTTTACCGATGCAACGGAAGAAACCCTTTTCGGCATATCCGGAAACCCATGCGCTCATAAACGAGGCGAATGAAGCAATCGAACGACCGGCACTGCTGGAGGGATCATAGTAGATGCCGAGGATATAAGAAGGATCGTTGATGTCGTTGAAACGGGGTGCGGCAAGCTCGTTGATCGAGTAAGGACGGAGTCCCTCAGCCTCGGCCAGCTCAAGAGCCTTGCGGCAGTCTTCGGCACACTCGTTGTAATCAGTGTGGAAGAGGTGTGCGCGGGCACGCATGGCATATGCGGCAGTAAGGTTGAAGTAGGTCTTCTCAAGATTTGCCGAGGCAGCCATAGTCTTACGGTTCACACCGGCGTTGTTAGCCTTGCCAAGGAGTTCGATAGCTTCGTCAAGGTCGGCGAATACCTGGTCGTAAACCTCGGCAACAGTTGCGCGGGCGCAACCCTTTGATGCTGTCTCGTCCATATTGGTGTCAAGAACCAGAGGCACGGAAAGGTCATTGGGGTTCTTGGCATATGTCCAGGCATACATCTGGGTAAGGTTGAAGTAAGCCCATGCGCGATAGGCCAGAGCCTGGGCGCGGAAATACTGGCTTTCGTTATCCTCGGTGTCAACAGGAATCACACCGGCCACGGCGTTGGCCGAACGGATGAGGTTATAGTTGGTGTACCAGTAATAGAGGTTGTTATAGTAAAGGCCACCGAAGTCTGAATACTCCAGAGCGGCTGTATACCACTGGTATCCACCTTCAAACGACGGCATATCCATGCCTCGCGAGTCCATTATAAGCATCATCGAGGGCCAGCCGTAGTCCTGGTGGGTTTCGAAAGTATTCATGTAGGCCTTCACCATGTCGGGAACGGCGTTAACCGATGCCGACACCATTTCGGGGTCGTCGGCCACGACCTGCGCCTTCTGCATCTGAGTGACGATGTTGCTCATCGGCTCCTGGTCGAGGTCGGCGCAGGCACCGAACAGAAGTCCGGAGCAGGCGGCGGCTAAAAATATCTTTGTATTTTTCATTTTGGAAATTCGTTTTAGTCAGACGATTAGAAAACAACTTTCAGACCGCCGGAAATGTTGCGGATAGCGGAGTAACCACCGGTAGCGGCAGAAGCGAAACCACGACGGGGGTCAAGACCCTTGCGGGCGGTAACGATGGCCAGATTGTCGCCGGCGCAGTAAACGCGGAGCGATTCAAGGCCGAGTTTCTTCATCCATTTGGAGGGGAAGGTGTAGCCCACGGTTACGTTGTTGAGCGAGAGGTAGTCGGAGCTTACCAGACCGAAAGTGGTCTGCTGGTCAGCTACAACATATGTGGCCTGTGAGTCGAGTTTCGGGAAGGTTGCGCCGGGATTCTCGGGGGTCCAGTGGTCAAGGGCGTCCTGGTGCCAGTTTGTACCGAGCGAGCCGGCAGCACCGGTGTGCATCAGCTTGAGGTAGCCGTCATCGTAAGTGCGGCCGCCGAGCTGGAATGCGAACTGGAACGAGAAGTCAAAGCCGTAAGCCTGGAGAGTCGAGCCGAAACCGCCGTAGAAAGTGGGGAGCACGTTGCCGGTCTCCTTGAGGTTGGTGTCGGATGCGGTGTCGAAGTTCTCGGTCTTGTATTCTGCGCCGTAAACGGGTTTGGCATCGGGATTGGCAGCGATTTCATCGGCATTGAGCACTTCGCGGGCCCAGAAGAGGGGAGCGCCGTTGTCGGGGTTCACGCCTGCATAGTCTACCATATAATAGTTGAAGAGCGACGAACCTTCTTTGAGGATACGGATACCGGAAATCATCTGGCCTCCCAGGTCGGGATGGAGCTTGAGAATCTTGTTCTGGTTGTATGTGCCGTTCACGTTGATTTCCCAGGTGATGTCCTTGGTAACAATCGGACGGTAGTTAACCTCGAACTCGAAGCCCATGTTGCGCATCGAACCTACGTTCATAGGTATTGATGAGAAACCGTTGGAGGGAGCCACGGGCTTGTTGTAGAGCATGTCCTTGGTTTGACGGAGATAGTATTCGATGGTACCATCGATGCGGCCTTGGAGGAAGCTGAAGTCGATACCGGCGTTGAATGCGTTGGAGGTCTCCCATGTCAGTTCGGGGTTACCTTTCTGCACGAGGTTACCGTCAGACCATGCGTCGGAACCGCTGATGCCGTAGATGTCGACGTAGTAGTAGTTGTACTCGAGACCGGGGTAGAGGTTGTCGTTACCCTGCTGACCGAACGAAGCTTTCACTTTCAGAAGGTCGAGCCACTCGGAGGTGTTCTCCATGAAGGATTCTTTCTTAACGTCCCAGGCGGCGGATACTGAGAAGAAGTTACCCCAGCGGTGGTCGGGAGCGAAGCGGGAGGAACCGTCGCGACGGAACGAAACCGAAGCGAAGTAGCGCGAATCGTAGTCGTAGTTCAGACGGCCGAAGTAACCGCGGGTGGAGTAGCCGGAGGCACCGCCCGAGCCGGTACGCTGGTCATTGTTGAGGGTGTTGTTCACCGACCAGTTGTCAGGATCGTAGAGGGTGTAACCGAGAGCGGAGAGGGACTCGGAGTTACGGTCGTAGCTTTCAGCACCGATCATGATATCGCCATGGTGGTTGCCGAATGTACGGCGGTAGGTTGCGAGAGCCTGGAGGTTGAGACCGCGCAGACGTGAGTAGGTCATGTTGGCGGCACCGCCACGGTCAACTACAACCGACGAGCCGTAGTATTTCGACATCAGGTAGTGGCCGCGGGTGTTGTCAAGGAAATAACCTACGGTACCGGTGATGTTGAGGTTCTCAATGGGAGTGATTATACCGTACCACTTGGCATCGAGGACGTCCATGAGCAGCTCGCTCTTGTCATAGATGATAGTGGAGGCCGGGTTACCGCCACCCATGAAGTTTCGGTCGGTACCCTTCATGTTGCGGCCGTCACCGTAGTCGTAGATGGGATGACCGGTGGTGTGGTCCATCTCGATGTTGCCGTTTGCATCGCGCACGAAGATAGGATAGATGGGAGCGATGTAGTCGGTGTAGTAGAAGGCGTTGGCAGTCGTCTGGTCACCGTCTTCCTGGCCGTCGGGGGAGTTCATCGAAACGTGGTTGTAGGCAATCGAGGTGCCGATTTTGAGCCATTTCTTGGCCTGGTATTCGGCAGCCACGCGAGCCGACAGACGGTCGTAGTTGGAGTTTTTGATGATACCTTCGTTGCCGAGGTAGCCTACCGAACCGTAGAAGTTGAAGCGTTCGGAACCGCCGGTGATCGAGAGGTTGTATTCCTGACGGAGACCGTTGCAGTAAGTTTCCTTGGCCCAGTCATCGGGAGTGATGTAGTTCGAGCCGTTGTTGTAGCCGAGGGTGGCGGCAGGGTTGAGCTTGCCGTTGGTGCCGACCATCTGCTGGCCTGCGGGGAGGGTATAGAACTGGTAGCCGGTACCGAAAGCGGAATAGAGGTCCGCGTTGGCCTGGAGGTGTGCGCTCATTGCGGTAACATCTTCCTGGTGGTAGAGGTAACCGTTGCGGAGAGCCTCGTAAGCCATCTCAGTGTACATGGCGGGGCTCTTTATGGTGCGGTAACCGTCAATCTGGCGAGAGTTGCCACCCCAGCGGGCGTCAAGGGAGATGCGGGCATCGCCCTCCTTACCACGCTTGGTGGTGATGAGAATCACACCGTTGGCACCGCGGGCACCGTAAAGAGCGGCGGCGGCGGCGTCCTTGAGAACGGTCATGGACTCGATATCCATAGTGTTGAGAGTGGCGATATCGCCATCGAAAGGCATACCGTCAACTACATAAAGAGGAGTGGCCGAACCGTTGATGGAACCGATACCGCGGATACGCACTTCAGGAGCGGAACCGGGCTGGCCGTTGGTCTGAAGCACCTGTACACCGGAAACATTACCGGCAAGCGCTGTAACAGCATCGGTAACGAGGCGTCCCTCAATCTGGTCGGCTTTCACCACTGAGGCCGAACCGGTATAGGCAGATTTCTTGGCAGTACCGTAAGCGACCACAATCACATCATCGAGCACGTGGTCCATGCTTTCGAGCACAACTTTGACACCGTTGACAGCGTTAACGGTCTGCTCCTGGAATCCTACATAGGAAACCTTGAGCTTGCTTACGTTGGAAGGAACGGAAAGGGTGAAGTTACCGTCGATGTCAGTGGCGGTACCCTGTCCACCGCCAATCGGCATGACTGTGGCGCCCACGATGGGCTCGTCATTGCCGGCTTCAACGACCGTACCGGAGATGGTGCGGTTTTGCGCCAAAGCACAAACCGCAGTCAGCAGCACTGTCGTCAGCAATAGAAACAGCTTTTTCATACACTAATATTAATAAGACATAAAAAATAAATTCAGTTTACTCTTCATCCGGGCCGGACTTCCGGCGGCATCAGCCGCCGATGTCATCCGGCATAATTCATCCGCTTGTTCTCAGGCGACTGGGAAACCCCATGCCCACAATCCGGCAATGCAGGAAGCGTAGCATCAACCGAGAGATAATGATTTGGCAAAAATAGCCGCACCACAAAAGCGGTTTGAAAGCAAAATTAAGAGAAAGTAGTTAAGAAGCGTTAATCCAAGACTCTGCTTAACGAGGATTTTTCCGAGGCTAAGGGATAGAAAAACCAACTTTAAGACAGTTCTCATCCGCAAAGTTAAAACAATTTGTCAATATTTTAAACTTTTATGAGGATTTTTTGCGGCGTTTTAACATATTGAACAACTATGCTATTAAACATATTTCACAAACATCATTTTGCAAACATTTGCTTTTCAATTAATTACAATCGACAAACAACGCATAATCATGCAACTTGCATACCCCATAATTATTCACAAAATTAACACGCAGGAATAAAGTTATGAAATATCATCATAATCATGATGATAATTGAAAAAACATCACACTTTTGTCGTTAATATAAAATCAAGCCTGAAAGAAAAAAGGGTTTGTTCAAATGGCATTTTGAGACGGTTTTATATTTTTTTTAATAATTTTGTCTACCAGTGATAGCTGCCGAAACAAAACTATTTCGTAACTTTGCATTTGACCGTACCCCTACACGGCTATCACGCTTCCGGACAAGATATGCCAAAAATCCGGCCGGGCCGGCTCCCCCCCCACCGGCGAAGCGTCCCCTTTCCGGCACAAACTCATTGCTATATATAATAAGGTGTACGATTCCACTTGTATCACCACCGGCCATATCGCAGTGACCCACAAACCAACCATCATCAACAATTATCAAAGACAAAATATTTTTATCAGAATGAAGAACCTCTTTGTTTGCGGAATTCTGGCAGCCGGATGCTGCTTATCCGCCGCGTCACAGAGCAAGCTGAGCGGAAGCGCCCAGATTATGCTCATGCGCCATAATTCGGAAAAGGCCCTCTCACGCGCCGCCGACACCACCGAGGTTATGGCTTTCATCACCCTCAACAAAGGCTACGACGCAGAAGCGCTTCGTGCCAAGGGGCTGACAATCACAAGCGATTTCGGTGACATCTGCATCGTGTCACTCCCCCTTTCGCGTGCCGAAGAGATTGCCTCGATGAATGAAGTCAAGGCCGTGGAGTTCGGCGAACAGTCGGGCATCATGATGGACCGTGCACGCACCCTTTCATCGGTTGACCAGGTTCATGCCGGCGACCCGACCACAAGCAACATATCATACACCGGCCAGGGCGTCATCACCGGCCTCTACGACACCGGTCTCGATCCCAACCACGCAGCCTTCCGCAAGGCCGACGGCACATCGCGAGTACAGGCCATCTTCCTGGCCAAGGGATACCAGAACGCAACTGTCACCGAATACACCACTCCGGATGCCATCAGCAAATTCGAGACAGACACACGATATGAGACTCACGGCACTCATGTTGCAGGAATCATGGCCGGGTCAAAAGGGATTACCGGCGACTACGCCCAGACAAGCGGCAGCTCAACAATCCGCGACAACGGCGAGATTCCCTACTACGGCGTGGCCTACAACTCCGATCTTGTAATCGGTTGCGGCGACTTCTACGACGCCTCCATAATGGCCGGCGTGGAAAAAGTGGTAAACTTCGCCAAAAGCCAGGGCAAACCGGCAGTTGTAAACCTCTCGCTCGGAGGAAACTCCGGGGCACACGACCCCAACTCCACAGTATCCAAACTGATGGACCGCCTTGGAGAGGATGCTATAATATGCATCGCGGCAGGCAATGAAGGGGAAGAACCCATGGCAATACAGAAAGAGTTCAACCCGCGAGGCACAGCCGGCAAACAGCTCAACACATTCCTGACACCGCAGTATCAGGATCGCGCCGCAGTCTACACCGCAGAGTTCTGGAGCGACACCGACGCGCCTTTCACCTGCGAGCTCGTGCTCTATGACAAACTGAAGAAGGACGTTGTCGCACGGAAAGCCATTTCCACCGGCACAACACGCTGGACCGCCGCCGACGGAGACGAATTCAAAAACGTATTCACATCCTCAAGCTCAGTCAACGCCTCCTGCGGCGTAGACCCCGTAACAAACCGATTCTACGTCAACCTCAACAACTCCCTGCAATACAACGGCGGCGCATCGCTGGTGGTGCTCGGAGTCAACATCAAAGGCACACCCGGCAACAAGTGCTACGCCTATATCAACACAGCACGCAACGCCGAGCAGAAAACATACTTCACCACAGAAGGCGTGTCGGGATACACTGCCGGCACCCCCGACGGCACAATCAACGGCTTCGGCTGCGGACACAACATGGTATCGGTAGGCGCCTGGGTATCACGAACATCTGCGCCCTACATCGGCACAGGCTCTTACAGCGGCGGCGGCGTACAGGGACAAATCGCTCCTTTCTCCTCCTACGGCCAGACAGGCGACGGACGTCAGCTCCCCCACGTAGCAGCTCCCGGCGCACAGATTGTATCGGCCTACTCACAGTTCTATTTTGATGAAGCCAAGATGGCAAAAGACCGCACTTGCGCCTTCTCCGAGACATTCGGACGCAAAAATGCATACTACCCCATGCAGGGCACATCAATGGCAACACCGTTCGCCGCAGGCGTGATAGCGCTCTGGCTTGAAGCCAACCCGAACCTCACCATCACCGACGTGCAGAATATCATCAAGGAAACTTCCGACCCGATGACATCGTCAGTTGAGGATATCAAACGCTTCGGCGCAGGTAAAATCAACGCCATCAAGGGTATCGTGGCCGCGCTCAACACCTCCATCAAGGGCACCATCGCTGACCAGGCCGACAAGAACCTGATGTACACCCTTTCAGGCAAGCAGCTTACGGTAGTTATCCCCGGCGTGGAGAACTACGGCGTGCAGCTCGTAAACCTCCAGGGTGCGACTGTGCTGGCAACCACCGCGCAGGGCAACACCGCCGACCTTGACGCCACAGGCATCGCCGACGGCATCTACCTTCTGACCGCCGACACCAACGCCGGAAAGGTTACCCGCAAAATCGTACTCAAGTAAGACAACATCCCCCTAAAAGGACAATCGAGTAGGAGGTAAACACTAATCATAGGGTGTTTATCTCCTACTTTCGTGTTTACCGACCTCTCACACCACCGTACGTGCCGTTCGGCATACGGCGGTTCTTAACGCGGATGCAGTTTCTCGTAGTATTCCGTAAGCGTGGGATAATGTGCGCG
>SCEJ01000240.1 GCA_004102785.1 Muribaculaceae bacterium Isolate-013 (NCI)
CAGGGAGGTGATTATCTCATGGCTCTTAAAGACAATCAGCCTATACTCAGGGACTTGACAGAAAGTGTTTTTAGGAATGCCAGCCCAATGTCGGTATATACGACCGAGGAAAAAGGACACGGAAGGCTGGAAAAGAGGACTTGTTCCATTATGGATACGACATTGCTGGAGCAGGAGGGAATGTACGAGAAATGGCCCGGCCTGAAACGCATCATTAAGATGGAACGTGAGCGTACTGAGAACGGCTCCTGCTCGCGTGAGACAATCTACTATCTGAGCAGCGGTGAGAAAGATGAGGCGTCTTATTTCGCGCGGCGCATACGTGCTCATTGGGGCATCGAGAACAAATTGCACTGGCATCTTGACGTAACTTTTGGTGAGGACAAGTGCCGTGTGCGTACCAAAAATGGTGCCGTTAATCTTTC
>SCEJ01000241.1 GCA_004102785.1 Muribaculaceae bacterium Isolate-013 (NCI)
TTCCTGTAAGTGAGAGTGAGCTGCCGGGGCAGTCAGAAAATCCCTCTGATCCGCCGCTTGAAGAAACGCATGAATGGGATAAAATCCCTATGGTAATGGTGGATGGAAAACTCTACTATGATACGGGGAAAGAAAGCACCATAAGTGGTCGTTGCGGGGTAATGGACGGGGAAATTACTTCAACGGTTGATGGCTCTGAGATACCGACAAAGGATAACCAATCTAATTTTGGGACAGGCTTTGAATATCAATACGGGGCAGGCAATACCATAGAGATTTTTATGAACGAGAAATGGATCGTTTTTGAGCAAAGAGAAGGAGACGGAAGTAAAGTCCGATATGGTGATCGGATGGTGGATGCGGAGGACCTTTCCAAAGAAACGCTTGAATGGCTGGATTGGTATAATAGCTTGCCGGAAGAACA
>SCEJ01000243.1 GCA_004102785.1 Muribaculaceae bacterium Isolate-013 (NCI)
GGCTTCTTCCTGCAGATGGTAGCGCAGCAGGGGCGAGCCTTTTTCCACGGCATCGCCGGGTTTGACCAGCACGTCGTCCACCACGGCATTGAAGGGAATGGGCACAGCGCGGGTCACGGTGGTCACCACCTTGCCGGTCAGGATGGTGGTGGCCTCGGCGGCTCGTGCGGGGCCGGAAACGGTCAACCACAGGCCGACGCAGCACAGTGCGGCCTTCAGCGCCCGGCGGGAAAAACAGAAAGAAAAAACAGGGGACGACATCAGATGAACTCCTTGGCGGGCAGGCCTAGGAAGCGTTCCTGCAGGAGGTTGGCCACGTACATCCATTCCAGATTGGCCAGCTTGTATTCCAGTTCCGCATCAATGTAAGCGATGCGGGCATTGACCATGGCCTCCTGACGGTCGGCCACCACGGGCAGTTGC
>SCEJ01000244.1 GCA_004102785.1 Muribaculaceae bacterium Isolate-013 (NCI)
TTGCAATTTCGACCGTATACGACTTGGCGATAGGCAGATGTTCCCACACAGCGGTGACACCATCGGCTGCGACAGCCTCGGGCTCAAGAGCGTTGACAGTATGCACCGATATTGGCAGATAGCCGGTGGTGACGGCAGTCTCGCAGTAGAGGCAATCGTTGCCGATCATCCACACGAGGCGGCATGTATAGCCTGTGCCCGCGGCAAGAGTAGTGGTGTAGGAGTTGGTGTAGACACGCTCGCTCTGCACCGGATTGCCGTCAGCGTCATATATGTACACGATATAGTACTCGGCATCCTTCACGGGACTCCACGACAGGGTGACGGTGTTGGCCTCGACCACAGGTTCGTTGAGTACCGAGGCATTGGCCTCCACCTGGTTGCCGCCATTTATGTTGAAATACACGTTGCCCCCTTCCGACT
>SCEJ01000245.1 GCA_004102785.1 Muribaculaceae bacterium Isolate-013 (NCI)
AGCCAGAATATCTTCCTTGGTAATATGCTTGGGTACCAGTTCATGTACATTCTTCTTTATCGCTTCTGCCAGCTTCTCGGGATCATCGCCGAACTCTTCCAGGATCTGTGCCAGAACCGGATAATATACCAGCTCATGAATACCGAAATCTCTGGGATTGCAATCTACATAATGAGTCAGATCTACCATCAGGTTCGACAGTACCTTTACGTTCTTCTCCTCTGTCTGAATCTATACGAAAGGAACGGCGCTGTTCTGAATGGTATCTGCCAGCTCTGCGGTCACCTTGTCTCCTGCGGATGCGATCACTTCACCGGTGGAAGGATCTACCACATCTGCAGCCAGGATCTGATGACGGATACGATTCTTCAGAGCTAACTTCTTATTAAATTTATATCTGCCGACTTTGGCTAAATCATATCT
>SCEJ01000246.1 GCA_004102785.1 Muribaculaceae bacterium Isolate-013 (NCI)
GCCACCCGCATCGCCAATCAAGTAATCTGCCTCCCGATGCATCATGAAATCTCCGAAAAAGATTTAACCCGTATTATAAATTGCATCAAAACATCATGAGTTTTCACAGTTATTTGTCGCGCAAACTATTTTGGTTTCAAGACTTTACACAGGGGGGGGTAATTTGGAGGGAATATAAAGACATCCGTAGAATATACCATGGAGGAGATAGAATAACATTACTTGATCATATGCTTAAATACACGGTCAAAAATGTAGCATTCTATAAAAATTTTAAATATGTCACTCTTCAGGATTTTCCAATAGTCAGCAAAAAGATTATCAATGAAAATTACGAGAAGTTCTTAGTACCACCAACGAACATACCAGGACAGAAAGGAGAGTTGCACATACAAAAAACTTCCGGATCTACAGGAATCCCA
>SCEJ01000247.1 GCA_004102785.1 Muribaculaceae bacterium Isolate-013 (NCI)
CAGCCGATGAATTCCATTGCCATTCGGCGATTACGGTAGAGAAGCCCTGTGTGGCATGGAGATTTATATCCTCGCGGCTGAGGACACGAATCTGGTAGTCGCCCATCTCGCCGTTGGCCTTCTGGCGGTCAAGCGGAGCGTATACCACAATGGCCTTCACTGTACCTGAGCCTTTTGGCACATGCACACCCTCGCATCTCAACGGAGTCTCGGCATTGACAAGCATAGGAATCACGTCGCCGTTTATGTCGCGGAAGAAACGCGGCATACAGTCGGCTCTGTGTGTCGACTTGTCGCCTACAGATATCAGGTCGGAAACGTGAGGATATCCGTTATGAAGATTTCCCCACGAGCCGTAGCGGAGCGATACCTCCATGTCTTTAAATGTGACGAATGTATAGATATCATTGTCGATAAGTTG
>SCEJ01000026.1 GCA_004102785.1 Muribaculaceae bacterium Isolate-013 (NCI)
GCAGCTTGTCCTCTGGGATTAACAACACCAAACTGTACAAATAAATCAGGCGACCTTGAAAGGCCGCCCAATACTCTATGTCTTTTGCTTGGTTGAAAATCATAAAGTTCTTATCCCGAACTCGCGTTGATAGATTAAAGAAAGTTAAATATTGGAAGATGATAAGTATTTTGGTGCGATTGCATGAAAAGCTTAATCGTTTGGAAGTGTTGCGCACGATTAAATGGCGTTATGGACGCTATATATTGATAAATATAAATCATTTAAATAATTATTTGACCATGTGGTTAGTTAACTTTGACAGCGATGGCCTTATTATAGAAAAAAGTCGTAACTTTGTATTCTAAATTGCGCTTACGCTGACAACGGCCAATCTTTGTAAGTAATACTTATAAGCATATTAAGGACCTTTCTTGTAGTTGCAATGGCTTGGTCGCTTGTCAGCCCTTCTCAAAAATTTTTTGCTTTTCTATGGGAGAAATATCATTCAAGGAGGCCGTTTTTGATGCAAACGATCCTCATTCAATATATGATTATAGCCGATTTATTATCGGCCAGTCTCTTCATTCTCTTTTAGGAAATGTCGCAGTTGAACAGAAACGAAAAGGCAAAGGCGGTTTAGGTCAAATGGTCGAGGAATTGTTTTTTAATTATAAAATCAATTCTAATCGAGAAGCAGACTTTGGAGAAGCTAAGGTGGAATTAAAGTGTACTCCGCTGCTTAAATCAAAATCAGACGATTCTTTTAGAATTAAGGAAAGGCTCGTTTGTACAATGATTGATTATTATGAACTCGCTGATACCAAATTTGAAGACTCGCATCTTTTGGCCAAATGTCAGTTGATGCTCTTGTTATTCTACCTTCACATAAGCGGTACACCAGTTTACGACTATGAATTTCTTTTTCGTATTTTATGGCAAATACCCGAAAAAGATTTGATTTTGATAAAAAACGATTATGAAACGATTGCTAATCGAGTTCGTAAAGGGGAGGCTCATCTTATTTCTGAAGGAGATACTATGTATCTAGGGGCATGTAGCAAAGGACAAAAAGGAGATTCTCCACAACGTCAACCATTCTCTAATATCAGGGCCAATAAGCGGGCGTTCTGTCTTAAGCCGGCTTACATGCGTTACATTCTTCAACATGTAATTGGTTCAGGAAATAGTTATTTTACCAATTACCAAACTGCTGAGAAGTCTAATTACGAACTTGTCAGTACTCTTGAATTGAAAAATTCCTCTTTTGAGAATATTATAATAAATCGGTTCTCTAAATTCTATGGATTAAATTATCTTGAAATATGCACAAAACTTGGTATTACCCCATATCAGGCTAAGAATAAATATGCTGATATATCCGGACTGATTGCTTCAAATTCAAAATGCAAACGCATTTCCGATGCAGATGAATTTGTCAAATCTGGCATTGCGTTGAAAACAATTAGATTACGTAAGAATGGTATGCCAAAAGAGGCGATGTCGTTTAAGAATATCGACTATCAGGAGGTATTTGACAATGATAATTGGCTTGAGTCAGAAGCTTACGAAATTTTCACTAATCGCTTTCTCTTTGTAATATTCAAACCCAAGCAGGGTGAAACCGTTACAGTTTATAATAACAAGACGAGGCGAAATGTTACAGAACAGTCCTATGTGCTTGACCATGTATTTTTCTAGACTATGTCTCATGACGATCTCGAATCGGCTCAAAAGTATTGGGAGCACATCAGAGAGAATGTTATAGCTAATAAGATAGGGCTGCAATATTTTTGGAATATATCTGACGATAAGGATTTTCATGTCAGACCAAAAGCCTCAAAAAAGGTTCAGCTTACTGCTAATCCACATGGAGGTGAAGTTGAGAAATACTCTTATTGGTTAAACGCCTCTTTTGTTAAACGAATTATTGATGAAAATACAAATGTATAATTCAGATACTTCCATTCATTCTGATTTTCTTTGTGAGCCATTGGCTGCATATAGTTCCTGCTGCAAACAGAGAGCTCTGTTTGAGGATGAACTAATTTCCACCAGTCCTGATGACATACGAGTGATTGAACTTTTTGCAGGTGTCGGTGGGTTCAGGGTTGGTCTTGAGAGAGCATCAAGTCTTTTTAAGACTATTTGGAGCAATCAATGGGAACCATCGACCAAAAGGCAAGATGCCTCGTCGATTTATTGTGAACGATTCGGGTATCTCGGTCATTCCAACGTTGATATTAATTTGGTGGATGTTGCCGACATACCAAATGCTGATCTTCTTGTTGGAGGCTTCCCTTGCCAGGATTATTCTGTGGCGACAACGCTAAAAAACTCCGGAGGTATTGAAGGGAAGAAAGGCGTTTTATGGTGGCAGATACATCGAATCTTAAGCACACATCGGACTCCACCTAAATATTTAATGCTTGAAAATGTCGACCGACTTCTCGGTTCACCTGCATCCCAACGCGGGCGTGATTTTGCAATCATACTCGCATCGCTCTCTGATCTCGGATATATGGTTGAATGGAGAGTAATAAATGCCGCAGACTATGGAATGCCTCAACGGCGTAGACGAACCTATATGTTTGCATATAAGAACGATAGTAATATTGCCAGATCATTTACCAATGGTAAGAATTGGCTATTGCAAGATGGCTTCATGGCTGGTGCATTCAAAGTTAAAAACAGCGATTGTGTACCATCAACATTTATAATAAAAGGCTCTCTCTCTGAAATTTCGACATCTTTTAATAAGGGTAAATCATTGTCTCCGTTTAAGAATAGCGGGGTTATGATTGAAAGAGAGGTACATACAGTTACAATAGAACCTAATTATTCGGGGCCGTTTGTTACTCTTGGAGATTTGCTATTGCCGGATTCCGATGTTCCCGACGAGTTTTTTATCCAAGATGAGGATGTTCCGAAATGGCAATATGCAAAAGGCCGCAAATCGGAGAAGCGAATCAATAAAATTACCGGTTACGAATACAATTACTCTGAGGGAGCAATGGCTTTCCCTGATAGCATCGAAAAACCGTCACGTACTATTATTACTGGAGAAGGAGGAGCTTCTCCATCCCGCTTTAAACACGTTATTCTTACTGAAAGTGGTAAATATCGCCGACTGACTCCTATTGAACTAGAACGCCTTAATATGTTTCCCGATAACCATACTTTGGGCGCTTCAAATATGCGTCGGGCATTTCTGATGGGGAACGCGCTTGTGACAGGTATAGTTGAGCGCCTTGGTATAGAATTGCTTAATCGATTGTCTTATGAATAATATTGTAGGGCGTTGTTGCGCAAATGTTCTTAAATTAGTGAATAATAGAATGTGCTGTGAAAAAATTGGATGTGATTTTAACAGAAGGTTGAGTCGTGGTTAATTAAAGATGGAGCACGGGCCGCTCAGAGGTTGCGGATGCGCCAGGGGGCGGGGTAGAGGTTGTTGGCGCGTGAGCCGAGGTTCTTGACGAAGCCGAGGGGATGGCCGGCGTGGGTGAGGAGCACGTAGCCGCGCGGGGTGCCGGCTTCAAGGGTTATGGCTTCGCGGCGGAGGTAGGAGAGGGTGTCGGCAAGTGAGATTTCGGCTGTCGGGAAGGCTGCGGGAGAGAGGATGCGCGACATTGCCAGGGTGTGGGAGGGGATGGCGTCGCGCCCTTTGATGGTGGCGAGTTCCACGCCGGCATGGATGGTCTGGAGCTCTTTCTCAAGGGTGTGGATGAAGTTGGCGTGTGATGCGGGGAGGGCGCGCACGCTGTCGCCGGAGGCTTCGACAATCGCCGTCGGGTCGGTTATTTGCGCGGCATAGGAGCGCAGGTCGGTGCGTGGGGCGTTCTGGCGCCGGTCCTTCCTGGAGGTGCGGTGTGTGGCGGGGAGGTCGTTGACCGATGGGATATGTATGCCCGGTTTGCGCAATATGCTTACGAATATCCCTTCGCCGCGCAGGCGCGAGGGGAGGAAGCGTGCGGCTATAATGCCCGGATAATCTTTCAGGGTCGGAAGCACGCCGGGAAATTCCGTGAGTCCGGTATCGATGGATTCAGCACCGTTGTCGGCGGCGAAATGCGAGATAAGCTGCTCGTTCTCAACGGCGTTGAAGGTGCATGTGGAGTAGACCAGATAGCCGCCCGGGCGCAGTGCTTCCCATATGTTGCCTAAAATATCATCCTGGCGGGCGGCGCACTCGCGCACCAGTGCCGGTGACCACTGGCTGCGCGCGGTGTCGTCCTTGCGCATCATCCCCTCGCCGGAGCATGGGGCGTCGACGCATACAATGTCGAATGCTTCGGGGAGGCGTCGGAAGCGTGCAGTGTCGCCGCGGCTCACCACGGCGGAGGGAAGCCCCCATTTTATCACATTCTCGCGGAGGATTTCGGCGCGGCGGAAGTCATATTCGTTGGCTACCACGAGCGAGCCGGCGGGGAGGGCGTCGGCGGCGCAGAGGGTTTTGCCGCCGGGGGCTGCGCAGGCGTCGAGCAGGCGCAGGGCGCCCCCGCCGAGTTGTGCGGCCAGGGCGGCGATAATGTGGCTGACGCACATCGACGAGGCATCCTGCACGTAGAGCAGTCCCTGGTGGAGTGCAGGCAATAGCGTGAAGTTGGGGCGACGGCAGAGGTAAAATCCGGAGCCGGAGCTCCAGGGCACGGTACCATCGGCTATGTCGGGGGCGCCGCACAGTGAGGCTATATCGGCTCCGGGGGCTTTGCCGTGATTGAGGCGCACGGAGGTTTCGGGCGCTGTGGCGGTGAGGGCTTCGGGCAGTCCGTCGAACACCGTGGCGTCGGTGAGCCGCAGCATCTCGGTGAATTCGGGGTTGAGCATGGCGTCAGGGCTGTGCGGGTGTTTTTTTCTTTATTTCGTCGGGGTATTTTATGCGGGCGTGATACATCGACCGGAGGCGCTTGATGAAGGTCTCTTTTATCAGCGATATATCCTTGAACGACAGCGGCGAATCGTTGTGCAGCCCGTCGTGTACCTGCGAGTCGATGAGGCGGTCCACAAGGTTGCGTATAGCCTCGTCGGAGTGGTCGGTCATGGAGCGCGATGCCGCCTCCACGGCGTCGGCCATCATCAGCAGCGATGCCTCGCGGGTCTGCGGGTTCGGCCCGGGGTAGGTGAAGGGTGCCGGGTCAACCTCTTCGCCGGGATGGGCGCGCTGCTCCATGGTGTAGAAATATTTCGCTTTTCCGGCACCGTGGTGCTGGAGTATGAAGTCGATGATGGCTTGGGGCAGTTTGGCTTTCTCGGCGCTTCTGACGCCGTCGGTTACGTGGCCTATCACGATGCGTGCGCTCTGCGCCGGGGTGAGGGCGTCGTGGGGGTTCACTCCGTGCTGGTTCTCGGTGAAGAATGCCGGGTTGCGTATTTTGCCGATGTCGTGGTACAGCGCTCCGGCACGCACGAGCTGCACGTTGGCTCCGATGCGGTGTGCGGCCTCCGAGGCCAGGTTGCTCACGGCCATGGAGTGCTGGAATGTGCCGGGGCATTCTTCGGAAAGCTGGCGCAGCAGGGGGGTGTTGATGTCGGAGAGCTCCACGAGGGTAACCACCGACACCAGTCCGAACATCTTCTCGAACACGAATATCAGGATATAGCCGAACGAAATCAGCACCGAGCTGACTGCGAAGTAGCCTATCAGGCGCGGTGTGGAGGAGGTGAGGGTGCCGGTGCTCATAAGCTCTACCCCGAGGTAGGCCAGGCAGTAGACCGCGAAGGCTATCACAGCCGAGCGCAGTAGCTGCGAGCGTCGGGAGAGTTCTTTGAGCGAGAATATCACGGCGGTGCCGGCCACGGTCTGCACCACGAAGTATTCAAACTGAAACGAAGCCCACACCGAGCACAGCATCACTTCGAGCACGTAGATGAAGAATGCCGTGCGCGAGTCGAAGAACACCAGCACTATCACCGGCAGCATTGCCAGCGGCACGAGGTATATGCCCGACATGAAGGTGCCCGACATGGCGGTGGTGAACACGAAGAAGCCGGTCATCAGCAGCAGGATGGCGCCCACAGGGCGCACTTTCAGCCGCTGCGGCGAGTAAAGCGCCAGGTAGACCGGCAGGGCGCCGAAAATCAGCCCGGCGAAGAGGAAGCGCCCCAGAAAGATTATCAGCCTCGATGAGCGTGAGTAGTCGGACTGTTTGTCGAGGGTGGCCTCATAGGTTTTCAGCACCTGGTAGAGCTGCGGGGTGACGATGTCGCCGCGGTCGATGATGCGCTCCCCTTTCTGTATCACGCCGATGCCGGCGCGCACCGGCTGCTCCAGACTCTCTCGGTAGGCGTTGGTGGCTTCGGTGTCCTCCACGATGTTGGGCATAAGCAGCCTGGCCAGCTCCATGCGGTGGATGTTATGCCGCTCGGGGTTGTTGCGGAATATGGAGTCGATCATGGCGTAGGCGTCGCGCTGCGACAGGAACTCGGCCGTGGGGTAAGCCACATTTGTGTTGTTCTCGCGGAATTTCACTTCGGTCAGACTCCCGGCAGTTATGGCCGAGGTGGCGGTCTGGTCGGTGATGCCGCGTTCGTAGAGCTGCCGCACCAGTTCGGAGAGGCTTCCGCGAGTGGGTGCCGACAGGGAGCGTGCCGCGGAGATGGCGGCGAGCACCCGCGCCGGGGTCTCGTTGTCGCGTCTGAAGATCGGCACCATGTTGCGGTGTATGGAGTCGAGCATGGCGTTTACGGTGGCAGAGTCGCGGTAAACGGTGATGTCGAAGGGGGCGGTAAGGAGCGAGTAGCCCCAGGGGCGGTTCTCCTCGTAGTTGTATTTGTGTTTGTTGGGCCGGGGCATGAGCCACAGCACAACGGCCAATGCCGCCGCGAAAACGGCAATCAGCAGTGCGGTGTCGCGTTTGATTTTCATATTCTTGCTGCTTTCTCAATGCCTGGTATGCGGCGAATCTTGGAGCAGAGGTCCTCAACGGAGTCGGCGGTGGTGACCATAAGCTGCAGGTCGGCGTGGAACACTTCTTTTTCGGCGCGGATGTCGAGGGCGCGGATGTCGAGCGACAGATGGGTTGAAATCAGCGAAATGAGCTGGTGCAGTATGCCGTGGCGGTCGATGCCCTCGATGCGTATGTGGGCCGGGAAGCGTGCGTCGGTCACCTCCCAGCGGCAGCTCAGCAGCCTGGGGCCGTATGAAGCTTTGAGCATCGAGGCTCGCGGGCAGTCGAGGGTGTGCACCTCCACCGAGCCGTCGTCGGCGATGAATCCCAGCACATCGTCGCCGGGTATGGGGCAGCAGCAGCCGGCGAAGCGGAAGTTTGTGGTGCCGTCATCGTCGTAGCGCAGGGTGTAGGTTTCCTTTGTGTTGATTTTAGGCCTGGCGTCTGCACCGGCGCCGGCGGGTGGCGCCGGTTTCTCCTTCTCGCCCATGCCGATGAGCTTCAGCAGCAGGCGCTTGGTCTTTGAACTTTCCTTGGTGAGGGTTTTCACCACATACTCGTTGAGCATAATCTCCTGGTTGCCGAGCATGTAGTAGAAATCATCGTGAGAGGCGGCCTTGTAGAGACCCATCACTTTGGTTATGGCGATATTGTCGTCCTTGATGTTGTTCTCGGCCAGGAAGCGGGTGAAAATCTCGCGGCCTTTCTGCACTGTGGGCTGCTGCATCTTGCGCAGGGCCTGGCGTAGGCGTGTCTTCCCTTTGGCGGTGTGGAGAAAGTCGAACCACTCGGGTTTGGGTGTCTGCGACTGTGAGGTGAGCACTTCCACCTGGTCGCCTGAGTTGAGTTTCTCGCTCAGCGGCACGAGCTTGTGGTTGACCTTTCCGGCGATGCAGCGTGTGCCTATCTGCGAGTGGAGGTTGAAAGCCACATCGAGCACAGTGGAGTTTGCCGGCAGTGTGAGCAGCTCCCCTTTTGGTGTGAACACCACGATTTCGGAGGCGAAGAGGTTGAGTTTGAGGGTATCGAGAAAGTCCAGGGCGTTGGGCTCGGGGTCGTTGAGTATATCCTTGATGGTGGAGAGCCACACGTTGAGCTCCGACTCCTCGTCGCCTTCGCCCACTTTGTATTTCCAGTGTGCGGCGAACCCTTTTTCGGCTTTTTCGTCCATGCGGCGCGAGCGAATCTGCACTTCCACCCAGTTGCCGTCGGGGCCCATCACGGTGAGGTGGAGGGCCTGGTATCCGTTGGCCTTGGGGTTTGATATCCAGTCGCGGGTGCGGTCGGGGTGTAGGCGGTAAATGTCGGTTATGGCCGAATAAATCTGCCAGCAGATGCTCTTCTCCATGGCGGGGTTGTCGCAGTCGAAGATGATGCGGGCGGCATAGAGGTCGTAGACCTCCTCGAAAGGTATGCGTTTTTTCTCCATCTTGTTCCAGATGGAGTAGATTGATTTCACGCGGGCCTTTGCGGTGAAGTTGAGCCCCATCTCTGTGAGGCGTTTTACTATCGGGGCCGAGAAGTGCTCGAAGATTCCGGCGCGTTTTTCGGCCGACGCCTCGATTTTCTCGGCTATCCGCCGGTAGGCTTCGGGGTGCTCGTATTTGAAGGAGAGGTCCTCGAGTTCGGTCTTTATGGCGAAGAGCCCCAGGCGGTGTGCCAGCGGGGCATATATATAGAGTGTCTCGCCGGCGATTTTATACTGCTTGTTGGGGGCCATTGAGCCGAGAGTGCGCATATTGTGGAGCCGGTCGGCCATCTTTATGAGCACCACCCGGATATCCTCCGACATTGTGAGCAGCAGCTTTCTGAAATTTTCGGCCTGCGCCGAGGCCTTGTCGCCGAAGATGCCGCCCGAAATCTTGGTGAGCCCGGCCACAAGCTGGGCAATTTTTTTGCCGAAATTAAGCTCGATATCCTCCACTGTGTAGTCGGTATCCTCCACCACGTCGTGCAGCAGCGCGGCGCAAATCGAAGTTGACCCCAGGCCGATTTCCTGCGATGCTATTTTCGCCACAGCTATCGGGTGGAGTATATAAGGCTCACCCGAGCGGCGGCGCACCCCGCGGTGCGCCTCTTTTGCAAAGGCGAAAGCACGCTCTATAATCTCCACCTTCTTTCGGTGGTTCGACGCCAGGTATCCGTCAAGCACCTCACGGAAAGCCTCTTCGATAATCCGGTCCTCTTCAGGGGTGGTGAAGTTGTTCTTTTTGGTGGAGTTCATTGTCATTTTTCGGGTTCAGAGATTTTCATTTCAGCGGATTTTACAAAAGTACTGACTTTTTGCCGATTCTCCACTTTTAATAACCTAAAATCTTCGCAAAAAGTTAAAAATGAATGTAGGCATATATGTTTTGTCGTGACCTGACCGAGATTGCGGCGATGAGGCTGTGGCAGAATGAACCGCCCCCCGGAAGTCAGTTGTATGACTTCCGGGGGGGCGGTTCAGGAGTGGTGTGAATCTTCTTATTTCAGGAAGGCGTTGAGGGCGGCGGTGAAGTCCTCTTTGGTCTGGAGGCCTACGAGCGAGGTGTTGGCCGCGGGGTCGGCGGGGTTGATGAACTGGATGTGGGGTATGCCCTGCACGCCGTATTCGGCGGCCAGTTCGGGATGCACGTCAACGTCCACGCTGTAAAAGAGGGCTTTGCCTGCGTATTCGCCGGCAATTTCCTCGAATGTGGGGGCGAATTTCTTGCAGGGGCCGCACCATGTGGCGTTGAAATCGACGATTACGGGTTTGCCCTGGGCAAGGTCGAATGTCTCACCCTGTGCGAGTTCGATTACGGCCGCTGTTTTCTCGGCGGCTTCGGTCTGCACGGTGCTGTCGGTGGCTTCGGCGGCGGTGTCGGTGGCTTCGGCACCTTTGTTGGAGCATGCTGAGGCGAGTGCCATCATGGCGCATACGGCGCCGGTGAAGAATAGTTTTGTAAATTTCATGATTATGGTCTGGATTATTGAGATTTTCTACATCCTTTTGATTGAAGGGGCCGCTCCGTTGCGGGCGACCCCTTCAGTTATATAACAGATATGTTATGCGGATGTTGTGAATCCTCTCTTAGAGAGCTGCCTTGAGGGCTTCGTTGGTTTTGTGAACGGCGGCTGCGGAAGCTGCGAAGAGGGCTTTTTCCTCGTCGTTGAGGTTGAATTCAACGATTTTCTCGATACCGTTGCGGCCGATGATGGCGGGCACGCCGATGCAGAGGTCTTTCTCGCCGTATTCACCTTCGAGGAGGCAGGAGCAGGAGATCATGCGCTTCTGGTCGCCGAGCACTGCGGCTACCATCTGTGCCGAAGCTGCGCCGGGGGCATACCATGCGGAGGTGCCCAGGAGCTTGGTGAGGGTGGCTCCGCCTACCATGGTGTCGGCGGCTACCTTGTCGAGCTGTTCGGCGGGCATGAGTTCCGAAACGGGGATGCCGCGGTATGCGGCATAGCGCTTGAGGGGAATCATGGTGGTGTCGCCGTGGCCGCCGATCACGATGCCTTCAACCTCGGTGGCGTTGGCTTCGAGGGCCTGCGAGAGGAAGTATTTGAAGCGGGCGCTGTCGAGTGCGCCGCCCATGCCGATGATACGGTTTTTGGGGAGACCTGAGATTTTGTGGATGAGGTAGGTCATGGTGTCCATCGGGTTTGCCACGCAGATGATGATGGCGTTGGGCGAGTGGGCGAGCACGTTCTCGGTTACGGACTTCACGATTTTGGCGTTGACGCCGATGAGCTCCTCGCGGGTCATGCCGGGCTTGCGGGGCACACCTGAGGTGATAACCACAACGTCGGAGTTGGCGGTCTTGGTATAGTCGTTTGTCACACCGGTGAGGCGGCTCTGCAGATGCAGGATGTTGGCGGTCTGCATGATGTCCATGGCTTTGCCTTCCGATACGCCCTCTTTGATGTCGATGAGGACTACTTCGTCGGCAACCTGGGTGGTTACCAGTACGTTAGCTGCGGTTGCGCCTACATTGCCGGCGCCTACTACTGTAACTTTTGACATAGTGTTTTCGGGTATTTTAGTTGTTATGTGATGAGTCTCTGTTAAGTGATGCAAATATACGTATTTATTTTGAATTGTGGGAATCCGGAATAAAAATCATTTTGCATCCGCCCGTTTTGCATCGGCTTATCTGAGGGTGAATGTGACCGACTGGCCTTTTGCGCCGGAGGAGGGAGCCGCGGTGGCGGTGAAGGCTCCGGGCTCGGCTACCCACGAGGAGGTTGCGGGGTCGTAGAAGGAGAGGGCCGAGGCGTCGACGGTGAAGGTCACATCCTTGGTCTCGCCGGGGGCGAGGGTCACTTTGCTGAAGCCTTTGAGCTCTTTGGCGGGGCGGGCCACTGAAGCCTTGCGGTCGGAGATGTAGAGCTGCACGGTCTCGGCGCCGGAGCGTGAGCCGGTGTTTGTGACGGGGAGGGTGAGGGTGATGGTGCCGTCGGCGCTCATCTCTTTTGCGGAGGCCTTGAGGGGGCCGTAGGCGAAGGTGGTGTAGCTCAGGCCGTAGCCGAAGGGGAAGAGGGGGCGGATTTTGCGGGTGTCGTACCAGCGGTAGCCCACCAGGAGCCCTTCGGTGTAGTCGATATCGAAGATTTTCTCATCCTCGCGCTTGATGCCGGGGTAGGCTTTTTCGCCGTAGAAGGCCGCGGGGGTGTCTTCAAGCCGTGCCGGGAAGGTGAATGGTAGTTTGCCCGAGGGGTTTACGGCGCCGAAGAGCACGTCGGCCATTGAGTTGCCGGCTTCCGAGCCGAGGTACCATGCCTGCATCACGGCGGGCACCTCTTTGAGCCACGGCATGGCCACGGCGTTGCCCGACACGTTGACCATCACCACATTGGGGTTCACACGGGCAATCTCGGCGATGAGGCTGTCCTGGCCGTAGGGGAGTGAGAGGGTGGTGCGGTCGGCGTCCTCGCAGTCCTGGCCGGGATTCTTGTTGAGTCCGCCCACGAATATCACCACATCGGCGTCGGCCGCCATACGCACGGCTTCGGCTGCGAGTTCGGCCTCGGAGCGGTTGTCGGTGATGTCCTGCGGCGGGGTCATGCCGTCCTGCGGCGGGAGCACTTCCGATTTATAGCCTCGGGCGTAGGCCACGGTGTTTGTGCCGGCGGCGGCGCGTATGCCGTCGAGTGGCGACACCTCGCGCTGCACTTTTAGCTGCGATGAGCCGCCGCCGATGGTCTGCATCTTGATGGCGTTCTCGCCCACCACGAGTATCTTCTTGCCTGCCGCGGGGTCGAGGGGGAGGATGCCGCCGTCGTTTTTGAGCAGCACGATTGATTCGGCGCCGATGCGTCGGGCCGTGGCATAGTGTCCGGGGGTGAGCATCGAGCCGTAGCCGCCGTCGGGGTTCATCGAGGAGCGGAACATGGTGCGGAGCACACGGCGCACTTTGTCGTCAAGCTCGTCGGTGCCGACTTTCCCCTCCTTTATCAGCCGGAGGTAGGGGTAGGCGAGGTAATAGTTGTCGTAGGCGTTGGAAAGGCCGGAGGTCAGGCCGTTTGTCCATGAACCCATTTCGAGGTCCATGCCGTTGCGGATGGCCTGGTCGGTGTCGTGCACGCCGCCCCAGTCGGAAATCACGGCGCCGTCAAAACCCCATTCCCCTTTGAGGATGTCCATCAGGAAGCGGTGGTTGTGGCAGAGGTGTTCGTTTCCGGAGAGGTTATAGGCGCCCATGATGGTCCATGCGCCGGAGTCGACGGCGGCCTTGAAGGCCGGCAGGTAGATTTCGCGGAGCGCGCGCTCGTCGACCGACACGTTGGAGGTGTGGCGGTTGAGTTCGTTGTTGTTGAGGGCATAGTGCTTGACGCAGGCGGCCACGCCGTTGCTCTGCACCCCTTTCACGTAGGGAACGACAAGCACCGAGGCCAGGTAGGGGTCCTCGCCCATGTATTCAAAGTTGCGGCCGTTGAGGGGGGTGCGGTAGATGTTCACGCCGGGTCCCAGGAGCACATGTTTGTTGCGGTAGCGTGCTTCCTCGCCGATGGCGTTGCCGTATTCGAGCGCGAGGGAGGGGTTCCATGTGGCGGCCAGGGCTGTGAGCGCCGGGAATGCCACGCATGAGTCGTTGGTGGCGCCGGCCTGGTTCCAGTCGTCCCAGAACACGTCGGGGCGCACTCCGTGGGGGCCGTCGGATGTCCATAACTCGGGGATGCCGAGGCGCCTGACGCCCGGCGAGGAGAATTTCGACTGCGCGTGAATCACCGCCACTTTCTCTTCGGTGGTCATGCGGCGCAGAGCGTCCTCCACGCGTTGCTCCAGCGGAGCCGAGTTGTCAAGATAAACCGGTTTCTGCTCGGCAGTGGCGTTTCCGCATGCCGCGGCTGCCGCCACCGCAACTGCCAGCGCAGTAGCCGGCCGTGCCAATAAGTCGCATAATTTCATTCTGAGGAATATTTACGATGGAATATGTTTTCAGGTATAAGTAACTGTTCAAAATTATTTCAATTACCACAAATTTACAACTTTTCCACCGATAAGCCTCGGTTACACTGCCGGATTCCTCTTTTTTAACTGATTTTTACATCGTTCGGAATGCATTTTTTAGAATTTTTGCATATCGACCAGATGGCGGTAGTAGCCGTCGAGAGCCATGAGCTGTTGGTGGGTGCCCTGCTCCACAATGCGCCCTTCGTGGAGCACGCAGATGAGGTCGGCGTTGCGGATTGTGGAGAGGCGGTGGGCGATTACAAGGGTGGTGCGCCCTTTCATGAGGCGGTCGAGGGCCTCCTGCACGAGTTTCTCGCTTTCGGTGTCGAGGGCCGAGGTGGCTTCGTCGAGAATCAGCACCGGGGGGTTCTTGAGTATGGCGCGGGCAATTGATATGCGCTGCCGCTGGCCGCCGGAGAGGCGGCAGCCGCGGTCGCCGATGTTGGTTTCGTAGCCCTGCTCGGTCTCCATGATGAAGTCGTCGGCGTTGGCGATGCGGGCGGCGGCGCGCACCTCTTCGAGGGTGGCGTTGTCGACGCCGAACGATATGTTGTTGAAAAACGAGTCGTTGAATAGTATCGCCTCCTGGTTCACGTTGCCCATCATGGCGCGGAGGTCATGCACTCGCATTTGGCGGATGTCGATGCCGTCGATGGCTATCGAGCCGGAGGTCACGTCGTAGAAGCGCGGCAGCAGGTCGGCCATTGTGGATTTTCCGGAGCCGGACTGCCCTACCAGAGCCACGGTGGCGCCGGCGGGGATGTCGAGGCTTACGTTGCGCAGCACATCGGTGTCGCCGTTGTAGGAGAAGGTCACGTCGCGGTAGGTGATGTTGCCCCTGAGGTCGGCGATTTTCCGGGGCTCGGCGGGGTCGGTGATGGGATTTTCGGCGGAGAGGATTTTGTCGACGCGCACCATCGCCGCCAGCCCTTTCTGTATGGAGTACATGGCTTTGGAGAGGTCCTTGGCGGGGTTGATGATGGAGTAGAATATCACCATGTAGTAGATGAATGCGGCGGCGTTCATCGACGATGCTCCGGTGAGAATCAGCGAGCCGCCGAACCACAGCACGATGGCGATGGCCGTTGTGCCGAGAAACTCGCTCATGGGGTGGGCGAGGTTCTGGCGGCGTGTGATGCGGTTGGAGAGGCGGAAATACACCTCGTTCTCTGCCTTGAAGCGTCCGCGCACCTTGTCCTCGGCGTTGAAGGCCTTGATGATGCGCAGGCCGCCGAGACACTCCTCGATGTTTGACATCAGGCCTCCCCAGCGGTTCTGCTGCTCGAGCGATTTGCGTTTCAGGGCTTTGCCCACGCGCCCCATCACGAGGCCGGCCATCGGCAGGAGCACCATCACGAAGAGTGTGAGCTGCCATGATATTGCAATCATCGTGCCGAGGCACACGAGTATCATCACGGGGTTTTTGAAAATCATGTCGAGCGACGACATTATGGAGTTCTCGATTTCGGCCACGTCGCCGCTCATGCGGGCCATTATGTCGCCTTTGCGTTCGGTGGTGAAGAAGCCCATGGGGAGCGACACCATTTTGTTGAACATGGTGTTGCGGATGTCGCGCACTATGCCGTTGCGCATCGGCACCACGACGTACATTGCCAGATAGGTGACGCCGGTCTTGAGTGCGGTCATCACTACCAGCAAGCCGGCGAGCGCCGCCAGCGCCGCACCTGCGCCGTAGTAGCTGATAATCTCCTGGGTGTAGTAGTAGAAGTTGTTGATAGCCACATCCTTCAGCGAGCCGCTTCCGGCGGGCATGAAGGTGTAGACTTGCTCTTTTACCTTGAACAGCATCTCCAGGATGGGGATAATCACTGCAAACGAGAATAGTGTCAATATCGCCGAAAGGATATTGAAGATTATCGACAGGATAAGGTATTTTTTGTAGGGGGGCACGAAGCGGCGAAGAATCCCCAGAAACTGATTCATGCAGAAAAAGCGATAATCGGGCGCCTGATGCCGGCGCTCCGGGTGATTGTATGCCGCAAAGTTACGGCTTTTTGGCAGAACTGCCAAAAAGCCGTGGCTGAATGGGGGGGGAATCGGTGGGACTTGTAGGACTTGTGGGACTTGTGGGACTTGTAGGACTTGTGGGAATCCGGATGGCCTCCTACAAGTCCTACAAGTCCTACCGGTCATACAAGTCCTACCGGTTCTGCCGGCAGGCGGGTTTTACTTGCGGAGCTCGGCAACCAGCTCCATCCCTTTGCGGATGGCCTGCTCGTTGACGGGGATGAGGTGGTGGTGACGTTCGGGGAGGGCTTTCTTGAGTCCTCGCACCACTGCCTCCACGGGCACGTCGGGGCGCATTGCCAGCAGCGCGCCAAGGAGAATCATGTTGTAGGCTTTTGACTGGCCCATGGCGATTGTGGCTTCCATGGCGTTGACGGGCACAACGGTGATGTCGGTGCGTGTCGGTGCGCGGCGGATGTCGTAGGGGTCATATATCAGCACTCCGCCCGGCTTTACGTGGCTCTCGAATTTGTCGAGACTCTGCTGGTTTAGAATCACGGCGGTGTCGTATGAGTCGAGCACCGGCGACGATATAGGGTCGGTGGAGAGTATCACCGTCACGTTGGCGGTGCCACCGCGCTGTTCGGGTCCGTAGGAAGGCATCCATGTCACCTCCTGGTCGTTCTCGAGAGCGGCGTAAGCGAGAATCTTGCCCATAGAGAGCACGCCCTGTCCGCCGAAACCGGCAATGATTATTTCGTCTTTCATGCTGTTTACTTCTTTTCGGGTTCAACGGTGTTTTTCAGGTCGCCCAGGGGGTAGTGGGCGAACATGTTCTCTTCCATCCATTTGTTGGATTTGGCGGGCGACATCTTCCATCCGGAGTTGCAGGTCGACACTACTTCCACGAATGAGGTGCCCTTCTTTTCGATTGCGTTTTTGAACGCTTTCTTCAGGGCTGCCTTTGCTTTGCGCACGGCGCCGGTGGTGTGCACGGCCTGGCGTGTCACGAAGCAGGTGCCGTCGAGCAGGGCCACGACGTCGGCCACGCGCAGGGGGAAGCCGTTGAGGTCGGTGCGGCGGCCGTAGGGTGTGGTGGCGGTCTTTGCTCCTTCGAGGGTGCAGGGCGACATCTGTCCGCCGGTCATGCCGTAGATGCCGTTGTTGATCATGATAATCACGATGTTCTCGCCGCGGGTGCAGGCGTGGATAGTCTCGGCCGAGCCGATGGCTGCGAGGTCGCCGTCGCCCTGGTATGTGAATGCCACGCGGTCGGGGCGCAGGCGCGATATCGCGGTGGCCACGGCGGGAGCGCGTCCGTGGGCGGCTTCCACCCAGTCGATGTCGAGGTAGTTGTAGGCGAATACGGCGCATCCTACCGGAGCCACGCCCACTGCCTTGTCGTCAAGGCCGAGCTCGTCGAGCACTTCGGCCACGAGTTTGTGAACCACACCGTGGGAGCATCCCGGGCAGTAGTGCATGGTGTTGCGGTTGAGGAGCCGCGGGCGCGTATAGACTTTGTTTTCAGGCTTGATTATTTCTTCTCTTGTCATGGCACAGGTGTACTTCAGGTTCATTTAATGTTAAAGTCACTCTCCAGGGCGTCGAGCACCTCCTGGGGGTTGGGCACGATGCCGCCCATGCGGCCGAAATGGCGTACGGGCACGCCGTCGCCTACTGCCAGGCGTACGTCCTCGATCATCTGTCCGGCATTGAGCTCCACGCAGAGAACGCCTTTGGTGTGCTTTGCCACGGCGGCTATCTCTTTGTAGGGGAAGGGCCAGAGGGTGATGGGGCGGATAAGGCCGACTTTGATGCCTTTGGCGCGGGCGTCGTCGATGGCTTTCTGGCATATGCGCGCCACCGAGCCGAAGGCCACGATGAGGTATTCGGCATCGTCGGTGTGGCGGGCCTCATAGCGCACTTCGTTCTCTTCGATGCGGCGGTATGTGGCCTGGAAGCGCTCGTTGTTTTTCTCCATTATTGCGGAGTCGAGTTCGAGCGAGGTGATTATGTTGGGCTTGCGCGAGGCGGGGCGTCCGGTCACGGCCCAGGGGCACTGTGCGGCCAGCTCCTCGTCGGTGCGGCGCGGGCGCTGGGGGGGGAGCACCACTTTCTCCATCATCTGCCCTACCACGCCGTCGGCCAGAATCATTGAAGGTGTGCGGTATTTGAAAGCGAGGTCGAAGCCCAGCCCTACGAAGTCGGCCATCTCCTGCACGGTGGAGGGAGCGAGCACTATCAGGTGGTAGTCGCCGTGGCCGCCCCCTTTTGTGGCCTGGAAGTAGTCGGCCTGCGAGGGCTGTATGGTGCCGAGGCCGGGGCCGCCGCGCATCACGTTGACAATCAGAGCCGGAAGCTCTGATGCTGCAAGGTAGGAAATCCCTTCCTGCATGAGGCTCACGCCTGGCGACGATGATGATGTCATCACGGCCTTGCCTGCCGCCGCACCGCCGTATACCATGTTGATCGATGCCACTTCACTTTCGGCCTGGAGCACTACCATGCCTGTTGTTTCCCAGGGCATTTCAGCCTCAAGGGTCTCAAGAACTTCTGACTGGGGGGTGATAGGGTATCCGAAATAGCCGTCGGCGCCGTAGCGGATGGCAGCGTGGGCTATGGCTTCGTTGCCCTTCATCAGTTTAACTTCTTCTTTCATTGGTTTTTTGGTTTGAAGGGTTTACTTTTCTACCACACGGTAAACTTCAATGCAGGCATCGGGGCACACCATAGCGCAGGCGGCGCAGCCGATGCAGGCCTGTTCGTTGACGGGATAGGCAAAATGATAACCGCGATCGTTCACCTCCTTGGGTTGAAGGGCGAGCACAGAGCAAGGGCAGGCGACAACGCAGAGGTCGCATCCTTTGCAGCGTTCGCTTTCGATCGTCACAGCACCGTGGATTTGAGCCATAGTAAAACGTAAGCGTGATAAAAAGGGATTAAAAAAAATAATCGGCCGGGGGCAAAAAATGCCATATTTAAAGCACAGCCTTGCTGGAGCTCCCTCCGATTTAAGGTTAACATGAATGGCGAAGGGCTTCGCTTTGGAGCGTTTGTGGCGCTCCGGCGAAGCCCTCCGGTTTCCAAAAGGCAAATTTAGCGATTCTTTTTAGATTCGCAACATTTTTTCATATTCTTAACATTTGAAAGCAAAGCGGGGTGTGGCTGCCCGGCTGTGCCGCCGATGAAAGAATCGGGGGATGTCAGAACACAACTTTGGTGGCATCGGCTCCCTGGCGGCGGATAACAACCTGGCCTGCCGCGGGTCGGGTCACGCGTACGCCCTGGAGGCTGAAGTATTCCACGGGGGCGTTGGCTGCATCGGCTGATACGCTGTTGATGGCAGAGTCGTCGGAGGGGAATACGATGCGCGCGTGCATGTTTTTGCTGGCTTTGTTTTCGTCGGTTGGTATGCATCTGCCGAATGCAAGCGGTGCGGCGCCGCCCTTCCGGGGCAATGCGTCGCACCGCTTTATCGGGGTAGGACGGGCGGCATGCCCGGCCTCTTTATTCCTGGTTTACACGGTTCTTGGCTTTGGTTTTTGTTTTGGTGGAGGAGGATTTGTCGAGGTCGCGTTCCTCCTTGAGATCGATTTCGTTGCGGTCGGCGTCGAGCACGCGGTACTGCAGGTAGGCGAGTTCCTGCGAGGGGAGGATTTTGAATTTTCCGCCCAGCTCCATGCGCCAGCGGCGGTAGATGGAGATGATGCCTTTTTTGAGATAAGCGTCGACGAAGGGGTGTACGTACATCACGAAGTCGCGCGTGCGGAGGTCGTGCACAAGGTATTCGAGCTTCTGGTGCAGCGTGTCGGTGAAGAGCAGCGACGGCTGCACTTCCCCTTTTCCGTAGCACGACGGGCAGGTTTCGGCGGTGATGATGTCGAGAGCCGGGCGCACGCGCTGGCGCGTGATCTGCATGAGGCCGAATTTGCTCAGCGGCAGTATGTTGTGGCGTGCACGGTCGTTGGCCATCACTTCGCGCATGTGTTCGTAGAGCGCCTGCCGGTGCTCAGGTTTGTTCATGTCGATGAAGTCGACCACGATGATGCCGCCCATGTCGCGCAGGCGCAGTTGGCGGGCTATTTCGTCGGCGGCCCTGAGGTTGACCTCCAGGGCGTTGTTCTCCTGGTCTGTGCCGGCTTTTGCGCGGTTGCCAGAGTTTACGTCGATAACGTGCAGCGCTTCGGTGTGCTCGATGATGATGTATGCTCCCGACTTGAATGAGACTGTTTTTCCGAACGATGATTTGATCTGCCTTGTGATAGAGAAGTGGTCGAAAATCGGCTCGTCTTTTTTGTAGCCTTTGACAATGTCTTTCTTGTCGGGGGCTATGAGGCTGACGTATTTCTGTATCTGGGCGAGAATCTCGGGGTCGTTGACGTATATGTTCTCGAATTCGGGGGAGAATACGTCGCGGAGCACGCCTACGATGCGGCTTTCCTCTTCAAAGATGAGCTGGGGCACGGTGCCGCGTCGGGCGTTCTCAAGGGTGTCGGTCCAGCATTTGAGGAGGGTTTTGAGCTCGTGGTTGAGTTCGGCCACGGATTTGCCTTCGGCCGATGTGCGCACGATTATGCCGAAGTTTTTGGGGCGTATCGATTCGATGAGGTGGCGCAGGCGTGATTTTTCGCCGGGGGTGCGGATTTTCTGCGATATGGAGATTTTGTCGGAGAAAGGTATCAGCACCATGTAGCGGCCGGTGAATGATATTTCGGTGGAAAGCCTCGGGCCTTTTGTAGAGATCGGCTCTTTGACAATCTGCACCATCAGCTCCTGGTCTTTTTCGAGCTGGTCGGTGATGGTGCCGTGCTTGTCGATGTCGGGGAGGAGTTCGGTTTTCTGCACCTGCGGCAGCGGCGCTTTCTTGTCGCCGAGCAGGCCGGCGAGGAATTTCGAGAATGTTGAAAACCGGGGGCCAAGATCCAGGTAATGCAGGAATGCGTCTTTCTCATAGCCGACGTTCACAAACGCAGCGTTAAGGCCCGGCATGAGCTTTTTGACCTTAGCGAGGTATATGTCGCCTACGGCATAGGCCAGGGTGCGGTTCTCCTTCTGGAGCGACACCAGGCGGCCGTCCTCGAGAAGCGCTATCGACACTTCGCGGGGCTGTACGTCAACGATAAGTTCGCTTTTCATTATTACTTGGGATAGGGTGGGGGATTAAGGGTTTGTTCAGATGTATGTCACACCCTCAGAAAACCGCAACGCCGGCGTCCGGAGCCAGCCGTGTAGGGCTTGCCCGGCGACGGCGTCGTGCGGAAGATCCCGTGCGGTAACGCCTCCGGAACGGGGCTTTTGGCCACGTCCGCCCGGCGTCAGGCACGATTATTTCTTCTTATGGCGGTTTTTGCGCAGACGTTTTTTACGTTTGTGTGTGGCCATCTTGTGGCCTTTTCTTTTCTTTCCGCTTGGCATAATATTGGAAGTTAATGGTTAGAAGTAGAGTTTCAGGCTTTTACATCCTCCATGAAGCACTTTGCGGGCTTGAAAGCGGGGATTTTGTGCTCGGGGATGATGATGGTGGTGTTCTTGGAAATGTTGCGGGCGGTCTTCTGCGAGCGGGTCTTGATGATGAAGCTGCCGAAGCCACGGAGGTAGACAGGTTCGCCGTGAGCCATAGAGTCTTTCACCACTTCCATGAACTTTTCGATGGTTTCGAGAACTGCGGCTTTTTCGATGCCGGTGGTTTTCGAGATCTCGTTTACGATTTCTGCTTTTGTCATAGCTGATGTAAATATATATTTTTGTAAATGTCGTATAACTGTTGTAAATCAGCATAATAACGCACGCCGGAGAAGGGCGTGCGGAATTACAGGTGCAAATATCGCACTTTTTTTTGAATCATGCGCTATTTCGAGCCAAAAATCGGCAAAAAAAATTAAATTAAACTACTCAACCTTGCGGTTTTACGCTTGCCGGCTGCTACGGGAGGCGCCGTCGGGGTGCCTGCTCTCGAGCTTTTTCACAAGGCGCACCACCCGGATGGTCAGTGGCAGAATCACGATTTCGTAGAGGGTTTTGAGCAGGGTCTGTGTAACAATCAGCGACAGAATCACATCCCATGGCAGCTCGCCGCCGAAGGCGCAGGGGAAGAATATCACCGAGTCGGCACCTTCGCCTGCCACGGTCGATGCTATGGCGCGGAGCGAGAAGCTCGCCGAGCCGTCGGTGCCGCGCAGGGTGGCGGCGAGTTTCATGCGGTGCATCACCCAGGCGTTGAGCAGCGAGCCGCACACGAAGGCGGCGAAGCTGGCTGCCATGATGCGCGGCACCGATGAAAATATCTCCTCCATGGCTTTCTGCGAGGTCCATTGCTCCCCTCCGGGGAGGGCTATGGCTACGTTGAGCATTATGGCGGTGAAAAGGCTCATGGCGAACCCGATCCATATCACCAGGCGTGCGGTGCGGAAGCCGTAGACCTCGGCCACGCAGTCGTTGATTATATACGACAGCGGGAATATGGCCATGCCGGCGGTGACGGTGAGCCCCAGCGGGAGGTCCACAGTCTTGATTTCAACAAGATTGGCTATTATTATGCAGACAACAAACACTACCGTCATCAGCAGCAGCGGCAGCGAAAAACGTTTTTCCAAATTTCTCAGTTTTTGAGAGGTTGTTTAATAATAAATGTAAATACCCGGTGGCGTATCTTTTAGTTAATGCGCATTGAATGAAGAGGGAGCGTAGCGGGCTACGTGACCGATGAATTCAATCGCATTAACAAAAGAGACGCCAAGGCGTGGGTAACTTTAAATAATTTCATAGTCTGAAACAAAGCATGATACGGAAATTACCATACAGTCCGAAAATTTCGGGCATCTTTCACTCTTTAGCTCAGTCACATAGCCCGCTATGCTCCTTCGCTTCAGAGCGAAAGCTGCCTCGAACTTTTCGGCCGGGTATTCACATTTATTTTTAAACAACCTCTGAATATTACTCATCAGGCAGCGGGTGTGTGCCGCGCTGCTCCTACCAGTTTACCAGGGTGTAGCTCTGCGAAGTGTAGCCGAAGCCGTTGCCAGGGGGGTATGTGATGATAATCGAGCGGCGGCCGGAGGTGGTTATGCCGCAGTTGAGCGAGTAGGCCGGTCCGTTGTAGGGGTAGAAGGTGAAATAGATGCTTCCGCCGGTGCAGTAGTAGTCGAAATCCATGTCGCCGTAATAGTCGGAGTAGATTCCGGTTCCGTCGGCATAGAAAGTATATGTCTCGGAGTAGTCGTTGTCATTGGCATAGACACCGCTGAGGTACCAGTCGTCGGGGTTGCCGTAAGGGTCGTCGTAGCAGGATGAAAGCCCGGTGGCGATTACGGCGGCCATCAGTAGCGCCAGGAGCCCTGACGTTGCTCTTTTTAGATTTCTGCTCATATGGAATCGGTTTTAGGTTGCAAAATTAATAACACCCTGCGTGATTACATGATGAAGAGACTCTCCTTTAATCTTTATTAACAATCCGGCGCCCCGGAATGTTCCCTGCCCGCAGGGCAATAATCGGGGTGTAGCTCCGTTAATTGAGTAATGAATCATCTCGCTGAAATATTCCGTGCAAGGGTCGCCGCTGCGGCAGTGTTTTTTGCGGCGCTTATCGCAGTGATGCCTGTCGCCGGGGCCAACCGCCTCAACGACAAGCTGCTCAACCGTCCGTATACCGACCAGAGGCGTTTTCATCTCGGCTTCTCGGTGGGAATGAACGCCCTCGGCATGGGGTTTCACCACAACGGGTTCGTGACCGACGGCGGCCAGACGTGGTTCATGTCGCAGCCGTCGTATTCGCCGGGGTTCTGCGTCAACGGCCTGATGAGTCTGCGGCTCAACGACTACTTTTCGGTGCGCGTGTCGCCCGGAGTGTGGTTCGGCAACCGCGTGGTGAAGTTCCTCGACACCTCGGCGCTGGCCGATCCCGCGGAATACACCCAGGATATCAAGTCGGCCTATGTGGTGGTGCCGGTCGACCTCAAGTTTGCAGCGCAACGCATGCGCAACCTTCGCCCCTACATAGTGGGGGGAGTGATGCCGGCCTTCGATGTGGCCAAGAAGCGCACCGATATACTCAAGACCAAAAGCTCGGAGTTCTTTATCTCCGCAGGCTTCGGCTGCGATTTCTATCTGCCGTATTTCAAATTTATTCCGGAGGTCAAATTCTGCTTCGGTCTTTCTGATGCCCTCCAGCACAAACGGCCTGACCTGGCCGAGGACCCCATAAAGCAGAATATCTCAAACTCCGTGAAGCGCGCCACCACAAAGATGATAGTGTTCACCTTCTATTTCGAGTAAAGCAATGGCAGTCAAGTTCACAGCCTACATATATAATAAGGTGTCGGCACGGCTGCTGGCGCTGCTGGTGCCGGCGGCGGTATGTCTGGCGGCATCGGCCCAGACCGACGCCCAGTTGTCGCAGTACTACGAGCTGCCGAATTTCTACAATCCCGCGGCCACCGGCACTACCGATTTTCTGAAACTGCGGGCCGACGCGCGCCTGCAGTGGCTCGGCGTCGACAATGCGCCGCAGACCTTTACCGTGGCCGCCGACATGCCTTTCAAATTTATCGGCAAACGGTTCGGCACGGGGCTTGTGATGCAGCAGGAGAGCTACGGCCTTTACAAGCATCTGGATGTAGCTGCCCAGTTGTCGTATAAACTGAAGCTTTTCAAGGGGGAGCTTTCGATAGGTGTGCAGCCGGGGTTCGTCAACCAGTCGTTCAAGGGTACCGACGTGTTCATCCCCGACCAGGACGACTACCATCAGGGCACCGACGACGCCATTCCGCAGCAGGATATATCGGGCAACGCCTTTGACCTTGCCGCCGGGTTGTTCTATACCCACCGCCTCTTCTGGCTGGGTGTGTCGGGGCGTCATCTCACCCAGCCTTCCATCAGACTCAACGCCGAGTCGGGGGAGGATACCAACGAAAAGAACTATGAGTTTCCGTTGCGCCGCACCTTATATTTCATGGCCGGAAGCAATATTCCGATAAAAAACACGTTATTTGAATTGCAGCCCTCGGCCCTGGTGCGCAGCGATTTCACCTTCACCTCATGGGAGGCGACCCTCCGCTGCCGCTACAACAAATTCATCAGTGCCGGCGTGGGCTACCGGTGGAAAGATGCCGTCTATGCCGTTGTCGCCGCCGAAATCAAGGGGTTCTACATCGGCTTCACCTATGATTACCCCACCGGAGCGATAGTGCGCGCCACCTCCGGCAGTTACGAGATTATGGCCGGTTATCAGCTCAAACTCGATTTCTCGGAGCGCAACCGCCATCGCCACAAGAGCGTGCGAATAATGTAAAATCCCTCCCCTCAACACTCTATATCCTTGAAAATGAAGAAACTTTCGTTATATCTGTTACCGGCACTGATAGTGGCCACCCTGGCAAGCTGCGCCTCCGGGCGACGCTCCTCGGCCGGGGGGGAAGTCACCGGCGTGGGCGGCTCGTCGTTTGCCGAGCCCACACCCTACGGCATGGTGCTGGTGTCGCGCGGCTCAATGGAAATGGGCCCGCAGAAAGCCGACAGCGCCTGGAATATCGAACCCGACACCAAAGGGATGTCGGTTGATGCCTTCTGGATGGATGAAACCGAGGTGACGAACTCGAAGTACAAGCAGTTCGTGTTCTGGGTACGCGACTCAATTATCCGCGAGCGCCTGGCCGACCCTGCCTACGGCGGCAACGAAGCCTACAAAATAGAGGAGGACAAGCAGGGCAACCCTGTGACTCCCCACCTCAACTGGTCGAAGCCCATACCCTGGCGCAATCCGGGCGAGGATGAGGCGCGCGCCATAGAGAGCGTGTACCGCACCAACCCCATCACCGGCGCGCGCGAACTCGACCCCGCCCAGCTCAACTACCGCTACGAAGTGTTCAACCACACCGAGGCCGCCAAGCGCCGCAACCGCCTCGACCCGCGCCGCCGCGTGTACAACACCGACCTGCCCGTGCCGATGGAAATCCCCGTGATATCGAAGGATACCGCCTGGATCAACGACGAGGGGGAGATTGTGCGCGAGACGATACAGCGCGGACTCACCGGCGACTACGACTTCCTCAACACCTATATCGTAAACGTATATCCCGACACCACCTGCTGGGTGAACGATTTCGAGAACGCCTACAACGAACCTTACGTGCGCATGTATTTCAGCCACGGCGGTTACAGCGAATACCCCGTGGTGGGTGTGAGCTGGGAGCAGGCCAACGCTTTCTGCAACTGGCGCACCGACTACCTCAAGCGCGCCCTCGGCCGCGAAGGGGTGTACGTGGAGCCTTACCGCCTCCCCACCGAGGCAGAGTGGGAGTTTGCCGCACGTGCCGGCGAGAACGACAACATGTACCCCTGGGAGGGTGACCTCCCCATCTCGGAGGACAAAGGCTGCTTCTACGCCAACTTCAAGCCCAACGACGGCAACTACGTAAAGGACGGCCACCTTATCACCTCGCGCGTGGGCACCTATTCGCCCAACGATTTCGGTCTGTTTGATATGGCCGGCAACGTCAGTGAGTGGACCTCCACCGCCTTCACCGAGGGCGTGGCGTCGCTCACCAGCGACCTCAACCCCGAGTACCGCTACGATGCCGCCCAGGAGGACCCTTACCGCATGAAGCGCAAGATTGTGCGCGGCGGTTCGTGGAAAGATGTGGCCCACAACATCCGCTCCGACCTGCGCATGTGGGAATTCCAGAACGAGCAGCGCTCCTACATCGGTTTCCGCTGCGTGCGCTCGCAGATCGGCTTTGCCAAAGGGCAGAAACTCAACAACAATAAATAAACCCTCCCCCGCCATCACAGCCTCTCCTTCACCCCCGGGCCATAGCGCTGCCGCAGTGAGCAGCCCCCGGCCCCCTACTCCGGATGGCCACTCTAACCTCTAACCCCTAACCTCTAACCCCTAACCTCTAACCTCTAACCTATAACAATGGTACAGAATATAAAGAAATATAAGCGCGGCATCGGTGCCTGGATGTCCTCCGAGAAGGGGCAGCGGTTCTTCAACTTCGCTTATTCTATCGGCGCCGCTATCGTGATCTGGGGTGCGCTGTTTAAAATCCTCCACCTCCCGGGCGGCAACCTGCTGCTCTGTATCGGCATGGGCACGGAGGTGCTGATGTTCACCCTCACAGCTTTCGACCGTCCGCCCCGCGAATACAAATGGGAGAATGTCTTCCCGGTGTTCGATTCCAACAATCCCGATGACCGCCCCGATTTCAGCTCCGGCTCAGGAGTGGTGATTAACGGCGGCGTGTCTTCCGGTGCCGCCGCAGGGCAGTCCGCAGGCACCCCGCCGGCCCATCAGCCACTGGTGGCCCCCGACCTTACCGGAGCCTCGCCCGGGGTGATAATGGGCGAGATTACCAATGCCTCGCAGCTTTATGTGAACCAGATAACAGAGATGACCGAGCAACTGCGCCATCTTCAGGAAACCACGCAGGCGCTCAACACCGTCAGTGACGTGCTCCTGGAATCGTACCGCGCCATCACAGAGAACTCCGAGAGCATCACGCGCTCCTCGGGCGGATACGTAGAGCAGATGCAGAGCCTCAACCGCAACATCGCCGGACTCAACACCATATATGAGATACAGCTCAAGAGTGTGTCGTCGCAGCTCGACGCCATCGACCGGGTGAACCACGGCATCAAGGATATATCGGAGATGTATACCCGCTCGGCCGGCTCGTCGGCCCGCTACTGCGAGGAGACCGAGCGCATGGCCCAGTACATGCAGCAGCTCAATGCAGTGTACGCCAAGATGATTTCGGCCATGACAATCAACATGTACAACCCCATGGCTGCCGCAGCGGCTGCCGCAGCCCCGGCTCCAGCCGCCCCGGCACAAGCCCCCGAAACCGAATCAGCCCCACTCACCGAAGCTCCCGAAGATAAATGAGTACAAGCAACAACAGGCTCTCGCCGCGTCAGAAGATGATCAACCTGATGTACATCGTGCTGACCGCCATGCTCGCCCTGAACGTGTCATCCGATGTGCTCAACGGCTTCACGCAGGTGGAGGAGGGTCTGACGCGCACCAACACCAACGTGGAGCAGCGCAACCAGGCTATCCTCAACACCCTCGAGGCCTTTGCCATGCAGAATCCCGACAAAGGGCAGCGATGGTATGACAAGGCGCTTGAAGTGCGCCGCAACACCGGAGCGCTATATCATAAAATCGACTCTCTGAAACTCCTCATAGTCAAGGAAGCCGACGGCGCCGGAGCCGATGTCGACAATATCCTGAACCGCGACAATCTCGACGCCGCCGCCGTGGTGATGCTCAACGCTCCGGCCTACCGTGGACGCGAACTGCGCGGCGACGTGGAGAATTTCCGCTCCTACATCGCGGCCCTGATGCCCGACACGGTGAAACGCAACAACATACTGAAGGCGCTCTCCACCGACCCCGTGGCCCGGAAAGGCACGCTGGTGAAGCAGTCGTGGGAGGAGTCGAAGTTCGACACCCAGCCCGTGGTGGCCGCAGTCACCCTGCTGACAAAACTCCAGAACGACCTGAAATACGCCGAAGGCGAGGCGCTCCAGACCCTCCTGGGCAACGTTGACGCCGGCGATGTGCGCGTGAACGAACTCAACGCCTTTGTGATACCGCAGAGCCGCATCGTGATGCGCGGCGGCAAATATTCGGCCAACATAGTGCTGGCGGCGGTCGACACCACGGCCCGCCCGGCGGTCTACGTCAACGGCAACCGCCTCAACTCCGCCAAGGGACTTTATGAGTTCACTCCCGGCTCGACCGGCAAGTTCGACTACAAAGGCTACCTCGAGGTGCCTCATGCCGACGGCTCGGTGACGAAGCTCCCCTTCCAGTCGTCGTACACTGTAATCGAACCGGCCGCCACCGTTTCGGCCACGATGATGAACGTGCTTTACGCCGGCATCGACAACCCCATCGAGATTTCGGTGCCCGGTGTGCCGATGAGCGATGTGTCGGCCTCCATGACCGGCGGCTCGCTGGTGAAGAACGGCAACGGATGGGTGGCGCGCCCCACGGCCGTAGGCTCTGACGCCACCGTCACGGTCAACGCCCAGATGGACGGCCGCTCCCTCACGGTGGGCACATCGAAATTCCGTGTGCGCAAGCTTCCCGACCCCTCCCCCTATATCGCATATAAGGATGCCAACGGCGCCGAATCGCGCTTCAAAGGTGGCCGCGGGTTCCCCAAGGCCTCGCTGCTCGCCGCTCCCGGCATCTCCGCCGCAATCGACGACGGTCTGCTCAATATCCAGTTCAAGGTGCTGAGCTTCGAGACGGTGTTCTTCGACTCCATGGGCAACGCCATACCCGAGGTGAGCGACGGAGCCAGCTTCTCACAGCGCCAGAAGGATTCTTTCCGACGCCTCTCGCGTGGCAAGCGCTTCTACATCTCGCGTGTAAAGGCTGTGGGCCCCGACGGCATCACCCGCGACCTGGCTCCAATCGAGGTAATCGTTAACTGATAATCCCCCCCTTCCATCATAAAAGATATATGAAACTCGTTGCTAAATATATATTGGCGTCGGTGCTCGCCCTGGGCGCCGTGGCGCCGGCCGTGGCCCAGGACAACGGCTCCTCGTCATCCACGGTGATGCGTCGCCGCGGCAACACCGACCGCGCGCGCCGCGGCCAGCAGGAGCAGTCGCAGCCGGGTGTCACTCCGCGTATGCAGCAGCGCCTTGCCGGCGAGTCGAACGTAAGCGACGCCGACCGCCAGTGGATGCGCGTCATCTACCGCGACCTGGAGGTGAAGAATCCGAAGAACGCCTCACTCTATTTCCCGGAGGATGTGGTCGACGGCCAGGAGAACCTTTTCCGCATTATCATGCGTCTGCTTGCCGAGGGGCGCATCCCGGCCTACGAATATCTTGACGGAAAGGAGATTTTCACCGACCAGTACCGCCTGAAGGTGGGCGACATGCTCGACCGTTTCCATGTGATGTACACCCCCGCCAAGGGCTCCACCGAGAAGGCGCCTAAATATACTATCGAGGAGGCCGATGTGCCCTCCAACGAAGTGCTCTCATACTACATGCTCGAGCGCTGGGAGTTCGATTCGCGCACAAACAAGACGCGCCGTGTGGCCGAGGCCATCTGCCCGGTGCTGCACCGCACCGACGATTTCGGAGGCGAGGCCGTGCGCTACCCGATGTTCTGGGTGAAGATGACCGACCTGCGTCCCTACCTGGCCCAGCAGTATATCTTTATTGACGATGACAACAATCTGCCTAAGTACACCTATGCCGACTTCTTCAACATGGCGATGTACGACGGCGACATCTACAAGACCCGCAACCTTACCAACAAGTCGATGATGCAGCTCTTCCCCGACCCTGACGACCGCAAGCGCGCGCAGGATTCCATTCAGGAGCGCCTCGACAACTTCGACAAAAAACTCTGGGTGCCCTCGCGCGAGGAGGTGATTGCCGCGCGTGAGGCCCGCGAGGCCGCCGAAGAAGCTGCCGAAGCCGCCAAGGCCGAGGCCGAAGCCATCCCCTCGCGCGACGGCGACTCCGGCGAAGGGGTAGCGGAGTCGGCCGCCGAGACAAAGAAGTCGGTGCGCTCGTCGCGTTCGCGCCGCTCTTCAGCCGCAAAAAAAGAGAATGCAAAGAAGGAAACAAAGAAAAAACAGCCCAAGGCATCGAAGCCGAAGGCAGCCAAGTCGTCATCCTCGTCGGCTGTGCGCTCGGTGCGCCGCCGTAAATAGGAGTCGCACGGCGAAAGCCTGTAAGGACCGTAATAAACCTCTTTCCATCATCACATTGCCCCTTGCAGGGGCGTAACCGCGGATTGTCAGTGAGCTTATCAACGCCGGCAATCCGCGGTTGCTGTATGGGCCGGAACCGTAAATCCCGGGAGGAGAATTGCACAGATTCCGGTTTTTGGGGCAGTTTTTTCGGTAATCGGCCAAAAAAACTTTTCGGGGTGTAACTTTGTTAGGTTTTTTAACTACTTTTGTGCGGCCTACGGCAGGCGGTGGCATTAGCCGGCCGTGGCCTGCGCACTTCTTTCAATATAGTGCCTTTGACTACATGATGGAAAACAGATTTATATGTAAGGAATTACGGCGCGGAATCGTGGCTGTGGCTCTTGCCGCGGCCTTCGGCGCCGCTGCCGATGTGCCGGCAGGCTATTATTCGTCGCTTTCGGGCAAGAGCGGCGCCGAGCTTAAAAATGCGCTCCATACGTTGCTTTATAACCACACGGAGGTGTCGAGCTATTCGGCGCTTCCCGAATATTTCAGGAAGACTGACGTATATCCGCGCACTGACCCGAAGTACGGCCAGTGGTGGGAAATGTACTCTGACATCCCTCTGTACACCAACACGTTCTGGGGGCTGAACCGCGAACATGCCTTCCCGAAGAGCTGGTGGGGCGGCTCGCAGAACACTCCGGCATACGTAGATCTCAACCACCTCTACCCCTCGGAGCAGGCAGCCAACATGGCCAAGAGCAACTATCCGCTGGGCGAAGTGCAGACCACTTCGTTTGACAACGGCATAACCCGCGTGGGCACTCCGGTGGCCGGCCAGGGGGGCGGCGCGAAGGCCGTGTTCGAGCCGGCCGACGAATACAAGGGTGATTTTGCCCGCACATACTTCTATATGGTGTGCTGCTACCAGAATCTCACCTGGAAGTACACTTACATGATGAACAACAACACATATCCCACGCTCAACACCTGGAGTATCGACCTGCTGATGAAATGGCACCGCGATGACCCCCCGAGCCAAAAGGAGTTCGACCGCAACGAGGAGGTCTACAAGGTGCAGGCCAACCGCAACCCCTTTATCGACTACAAGGATCTTGCCGAATACCTCTGGGGCAACCGCAAGGGGCAGCCGTTCAATCTGGGTGCCGCATCGGACCCCGGAGGGGTGCCTGTGCTGGTCACTCCCGTGCAGGATATGTCCCTTGACTTCGGCCAGGTGGCCCAGGGGTGTCAGGGTGAGTCGTCGCTGCAGTTCCGCGGCGAGAATATACGCTACAACGTGCAGCTAACAGTCACCGGCACCGACGCGGCCATGTTCACCCCGGAGGTGACACAGGTCTCCCCCTCTGCCATCAATGCTCCGGAAGGGGTGTGGGTGAAGATCAAATATACCCCCGCATCGCTCGGCGCGCACTCGGCGCGCCTGATAGTTTCGGACTACAAGGACGGCGGCTCGCGCGGCGTGGCTCTCCGCGGCGAATGCCTGGAGCAGCCTGTGCTCCATGATTTCCGTGCGCTTCCGGCCACCGGCGTCACCTCGTCGGGTTATACAGCAAACTGGGAGATACCCGCCCAGGGCGCCCAGCAGGATGTGGTTGACTATTATGTGGTGACGCGTACCATCGTTACCCCCGGCGGCGAGCCGCGTCAGGTTGACCATGTGGCCGAATACAACTGGCTCGAGGTCGACGACCATACCGACGGCGATGCCGAGAGCTATCATGTGCGTTCCTGCCGCCTGGGTTTCTATTCGGCGCAGACCAATGAGGTGAGCGTTGATTTCTCCACGGGGCTGGGCGCTGTGTCGGCCGATATGCCCCTCGGTGTCGTGTATGAGCCGGGAGGTCTGCGTGTGGTGTGCGGAGGCAGCCACACCGCCCTGCGTGTCTACGATGCCGCCGGGCGCCTTGCCCTGGAGCAGGCCGTTGTGGATGACGGCGAGGTGCTGCATCTGCCGTGCGGTGTGTACCTGCTGGTTACGGCCGAGCATCCGCAGCCGGTGAAGGTAATAGTGCGCGATTGAAAAATTTTGGGAATGAATCACCGTTTTTTCACAAAAATTATCTATCTTTGACCCCCTGACCATTTTGCGGGCGGAGCGCGGGACTGTGTGCCGTTTCCAGGTTTTCCGGCTTCCGTGATCCGTTCCGCTAACGGATTGTTATCCAATCCGCCAATACCTGAAAAAACATCAAAACAAGTCTAATATGAGATTAAAAGTGTTTCTACCGCTGCTGATGTCGGCCGCCGCAACCGGTGTGTCGGCCCAGACCGCCGTAGTGACCGGCTCTGTTGTCGATGCCGACACCGGAGCTCCCGTGGCAGGCGCCACGGTCACTATACCGGGCCAGAACATCACAGTCGTTACCGGCGCTGCCGGTGATTTCCGCATCTCCAATGCTCTCCCAGGCGAGGCAGTGTTGAAAATCTCTGCTGCCGGATACGGCGACGACGCCCTGCAGTTGCGTCTTTACAACGGGCAGTCGGTGCCGATGAGCGTGGCTCTGGCTTCCGACCGCAATGCTGCCGAAGCCATTGTCGACGAATATGCCATGGATATGGCTTTCGACGAATCGATGCTCGAGGATGAAGAGGGCAACTCCCAGGCCATTACGGCTCTGAGCGGCTCGTCGGACAATATCTATTACAAATTCGTGCGCTACGGACTTTCCCCTCTTTACAGCAATTACCGCGGTTACCGCCAGGAGCAGCAGGAGACGTACATCAACGGCATGCCGATGAACGACATAGTGCGCGGCGGATTCACCTTCTCGCAGCTCGGCGGCATGACCTCGCGCGCTTTCCGCAACAGCACCGCCACGCAGGGGCTCGGAGCCGCTGCCTACGGCTTTTCGGCCATCGGCGGCTCGCAGAATTTCAACACCATTACCGAAACCTATTCGCCGGGCTTCAACGGCTCGCTGAGCTACACCAACGCCAACTATTACGCCCGCGCCATGGCGCAGTATTCCACCGGCATATCTGCCGGCGGATGGGGGCTGACACTGGGCGCCATCGGACGTTATTCCGACGAGGGCGTTGTTGACGGCACATACTACAACGCCGGCGGCTACTTCCTATCGGCCGAGAAGGTAATCAACCCCAACCACTCGATTACCCTCACCACATGGGGCGCCCCCATGGAGTATGCCAACGCCCGCGCCACCGTGCAGGAGGCATACGACCTGGTCGGCTCCAACCTCTACAACCCCTCGTGGGGCTGGCAGGACGGCAAGAAGCGCTCTGACAATATCCGCCGCAAGTTCGACCCCACGGTGATGCTCAACTGGATCTTCAAGGATGAGAAAACCACTCTCAACACCGGTGTGGCTTTCCGCTGGATCAACTTCGCACGCACCCGTCTGAACTACTTCAAAGGCAACGACCCCAAGCCCGACTACTACAAGAATCTCCCATCCTACTGGGAATTCAACCAGGAGGTGCCAGGCATGGCCGAGTACTATACCGACATGTGGGAAAACAACACAGGCGGCATACGCCAGATGGACTGGGATTTCTTCTACCGGACCAACTACCTCAACAATGTGGCCAACCAGGGGCTTCCCGCCGACGAGCAGACCGGCTCCACCTACATGCAGCAGTGGGAGCACTCCAACCAGTTCAACTTCATCGTGAACTCGCTGCTCAACCGGCGCCTCAACGACAACCTCACCCTCCAGGCCGGCGTGACCTTCAACTACACAAAGACCGCCGACTACATGACCGTCAAGGACCTTCTCGGCGGCGCATACTGGCTTGACGTCGACCCCTTCTCTGACCGCGATGTCAACAACCCGCTGGCCTCGGCCGACATCATGCAGAACGACCTCAACAACCCCAACCGCCGTGTAGGGGTGGGCGAGCGCTTCGGATATGATTACAATATCCATGCCATGAAAGCTTCGGGCTTCATCCAGAACCAGTTCAATTCCGCCCACTGGGACGCCCACTGGGGTGTGCAGCTTAGCTACGAGCAGTTCTACCGCTTCGGCCACATGCGCAACGGCCGCGCTCCCGAGAACTCCTACGGCAAATCCAAGACCTACCGTTTCGACGACGCTGCCGTGAAGGCCGGCGCCACCTACAAACTCGACGGACGAAACTATTTTACGGTCAACGCCGAATACGGCACACAGGCGCCCCTCATCAAGGATGTCTACATCTCGCCCCGCATCAAAGACAAGACTGTCGAGAACCTCCACTCGCAGCGTGTGTTCTCGGCCGACGCCGCCTATAACTGGAACTACCGCCGTTTCCGCGGTTCGGTAGGGGTGTTCTTCACCAATATCACCGGTGCAATCGAGCGCATGGGCTTCTACGACGAGTCGCTCAACACTTTCGTGAACTTCGCCCTAAGCGATGTGCACCGCCAGTACAAGGGTGTGGAGCTGGGCATGGCCTACAAGATTCTTCCCTCGCTCACAGCATCGGTAGCCGGCACATATTCACGTTACCAGTACAAGAACAATCCCATGGGCACACGCTCGGCCGAGAACGAGCTCACTGACCCCCAGGACAAGCGCGTTTACCTAAAGAACTATTTCTGCACCTCCACGCCGCAGGCTGCCATGAACATCGCTCTTGACTATGCCGCTCCCAAAAACTGGTACTTCAACGTAAACGCCACATGGATGGGCGACTACTACGTGCAGCTCGCATACCCCTACCATGAAGAGATGCCCGACATCTGGACCGTGGCCAGCACATACGAAGAGGCTGAGGCTATCGTCGACGCTTTCGCCACCCAGGAGAAACTCCCCTGCAACTGGGTGCTCAATGCCTCCATAGGCAAAAGCATCTATTTCAACCGCAAGGTGGGACTCAACTTCAACCTCTCCGTGTCGAATATCCTCAACAACACCAACCTGGTAACCAACGCTTTCCAGCAGAGCCGCGTCGATACTAAAAAGTACAACCCCAAGGCATATCCCACCAAATACCAGTACGCACAGGGCGTGAAGGTGTATTTCAACGTGGGCGTCCGCTTCTAATCATTACGGTAAATCATGAAAAAGACATTATTATATATAGCTCTGGCCGTGGCTTCGGCCGCGGGGTTCGCTTCGTGCGACGACGACTTCGAGCGTCCGCCGATCACACGCCCGGGCGACGCCGAGCAGATCGAGGCCAATATCACCCTGCTCGAACTCAAGGAGGCTTTCTATAATGCCTCCGCATCGAACTACGCCACTGAAATCGGCACAAATGCCGACGGCGAGCACTACATTGTGCGCGGCCGCATTGTGTCGAACGATGAGTCGGGCAATGTCTACAAGTCGCTTGTTATCGAGGACGGCACTTCAGGCATGGCATTCTCGGTGAATATCTCCAAGCTTTACCAGTACTATAAGTTCGGGCAGGAAGTGGCTGTTGACGTCACCGGCCTCTACATCGGTGCCTACGGCAACAACATGCAGATCGGCGCTGCCCCCACAACCAACGATTATCCCTCGCGTATCGAAGAGGAGGACTTCAAGGCTGTGGCCATAGTGCAGAGCGACCCCGAACCCGACAAAGTAGTGCCTTACGAGGTGACTCTTGACGAACTCAGCACCCTCAAACAGAATCCTTCGGAGCTCCTTGCCTGGCAGAACCGCTTCATCGTGCTTAAGGATATGCGTTTCGAGAAGCCCGGACAGCCTTTCGGCGAGTCAGGCTCGACTGTGAACCGCACTCTGATTGCCCCCGACGGCAAGACTATAATTATGCGCAACAGCGGTTACTCTACCTGGTGGGCGCAGCTTCAGCCCGCCGGCACCGGTTCCGTAAAGGCTGTGCTTTCCTTCTTCAGCCGCGACTGGCAGCTTATGCTCAACTCTCCGGCCGACCTTGAGGGCTTCACCGATGCCGAGCCTGAAAAACCGATTGTCGGCGGCGATGGCACCCAGGCTTCGCCCTACACCGTGGCCCAGCTCCTGAGTCAGGGCGCTCCCTCCGTGGCCGAACCCGACAAATGGGTCAAAGGCGTTATCGTGGGCTTTATCCCCGACAAGTCGCTCTCCGAGGCTGTGTTCTCCGCTTCCGGAGCCGTAGCTACCAACATTGTGCTTGGCGCCACCGCCGAGACGGCATCGGCTTCCGATGTACTTCCCGTGCAGCTCCCCGCAGGCGTCATCCGCTCGGCTCTCAACCTTTCCGACAACCCCTCGCTCCTTGGCAAAGAGGTGCTTCTGAAGGGTTCGGTAGAGAAATATTTCGGAGCCTGCGGTCTCAAGTCGGTCAGCGCCGCCATTGTCGACGGCAAGGAAATAGGCTCGGCCGGCGGCGACACCCCCGCTCCCCCCACAGGCACCGTTGTGTTTACCGAAACATTCGCTTCTGGTCAGGGCAGTTTCACCATAGACAACATCAAGCTCCCCTCTGAGCTTACATATGTATGGAATTACGATTCGCGCTATTCGTGCATGAAAGCGTCGGCGTTCCTCAACAATACCAACTATGACGCCGACGCCCGTCTGGTGTCGCCTGAAATCGACCTCAGCGGCTACACTTCGGCTTCGGCCTCGTTCGAGCAAGCACTCAACTTCTTCTCGACAACCGACCAGGCAAAGAAGGAGGCCCTCTTCGAGGTGAGCACCGACGGCGGCTCGACATGGACTCCCGTTGCCATCCCCAATTATCCCGACTCCATGAGCTGGACATTCGTGTCGACCGGAGCCATCGACCTCTCGGCCTATGCCGGCAAGAAAATCAAGGTGGCTTTCCACTATATCGGCACCGCTGCCAAGAGCGGCACATGGGAGCTTAACAAACTTAATGTGTACGGCACCAAATAATCTGATAACATTATGATTCTCAAAAAACTATTATACGGAGCTGTGGCCTTTGCCGCCGCCATGGGGGTTGCCTCGTGCCAGGACGACATCGCCAAGCCCGCATCGGCTTACGAGGTGCCCAAGGCCACCCTCCAGGCCAACACCACCATCATGGAGGTGAAGGAGAAATTCTGGAAAAACGAGACTCCCTATTGCGAGGAGATTCCGGCGAAGGAAAACGGCGAGCACTATATCATCTCGGGACGCGTGATTTCGGCCGACCGCGAGGGTAATGTGTTCAAATGCCTCTACCTGCGCGACGAGACAGCCGCTATACCCATCTCTATCAACACCTATAATCTCTGGCTCACCTACCGCGTGGGGCAGGAGATTGTGCTCGACCTCACCGGCATGTACATCGGCCGCTATGCGGGCCTGCTGCAGCTCGGCTTCCCGAAATGGAAGGACTCTGCCAATAACTTCGAGCCTACATTCATGGCTCCTGAATTCTTTGACGAGCACCGCCAGCTCAACGGGCTGCCCGAGCCATCGAAGGTGGAGCCGCTGCTGATCGAGTCGATCGATATGCTCAACACCAATGCCGCGCTCACCAACGGCGAGTTCCTGCGCCAGTGGCAGGGGCAGCTTGTGCGCATCAACAACGTGCATTTCAAGAATGCCGACGGCACTGCCACTCTCTGCGCCGAATATCACTCCTCGGGCGAGAACCAGCCTATCGTCGACGCCAACGGCTCGGAGCTGAATATCCGCACCTCGGGCTACGCCTCGTTCTGGAACACCGTGCTCCCCTCAGGCAGCGGCGATGTGGTCGGTATACTGGGCTACTATTATTCAAGCGCCTCGGCCTCTCCCTGGCAGCTTGTGCTGATTGATGCCGACGGCCTGATGAATTTCGGCAACCCCACTCTCCCCAACGGCTCGGAGGCCAACCCCTGGAGCGTTGACGAGGGTATAGAGAAAATCAATGCCGGCGAAACCCCGATGGGCTGGACTGAAGGCTTTATCGTAGGCACCGTGGCTCCCGAGGTAGAGACCGTCACCTCGCCCGACCAGATCGAGTGGGGCGCGACGGCCACACTGCGCAACACTGTGGTTATCGGCGCCACACCCGACACCCGCGACCTCGCGGCCTGCCTGATTGTGCCTCTGCCCCAGGGCTCGCGTATGCGTGAGTATGTGGCTTTGGCCGACCATCCCGAGAACCTTGGCAAGAAGCTCAACGTATTCGGCACACTCGACAAGGTGATGGGCGTGTTCGGAATCACCGGCAACAACGGCTCCTCCACCGAATTCCACCTTGAAGGTGTCGATGTGCCCGGCGATGATTCCAATCCCGGCGTGCCCTCCACCGGTATTCCCGAAGGCAGCGGTACCGAGGCTTCGCCCTGGAATCCCTCGCAGATGCTTGCCGCCGGCGCTCCCTCGGCCGCGGTGGCCAACACCTATGTCAAGGGCTACATTGTGGGCTTCATCCCCGACAAGTCTATATCTGAAGCCAAGTTCGAGCTTCCCGCCACTTCGGCTACCAACATTCTGATTGCCACCGAGCCGTCGGGCAACACTTCATCTACCGTGGTGCCCGTGCAGCTCCCCGCCGGAGCCATCCGTTCGGCTCTCAACCTCCAGGATAACCCGGATAATTTCGGCAAGGTGGTTACGCTCTGCGGCTCGTTCGAGAAGTATTTCGGCACCGCCGGCCTCAAGTCAGTGTCCACTTATAAGTTCGAGGATGGCGAAGGTGGCGGCAACACCCCCACACAGCCCTCCGGCGCCACACTCTTCTCCGAAACTTTCGCATCGGGACAGGGGGCGTTCACAATCGATAATATCCTTCTCGGATCAGGTATGAGCTATGTATGGAACTTCGACGAGCGCTATTCTTGCATGAAGGCTTCGGCCTTTGTCGGAGGCTCAAACCATGCCTCTGAGGCCCGTCTGATTTCGCCCGAGATTGACCTTACCGGTGTTACCGGCGCACAGCTCACCTACGACCAGGCATGCAAGTTCTTCGGCTCGCTCGACAACTGCGCCAAGTCGGCCGCCTGCGAAATCTCTGCCGACGGCGGCTCGACATGGACAGCCCTCACCGCTCCCGGTCTTTCGGAGTATGACTCCTGGACTTTCATGAGCTCGGGCGCCATCGACCTTTCGGCCTATGTGGGCAAAAAGGTGAAACTCGCCTTCCACTACACTTCCACCGATGCCATCGCCGGCACCTGGGAGCTTAAAAACGTGCTTGTGACCTCAAAATAATTCCGGCTGTAAAGAGCCTCGACAGAAAAAGCCATCCGGTGTGTGCCGGGTGGCTTTTTCTATGTCGGCGTGTTATGAAATAGATTATAATTTCGTACATTTGTGTCAGTAAGTTGAGTTCACTTTGATTGCGATAATAGCGGATGGATTCAGAATTCACCCTTGGCACGGATGCGGCAGAGTATGATGCAGCCCCGTTTCATAACATGCAGCTCCTTCATGAGTCGAAGGAGGGGCACTGCCGTGTGTTTCTCTGCGAGCATTACGGCCGGAAGGTTGTGGTGAAGGCTCTGCGCGAGAAGTACCGCGATTCGGAGGTTTACCGCCGTATGCTCCGGAAGGAGTTCACTATCGCGGCGTCGATGACTCATGAAAACATAGTGTCGGCGCTCTTTTTCAATGAGGTGCCGGGGTTCGGGTTGTGCATTGTGATGGAGTATTTCGACGGTGTGACGCTTACGGAATATATGCACGGGCATCCGCACCTGAGGCGTAGTGAGGCGCTCGCGTTGCTTCAGCAGATCTGCAGCGCCGTTGACTATATACATTCCCGCCGCATTGTGCACCGCGACCTAAAGCCGGGCAATATCCTGGTTACTTCCGACGGCCGTTATGTCAAAATCATAGATTTCGGGCTCAGTCACGGCCCGGCATTCCTGCAGTTCGACCTGCCGGGAGGCACTCCCGGATATATCGCTCCTGAGGTCATGGAGACGTCGGTCGGCGCTGAATCCGGATTCAATGTCGACATTTATTCACTCGGGAGTATAATATGCAAACTTGGCTGCGGCCATGAAGCTATGGCCGCCGTGGGGCGCCGATGCCTCGCAGAGTCGCCGCAGAGCAGGCCTAAGTCGGCGGCGCTGATAGTGCCGATGATCAGGCGGCGCTACCGCGTGCGCCGCTGGCTGGCGGCGGGAATTGCGGCCGGATTGGCCGTGGTGTCGGCAGTGCTTATGTTGGCTCCGGAGGGTGCACGCAAGGCTTCCGGCCGGGGTGAGATGAATAAGGCGCGCATGGAGCAGGCCGCGGATGTGCCGTCGGCCGTAGTCGATTCTATGGCAGAGCCTGTCGCCGCGCAGGCAGCAGCGGCAAATCCCGGCGTTGTGACCGCTATGCCGGAGATGCCGGCGACAACAGTGTCAAACGATAATGAGGCCGCCCCGTCTGACTACTCCTCCTTGCCGCTGGAGGAGCAGGTTTACCGTTATGCCAAAGTGGTGGCGGCGCAACGTTTCGCCGAGCATCTGCATATGTGGGATACACTGACAACAACGCGTTCGATGGAACTTTGCATGGTGAAGCACTGGCGCTGGAAAGCTCGCGAGGATGTGCGCCGCTGGCTGGCGACACGCATCGATGCCCATTCGCCCTATATGGATGATCTGATGGAGATCGCGGCCAAAACGGTTGTGCGCTATGGCGACGAGCACCAGGGAGAGGAATATGCGGTGGCACAGCGGGCGGCCAGGCGCACACCGAAAGCTACCGGAGCCACTTTGCGGTGGACGGAGAACCTCGGCGACGGAAAATTCAAGACCTGCTGGCTGCAGGAGGACGGCACGTGGGCTTATAAGATAGAGGACGTCAGATCAAAGTGGATCCGCACGCATCCGGATGCCACCACATTCCCTGATTTCGATACAATGTGGCCTGATGACGAGGAGCAGTAATCCTCCGGGCAACATGCCGAAAAGCCGCAGGGGGCTGTGTCAAATTAGCCGGATTCCATCAGGCATTTTGACACACCCTCCTGCGGCAAGGTTGTTTCCGGCGGTTATTAAGCACCGGCTTGCTTTTGTGTGTTGTTCAGGATAAGAAGATATTGTCGTTCAGTCAACGAGCGAGAGCACGTAGCCGCAGGCTCCCACGGTTGCTATTTCAAATTTGCCGCGGCGTTTCACATAGGTCCATGAGCATATGCCCAGCGAGCCGTATTTGAGGCGTGAGAGGGTGCGGGTGTCGAGTGTGTATCCCTGCATGGCCGCATCTACATATGCTTCCGCAAGGTCTTGACTGAGCACCTCGCGATGTTTTTCTTCCGAAGGGTTGAAGTGGATCAGCGCCCAGAGGGCAGCTCCGATAACAGCCAGGAAAAGAAGTCCTCCTACCCAGGAGCCTTCTTCCTCCTCCTCTTTATCTTTATCCGGTTTTTCAGCGCTGGTGTTTGTTTCAGATGGTGTGGCTTCAGGTGAGACGTTTTTTTTCATGGTGTCGGCCTCGGTCACGGCTGTGGAGCCTGCAAGGTTGTTTTCTTCCATAAGTAGTGATAAATCGGTTTTGTGAAAAGTGGTTATTTATTTAAATAATTTCTCTTGTTCAGGCAAAGTTATAGTTAATAAATGAGTGTGTTTAAGTTCAGGGTGGTTCAAGTTGGTTCAAATTTAAATATTTTAACTCCATAGCGTTACTTAACATCTTTTAAGGATGTAACTTTGCAGCATGACAGCCTGCCTGTCGGTGTGGGCGGCCATAGAATTGAAACGATATATGAAGATAGACCCCGAAAAAGTGAAATTACTCCGTATCGCCGTCGAGCATAAGTTTGGCTCGTCGCCCGGTTCTCCATCCGATTTCGACCGTTTGGCCGACGAGATAGATGCGGTGGTAGGGCAGCGTATCGGAGTCTCCACTCTAAAAACGCGAGTTCGGGATAAGGAACACCATAAAAAAGCTGAATCGGCAGCTTGAAAAAGCTGCCGATTCTTTTGGTAGTTCGCCCGACATGGGCATAATCTAACGGGTGAAAGTCCCGAGCGCGCCCCGATAGCGGGAAGCACATAGTCCGAGGCAACGGTGTCTACCGTGAGGAGAATCGAAAGGAAGCTAAGGACAAAAGTCTGGCTCCACGCACAGAAACTTGATATAAGGCTCAAAGTCAGGGGTAAGGTTGCTACACAAACCAAAGCCCGATAGCTATCCGGACTGACGAGAGTAAATCAAGGG
>SCEJ01000248.1 GCA_004102785.1 Muribaculaceae bacterium Isolate-013 (NCI)
CGTGAACCGGCATCTCAAGGGTCTTCTTCTCGACAATATTCTTAAACCACGCCTCGTCCAGATCCTCGTCAGGCGCCATGTACACTTTGACGATGAGAGGGCACTCGTAGATGGACTCCAGACCGAATATCTTCTTTTCCGTGAGTCTCATCTGCATTCCAAGGTAGTTGAGTTCGAGTTTGTCTAACATCTTTTCCGTCCTGATGGTCACGCACTTGAGCGAGTCGTACTGCTCCGGCTCCAGGCTGTTGACCATGTACTTGGAAGGGACGAAGATCAGGGCCTCGACCTTCGCGGCGTAGATGGCGTTGGCGTCATAGGTGACCACGACCGTGTGGCTTCCGACGAATGTCCTGACTCCATGGACTCCCGCCACCTTCTCCATCCTGGCCTTGAAGGCCATCGAACTGCCGAAGCACTT
>SCEJ01000249.1 GCA_004102785.1 Muribaculaceae bacterium Isolate-013 (NCI)
CCGGTGAATATATTGGAAGGTATCGAGCGCGGAGTCGATATGTTTGACTGTGTAATGCCTACCCGCAATGGACGCAACGGCATGTTGTTTACTAAAGACGGTATCATCAACATGCGCAACAAAAAATGGGAAACAGACTTCTCTCCTATCGAAGCTGACGGTGCATCATACGTAGATACTTTATATAGTAAAGCTTATTTGCGCCACTTGTTTCATGCTCAAGAATTATTGGCCATGCAAATAGCATCTATTCATAATTTGGCATTCTACTTGTGGTTGGTGGGCGAAGCTCGTAAACACATCATTGCCGGCGACTTCGCTACATGGAAACCAATGATGGTAAAACGTGTATCGACAAGATTATGAAAAAGACGCATCGGAAAATCTGGGAAGATATAAAGCTGCCGAAAGGTAAATTCT
>SCEJ01000250.1 GCA_004102785.1 Muribaculaceae bacterium Isolate-013 (NCI)
GGAATTCTGGTGACGATAAGTCTGCCGCTTAGTCTCAAATACATAGGAAAGTATCTGGAGGCGGTGGAGGAGAATTACCTTCCGGCGGTGCTCATATTCGCCATTCTGGGTGTGTTGGCGTTATTGCTGATCAATGAACTGCGCAAGATGTTTGGCACGGTGCTTGCGGAGAACTGCTTTGTACCGGAAAATGTGGCGAGCCTTAGGAGAATGGGTGACTTAAGCTTTTTCATCGCGGCCATGAGCGCTGTGAGATGTGTGGTGTACCTGACCATTGCAATGCTGGTGATCATTCTGGTATTTATCATTGCAGGCATGTTCAGCAAAGTGCTGGCGATGGTATTTGAAGAAGCCGTGCGCTACAAGGAAGAAAACGACTTAACAATCTAAAAATTCAGTCACGAAGTGATAGAGCGTGT
>SCEJ01000251.1 GCA_004102785.1 Muribaculaceae bacterium Isolate-013 (NCI)
CCTTGAAGAATCACCCGTCGATTGTGCACTGGGTGGTGTTCAACGAAGGCTGGGGACAGTTTGACACACCGGAAGTGACCACACTCGTACAGAACAATGTCAACCGTCTGTCGCCCTCGAGATTCGGCAAGGCTTCGCTGATATGCAACGCCAGCGGCTGGACCGACCATGAAATCGGCGACATAATCGACACGCACAGCTATCCGCATCCGGCATGCCCGACCCACGCGTCACGCGCGGCAGTGTGCGGCGAAATGGGCGGCATCACACTCAAGGAACCCGGACACATCTGGCCCGGCGGTGACTTCCAATATACGGTGGTAGAGACAAAAAGCGATTTCACCGACTATTTCAACATGCTCTGCGACGAAATCAAGGATCTTTACTACATGGGGCTTAACGCTTCGGTCTACACGCAG
>SCEJ01000252.1 GCA_004102785.1 Muribaculaceae bacterium Isolate-013 (NCI)
GGAAAGTTTCCAACGCAAATTATTTCTAACTATCAAAAAATAAAAAATGGAAAAAAGTGCTCTGCAAAAAGCTCGCGCAACATACCAGCCCAAGTTGCCGATTGTATTGACCGGAGCGGTCGAAGCAGTAGAAGGTCAGCCCACAAATTCAGTTGCCGACCAGGATGAAATCAAAAAACTTTTCCCCAACACTTACGGACTTCCCGAACTTAAATTCGAGAAAGATCCCGCTCCCGCCGCTCGCAAGCCGGTCAACGTGGGTGTAATCCTCTCTGGCGGACAGGCTCCCGGCGGACACAATGTCATCTCCGGTCTGTTCGACGGTATCAAGAAAATCAATCGCGACAGCCGTCTCTACGGCTTCCTTATGGGCCCCGGCGGTCTTGTTGACAACCAGTATGTAGAGCTTACTGCAGAA
>SCEJ01000253.1 GCA_004102785.1 Muribaculaceae bacterium Isolate-013 (NCI)
ATTTTTTCATTATTCCTTTCAGTGTGTTCAAATTAATCCTCCTTTAGAAAACCAAAGCGGAGAGACAAATATAAGGTAAAGCTTTTATTCCCACAAATCCGGCGCTTAAAAGAAAGCTTAAAAGGATATTAGGGAAAATAAAACCGCTTCATAATGATTTTATGAGAATTAACCCTTATATTTGCTCTCCGTTATTTTCACAAAAAGATATAATATAAAAATAAGTAGTAAAGAAATGGGTAAAGTTCTTATTATCGGTGCGGGCGGTGTAGGTACCGTTGTTGCGCACAAAGTGGCTCAGAATCCTGATGTTTTTACAGAAGTCATGATAGCCAGCCGAACCAAGTCCAAGTGCGACGCCGTTGTCAAAGCCATCGGAAACCCTGCCATCCAGACCGCTCAAGTAGATGCAGACTGT
>SCEJ01000254.1 GCA_004102785.1 Muribaculaceae bacterium Isolate-013 (NCI)
ATTTATAGCCGCCATTGATGATTTCCTGCGCCTTTTGCAACGCTTGGTGCGCGCTCCGTCTCGGGCGGAAGCCGTAGCTTGCCTCCGAGAATTTCGGTTCGTACACCAGGCTCAGCACCTGGGCTATGGATTGCTGGATTACGCGGTCAACAACGGTGGGTATGCCGAGTTGGCGCGTCTTGCCTCCATCCTTGGGTATATCTACCCTCCTTACGGGATTGGGGCGGTAGCGTCCGCCCTTCAGACTTTCAGTTATTTCATCCTTGTGTTCTCGCAGATATGGAAGCAGTTTGTCTACATCCATTCTGTCGATTCCACCGCTCCCCTTGTTGGCCTTGACTTGTCTGTACGCTCTGTTAAGGTTGTCGGAAGTTAGGATATACTCTAACATCCTGTCTGACGATAGTTGCACTTCTAC
>SCEJ01000027.1 GCA_004102785.1 Muribaculaceae bacterium Isolate-013 (NCI)
GCAGCTTGTCCTCTGGGATTAACAACACCAAACTGTACAAATAAATCAGGCGACCTTGAAAGGCCGCCCAATACTCTATGTCTTTTGCTTGGTTGAAAATCATAAAGTTCTTATCCCGAACTCGCGTTAAAACGTATATGGGGGTACGTGCAGAGCTCCCATACTCCCACTTATACAACCCTATCCTTATTGAGCCGCTATCTGGGGCATCGCGACTGGATTTCATTCTGCAACAGCCTCCGCGATATGGATGAGCCGGGGAATGATTCAAAATTCACAACCCTCTCCGTGGTGCTTCTCGGGGATGAGCCCATCGGCGCCACATTCCAACTGGAGTGGGATGCCGGGAAAGGATGCGTCATTCGCAAAATCGCCAATCCGTCGCGTTTTGAGATTCTTGAAGCCCGTAACATAAAACTCATGGCGGGAGATACCTCGACCATTCAGACTCTCGCACTTGGCCAAAGCATGTATGCTGCCCACTGTTGCCGCGGGCGCCACGAACTCGGCACGTATGTCGGGGCACGCAACGGTGGGCTTCTCTCAATCAAGCGCCTTGATTCCGAGTAAAGCGGATAAACCGCGTGACTGATTCCGGCAATTTTCATGTTATCCAATCTTTCGAGCAGTGGAGCTTTGACAGCGGCTATTCAATCTTCCCGGCGGAGGATGCCACGGAGGTTGACGGCTCGAACCGAGAGATTGAGGTGCATCTCAACGACAATGACTACGACTACTGTTCGTTTGTGAATTATTGAGGGGGATTAGGGGGAGGTTATGATGGTTTTTTCGTAACTTTGCAGATTGACGCGCATGTGTGCGTCGCCGGTTTCCTTATCAATCAGTTATGGCCCACAACCAACAGAGACTTACCACCGAGCAGCGGCTGCAGCAGCGATTGACGCCGCTGCAGGTGCAGTTTGTGCGTATGCTCGAGATGCCGCAGGCACAGGCTGAGGAGGAGGTGCGCCGCGCTCTGGAGGAGATGCCGGCCCTGGAAGCCGCCGACCCGGCCGGGGAGGGGGCTCCTGATGCCTCCGGCGAATATGCCGGAGGCGTGGAGGCATCGCCCGGCTGGGGGCGCCCCGACTTTTTCGCCCGTGAGGGTGCGGGGTATTATGCTGAAAGTGTGCTTGCGCAGAGCGAGGATACCGCCGGGCTTTATGAGGCGCTGACGGCGCAGCTCGACCAGCGCGAGGGGCTTTCGGAGAAGGAGCTTGCCGCCGGACGGTATATCATCGGCTCGCTCGACGACAACGGTTACCTGGAGCGGCCGCTCCAGGCACTGGCCGATGACCTGGCGGTGACCGACGGCATTGACGTGACTCCGCAGCAGATGCAGCGGGCCTTCGAGGCGGTGCGCTCGCTTGAGCCGGCCGGCGTCGGGGCCGTGGACCTGCGCGACTGCCTTCTGCTGCAGTTGCGCCGCCGCGAGGCTTCGCCGGAAGTTGACCACGCCCTGGAGATTGTGACCCACTGCTTCGACCTTTTCTCGAAGAAGCATTTCGACCGCATACTCTCGGCGGCCTCCCTCTCGGAGGAGGAGCTGCGCCGGGCGCTCGCTGTAATCACCCGCCTCAACCCCAAGCCCGGGGCGGCCCTTACCGGCGGCGGTGTGGCAGAGGAGGTGTCGGGACAGATTACCCCCGATTTCACCGTGGAGGCCGACGAGGCGCACGGGGTGCTCACCCTCACTATGCCGGGCAACATCCCCCGGCTGCAGGTGGAGCGCTCTTTTGCGGAGGATACCCCGCTGCCTGAGGGTAATGACCGCCGTGCGCGCGACGCCAGGCTGTTCATTCAGTCAAACCGCCAGGATGCACGCAATTTTATCCGCATCGTGGAGATGCGCCGCACCACTCTTTACCGCGTGATGTCGGCCATTCTCAAGCTTCAGCGTCCTTTCTTCCTTTCGGGCGACGAGGCGCTGATACAGCCCATGGTGCTCCGCGATGTGGCGGCCCTCACCGGCTATGACCTTTCGGTGATTTCACGCGCCACACAAGGCAAATATGTGGCCACTGCCGCGGGTGTCTACCCCCTGAAGTTCTTCTTTAACGAAAAGGGGCGCGACATGGCCGAGGGCACCACGGCGCATTCCGTCATGGCGCGTATAAAGGAGATTATCGGGGAGGAGGACAAGTCGTCGCCCCTCAGCGACGAGCAGATTACGGCACTCCTGGCCGAGGCCGGCCTGGAAGTGGCCCGGCGCACCGTAGCCAAGTACCGCGAGCGCCTGGGCTTCCCGGTGGCGCGTCTGCGCAAAGAGATTTAGTATATGGAAAAGTTTACAAATATATTCGCGCGTGTGGTGTCGGGGGTGTTCTCCCCCCTGATGTCGGGCACCTACGCCATGATTCTGGCCATATGGCTGTCGTTTCTCACGTATAATCCGTTTAAGGCCAAGGCTATCGTGCTGATGGTCACATTCGTGGCCACCTGCGTGGTGCCTGTGCTGGCTATTTTCGGATTGTGGAAGGCCGGGGTGGTCAAAGCCCCCGGGCTGAATGACCGCCGCGACCGCCTGGCGCCTTACCTGGTTACAGTGGCCGGCTATTGCGCGGTGGCGGTCTACACCCGTTTTGTCAACGCTCCGGTGTGGCTCACCTTCATGGTCTCCGGTGCCGCGCTGGCGCTTCTTGTGATAACGGTGGTCAACCGTTGGTGGAAAATCTCGGGGCACGGCGCCGGTATGGGCGGCCTCTGCGGCGTGGTTTTCTTCATGATGCTCAGCGGCGTGGAAGTGGCACCCCTCACGGTGGAGTTCCTGGCGCTGATACTCCTTTCGGGGATTGTAGGCTCGTCGCGCCTCGTGCTCGGCCGCCATACCCCCTGGCAGGTGGCCGCCGGCTGGGCCACGGGCTTCGCAGCCTCGTTCGGGCTGCCGCTGCTGGCCATCTGAGCTTTATATAACTTATAAATAAATTTTATAAGAATTATAAGAATTAAATCTAAAAATAATTTACAGCTTAAATATATGAATCCCACAGTAAGCATAATAATGGGCAGCACCTCCGACCTGCCCGTGATGAAGAAGGCCGCCGATTTCCTCAACTCGATGCAGGTGCCTTTTGAAATGATAGCCCTCTCGGCCCACCGCACTCCCGATGAGGTGGCCGACTTCGCCCACAACGCCGAGGCGCGCGGAGTGAAGGTGATTATAGCCGGCGCAGGCATGGCCGCCGCCCTTCCCGGCGTGATTGCTGCAATCACGCCGCTCCCTGTTATCGGAGTGCCTCTGGGCGCCACTCTGATGGGGCAGGACGCTCTGCTGTCGATTGCCCAGATGCCCCCGGGGATACCGGTGGCCACTACCGGCATTGACGGTGCCATGAACGCTGCTGTGCTGGCGGTGCGCATCCTGGCGCTGGCCGACACGGAGATAAAGCTCCGCTATGATGCCTGGCGTGCCTCGCTGGGGGAGAAAATCGTGAAGGCCAACGAGTCGCTCCGCGATGTGGCCTACGAATTCAAAACCAACTGAGCGGCGATATGGGATACAAGCCTTACAGCCGCCGCAAAACCACGGTGACACATGTTGGAAAGGTGAAGGTCGGCAGCGATTTTCCGATACGGCTGCAGTCGATGAACAACACCTCTACCACCGATGTGGAAGTCTCGGCCGCCCAGGCGCTGCGGATAGCTGCCGCCGGAGCCGACATCAACCGGCTCACAGCACAGGGGGTGCGCGAGGCGCATGCCATGGGTGAAATCCGGCGCTTGCTGCGTGAGCGTGGCTGCGACATGCCGCTGGTGGCCGATATCCACTTCAATCCCAAGGCGGCATTCGCCGCCGCCGCCGAGGTGGAGAAGGTGCGCATAAACCCCGGCAATTTCGTTGACCCGGGACGTGTGTTCAAGAAAATCGAGTTTACCGACCTGGAGTATGAGCGTGAAATCGGAAAAATCGCCGAAACGTTCGTGCCCTTTCTGCAGCTCTGCCGCGAGCACGGCACCGCCATTCGCATCGGGGTGAACCACGGCTCCCTTTCCGACCGCATCATGAGCCGCTACGGCGACACCCCGGAGGGGATGGTGGAAAGCGCCATGGAGTTTCTGCGCGTAGCCGTTAAAGAGAAATTCTTCGATATAGTCATCTCGATAAAGGCCTCGAATGTGGTGGTGATGACGCGCACGGTGCGGATGCTTGTCGAGGCTATGGACCGCGAGGATATGCATTTTCCGCTGCATCTGGGTGTCACCGAGGCCGGCGACGGCGAGGACGCCCGGGTGAAGAGCGCCCTTGGCATAGGCTCGCTCCTTGCCGACGGCATCGGCGATACTATACGTGTGTCGCTCAGCGAGGACCCGGAGGCTGAGATTCCGGTGGCCCGGATGATTGTGGCGCATATCGACGCTATTGCCGCCGACCCCGGGGAGCCGGGCGACTGCGACGGGCCTCTCCCGGCGCGTGTGGTCGATGTGCCTCTGATTGCTGACGTGGACCCTATTCCCGACGGGGTGAGGCAACTGCGCGTGGAGGGCACCGGCAATGTGCCGGGCAAGATACGCTCTGCGCTGCGTGATGCCTTCGGCTGCGGTGTGCCGGTGATGGTGCATGTGGAATATCCTGCGGCGATGACGGCCGACGAGGTGCGTGTGGCGGCGTCGGTTGATCTCGGCAGTGTGCTGCTCGACGGGCTTGTGGATGTTGTTTCGGTCGGGTCGCCGCACCTTTCCGGCGATGAGCGCCGCGACCTTCTGCTGGGCATCCTTCAGGCATCCCGCCTGCGTTTCACGAAAACGGAGTTTATCGCCTGCCCAGGCTGCGGGCGCACCATGTTTGACCTCCGGCAGACGCTCGCCCGCGTGAAGGAGGCGTTGCAGGGTTATCCCGGTCTGAAAATCGGGGTGATGGGCTGCATTGTCAACGGTCCCGGCGAGATGGCCGATGCCGACTACGGATATGTCGGTGCCGGTGTGGGGCGTGTGTCGCTCTACCGCGGCAAGGAGTGTGTGCTGAAGAATATCCCCTCGGAGGAGGCTGTGGAGCATCTGCTTGCACTTCTGAGGGCTGACGGACGTATTGAATGATATGATGAGAGATTCCCGTGCCGACTGCCGTCCTGTTGTTTTCATGCTCTCCGGGGGGATGAGGCTGGTGTGCTGCCCGGCGGTGTCGCCGGCCGAATATTTCGGCGTGGCGGTGAATGCCGGCAGCCGTGATGAGCAGCCTGGGGAATACGGGCTGGCCCACTTCGTGGAGCATACGATTTTCAAGGGCACCGCCCGCCGCCGGCCGCATCATATCATCAACCGCATGGAGTCGGTGGGTGGAGAGCTTAACGCTTTTACCTCGAAGGAGGAGACCTATGTTTACTCCGCTTTCCCTGCCGGCAACCTTCCACGCGCCATGGAACTTGTGGCCGACCTTATGCAGAACTCGGTTTTCCCGGCGGCGGAGCTCGACAGGGAGCGCTCGGTGGTGGGCGAGGAGATTGATGCCTGCCTCGACACCCCGGCCGAGAGAGTGTACGACGATTTCGAGGATATGGTTTTCGCCGGGTCGCAGCTCGGTCACAATATTCTCGGGTCGGCCGACACTCTGGCCGGTTTTTCGTCGGAGGGATGCCGCCGGTGGATTGAACGGAACTACACTGCCGGCCGCATGACGGCTTTCTATTACGGTGCGGTGGCTCCGGCGCGCGTGTGCCGCGCGCTGGAGCGGCTGTTCGGCGATGTGCGCTGCGGTGCCTCACCCCGGCGCACGGCTCCGGCTCCGGTGGCTGTGTTCGGCGAAAGACGTAGGGTTGACTCACATCAGGCCAACACCGTGGTGGGCGCCCGCGTTGGCGGAATCTATTCGCCCGACCGCCATGCCCTGGCGCTTGTGGTGAATATACTCGGAGGCCCGGGGATGAATTCGCGGCTGAATGTGGCTCTGCGCGAGCGCCGCGGACTGGTCTACTCGGTGGAGGCGTCGCTCACAAGATTTACCGACTGCGGTCTCTTCACGGTGTATTACGGATGCGACCCGGCCGATAACGACCGGTGTCTGGAGCTTGTGCGCACGCAGTTGAGAGTAATCGCCGAGCGTCCGCTCACGCCGGCGGCCCTCCGAGCGGCCAAAAAGCAGTTTCTCGGCCAGGTGCAGCTTTCGGCCGTGAATGTGGAGCAGACGGTGATGAATGCGGCGAGGTCGGTGATGTTCCGCGGCGAGGTCGCTCCGGCTGAGGAGCTGGTAAGGCGGGTGGAGGCCGTCACTGCCGACGATGTGATGCGTGTGGCCGCGGACCTGCGCCCGGAGTGCTGCTCGTGGCTGACCCTGGGATAGACTGTTGGTGAAAATTTCTCAAAAAAATGTATAAAAATCCAATATATTGGCCGACAGGGATTAAATTTGTACTTTTGCGAAAAATATGAAGATAGCCGGAATAGACTATGGCGACCAGCCGGTGATGCTGGCGCCGATGGAAGATGTTACTGACCGCTCGTTTCGCCTGATTTGTAAGGAATTGGGCGCCGATGCCACGTACTCGGAGTTTGTGTCGGCCGATGCGCTGATACGCAACATCGCGGCTACCACCCGCAAGCTCGCCATCGACCCGGCCGAGCGCCCCACGGCGATACAGATCTACGGCCGCGAAGTAGAGCCGATGGTGGAGGCCGCCAGGATGGTGGAGGAGGCCGGGCCCGATATCCTTGACATCAATTTCGGATGCCCGGTGAAAAAAGTCGCGGGAAAGGGTGCCGGCGCCGGCATGTTGCGCGACATACCGAAAATGCTTGAAATCACCCGCGCGGTGGTCGATGCCGTGAAGATTCCGGTAACGGTGAAGACCCGCCTGGGGTGGGACCACAACAACAAGGTGATAGTGGAGCTTGCCGAGCAGCTCCAGGACTGCGGCATCGCGGCCATCACCGTGCATGGGCGCACCCGCTCGCAGATGTACACCGGCGAGGCTGACTGGGAGATGATAGCACGGGTGAAGGAGAACCCACGGCTGACTATACCGGTGATCGGCAACGGCGACATCGACTCGCCCGAACGTCTGCGCGACGCTTTCAGCCGCTACGGCGTGGACGGGGTGATGGTGGGGCGCGCGGCCATCGGCAATCCGTGGATATTCAATGAACTCAAGCATGGCCTTTACCCGGACGACAACCGCTACACCCCCCTTTCGCTGGAGCAGAAATTCGCCATAGTGAGGCGCCAGATTCAGGAGAGCATCGGGCGCATCGACGAATACCGCGGCATTCTTCACATCAGGCGGCACCTGGCGGTATGCTCGCTGTTCAAGGGGATACCGAATTTCCGCCAGACGCGCATTGCGATGCTGCGGGCCTCGACTTTCGCTGAGCTTGCCGCGGTTCTCGACAGCGTGGAGGCGAAGCTCAGGAGTGGCGAACCGTTTGAATAAAAACCTCTTAAAACCAAATTCTGACGATGAAAAAAGTATATACACTGATTCTATTGCTGGCCTGCATCCCTCTGTGGACCATGGCTCAGGATGCGGATAATCTCGAGGATGCCGCGCCCGACACTGCGGCTCTGTCGGAGAGCCTCCCTTCAGGCCTTGGCCGATATGAACTGAGAGTCGAGGAATTCACGCACCTCAATGTGGTCGACGGCATAAATGTGGAATATCATTGCTCGAATGATTCGGCCGGCCTGGTCACTTTCACCACTACCGCTGATATTGCCTCAAACCTTCTTTTCGGAACCAACGGCAAGGGGAAACTCACCGTGGAAAAGGCGTTTCACCCCGAAGGGGAGATGCAGCAGGGGCTTCCGGTGGTGCATGTCTACTCGCGCTTTCTCACCGAGGTCACCAACGCCGGCGACTCGCTGGTGCGCGTGCATTCGCCAAAGCCAACCCCGAAGTTCAAGGCCAGCCTGATAGGCAACGGCAAACTGTCTGTGCGTGGCCTTGACTGCGGCAAGGTGGAGGGGGCGATAAAGACCGGCAACGGCACGCTGACCCTCTCGGGAGAGTGCCGTGAGGCGGTGCTCGGCAACACCGGAGTTGGTGTGATTATAGCCGACAGCCTGAAGGCGCAGAAGGCGGTATGCAAATTCTTCGGCAACGGCACCACGGGTGTGTGGGCCATCGACGAGCTGATTGTGAAGGGGATGCTCCCCGGCAAACTCTACTACAAGGACACGCCGCAAAAAATCCGCAACTATTCAGTGGGGGTGAAACTAATTCCGATGCCCTCCGACGAGGATATACAGTATCAGTAAAGTGGCTCTCCCGGAAAACAACGCCGACCCCGGCCTGAAGCAACTTACGGCCAGGAGCGTGAAGTGGAATCTTATCGACAAGGTTTCGCAGCAGGCGCTGTATCTTATCACCGGGGTTGTGCTCGCCAATCTGCTGACACAGGAGGATTTCGGCCTTGTGGGGGCGGTGCTGGTGTTTCAGGCGTTCGCGTCGCTGCTGGTCGACAGCGGATTCTCCTACGCTCTGCTGCAGCGGAAGAACCCCACGCGCACGGATTACTCCACCGTGCTGTGGTTCAATCTTGCGGTGGCGGCGGTGCTGTATGTGGTGCTGTTTTTCTGTGCGCCGCTTATAGCCGGGGTGTTTCAGCACGACGAGCGCCTGGTGCCTCTGAGCCGGGTGATGTTTCTCAGTTTCATACTCAATGCCTCGGCCATAGTGCAGACCAACCGGTTCATGAAGGAGATGAACGTGCGCCCTGTGGCGGCGGCCAACTCGCTGGGGCTTTTTGCCGGAGCCGTCGCTGGGATATGGCTGGCCGTGAGCGGGGCGGGAGCCTGGGCTATCGTGTGGCAGACAATCACGCTGGCGGCGGTGAAGAGCCTCACGCTGTGGCTCTCGTCGGGGTGGAGGCCGGAGTGGCGCTTCTCTATGGCGTCGCTGCGGGGCTTTTTCGCCGTGGGGTCGGGGATGATGGCCACCTCGTTTCTCAACACCGTTTTCCAGAACATATATTCGTTTTTCATCGGTTACCGGGCCGGACTGGCTCCGCTGGGATATTACACACAGGCCGACAAGTGGAGCAAGATGGGCATCACCACCATATCGCAGACCCTCACATCGGCGTTTCTGCCCACACTATCGCAGGTGCAGGACGACTGCGAGCGGTTTGCCCGCGTATCGGCCAAGATGAACCGCTCCACCTCCTATCTGCTCTTCCCCTGCATGGGGTTCCTGCTGGTTATGGCCACCCCGCTGTTTCATGCGCTGTTCGGCGAGAAATGGGATTTCTCCATACCGCTCTTTCAGATACTGCTGCTGCGCGGTGTGTTCACTGTGCTTACGGCCGGATATAACAATTTCGCAATAGCAAGGGCGCGCACCCGGCTGGTGTTCCGTATGGAGCTTCTGCGCGACGGGGCGGCGCTTCTGTTCCTTGCCGTGACCTACCCCTGGATTGCCGACAGCTATGAGACGGACCTGGTGTGGGGCATCAAGATACTGCTGTGGGGGCAGTTGCTTGCCTCGGGGCTTACGTGGCTGGCCATGCTGCGCGCCACGGCGCCGGTGGCGCGGCGCCCTATGTTGTCGCTGCTGGCCGACTCGCTCCCTTATCTGCTCCTTACGCTGGTTTGCATGGCGCCGATGTGGGGCATCACCCTGGCGGTGGCTAATCCGTGGCTGCAGCTCCTGCTCCAGGGAGTGTGCGGGGCTGTGATATATATCGGTGCCTGCCGGCTGAGCGGCTCTGCCATACAGCGCGACCTGCTGCAGTATCTGCGCGGAAAAAATAGTTCATCCGTCAAATCCTGAGTGCCCGCTACATGATATTACAGCCGGTTGCTTATTCAAAGAGAAGAGCCGTGCGGGCCGGGTCGATGCCGAGCTGCTCGGCCTTTTTGGCATCGGCTTTGGCGTCGGCATCGCGATAGCGCAGACGGTTCAGGTAGGCGCGGCAGAAGTACAGCTCGCCGTTTTCGGGGTCGAGTTTAAGGCCCGCGGCTATATCCTCCGACGCCTCGGTGAGGTTCTCCAGCGCAAGGTGGCACATGGCGCGGGCAGCATAAGAGTCGGCGCCGGGGAGGAGTTCGAGCAGACGGGTGTAGTAGGGCAACGCCTCGGCCGGACGGTCGGTGTTGGAGTAGAGCACCGCCAGGATAGCCACGGTGTTGGTGTCGTCGGGCGACAGCTCGGCGAGCCGTCCCAGGTCGGCCTCGGCCCCTTCCACATCGTCAAGAGAGAGGCGCATGTATCCGCGGTTGAAGAGCACCGTGGTGTTTGTAGAGTCCAGCTCAAGCACACGGTCATAGTCGGCGCGTGCCTCGTCGTAGCGTTGCAGCGACTGGTACACCTTGCCGCGGTTGGCGAGCACCGTCACCGAGTTGGGGCCGATTTCATGGGCATGGGTGAGGGTCTGGAGCGCCTTCTCGTCTTCCCCGGCGCGATGCTGCACGATGCCGAGATTGGTGAGCAGCAGCAGGTTCGAGGGGTTGTCGGGCTGGAGGCGCATTGCCGACAGATAGCAGTCCTGGGCCTTGGTCCAGTCGCCGGCGGCCACTGCGGAGTCGGCCACGCCCACCAGGTCGAGATACTTCTGATCGTTGTTGCCGGCATGTAGCTGTGCTGTGGCAAGCAACGCCGCCGCCATAAATATCACACGTTTGATTGCTCGTATTCCCATAGATATATTGTTTTTTGCAAAATTAGCGAAAAAAACGATATTGGAAAAAATGTGGGGGCGGAGGTCAGAGGGAGAGGCGGAGGGTGGCTGTGGAGCCGGGGGTGGTGGCGCGGATGATGTAGAGGCCGGAGGGTAGGGAGGAGAGGGAGGCATGGGTGCCGCGGCCGCAAAGGAGGGAGATGCCGGCGGTGTTGAAGAGGGTCCAGTCGGCTTCGGCGCTGAACTCTGCCCGGGAGTCAGGGCGCAGTGTGATGGTGAGCGTGGCGGCTGTGGGGGTGTCGGCGGAGGTGTACTGGTAGGGATATTCGTAGGTGGTGGTCATCGGGCAGTTGGCTACCTTGTAGCTTACGGTGACGTTGTAGCGGCCGTCGGTCACCACGGCGTCGGGGGCGGTCCAGCGTCCGCCTCTGTAAACGGCATCGACCCCCTCGATGTTTACTCCCGTGATTTTCACGTCGGGCATGAGCGAGGTCACTTCCACGGCTTTCTCGGCGGGGAAGGTATTGTAGGTGTACATCTCGTAAACGGGGTTGGAGGTGAGCGGTGCGTAGATTTCGCCGGCGCGGCCGGGGGCGCATACCTGTTTCCATCCCTTGCCGAGTCTCATGCCGGGCGAGAGCATCGACATGTAGAGGCTCACGCGGTTGCCTTCAATGTCGTCCTGTGCGTCAAGGCGCCGTATGGCGGGGTTGTTTACCACAATCATGGGGTTGTCGGCGATGAGGTCGACTTCGGTATAGCTTGTGAGCTGGCGTGTGTTTACGGGGAAGTACAGGCGCGAGAGCCGGTCGCATCCGAGAAAGGAGGAATAGTAGTACCATTCCACGCCGTTGAGCGCCACTGCCGGCAGGCCGGAGTTGCGGAAGGCGTCGATTCCTATATCCTCGGTGGTTTCCTTGAGATTTATCTTCTCGAGGTTGTGGCAGTCCATGAAGCATCCCTGCGGTATGCGCGTGATGGCCGACGGCCAGTGCATCTGCCGGAGTCCCGAGCCGGCGAACTGGTATCCGCCGCTGTCGAATTCCTGAATCGTGCCGAAGAGAAATGATTCCAGCGAGGAGCATCCGGCGAAGGCGCGCCTGTGGAGAAAGGGGATTTTCATCTTCGAGGTCATTGGGAAGGAGGTGAGGCTTGCGCAGTCCTCGAAGGCGCTGTGACCGATTACGATGGTTTTCAGACCGTCGGGCAGGGTGATGCTTTCCAGCGAGGTGCAACCGGCGAAGGCGCAGTAGCTGATGTCGAGAGTGCTGCCGGCGTCCATCCCCAGGTCAATGTGTTTCAGGGAGGAGCACCACTGGAAACAGGAGGCCCCGATGTTTTTGGGGGCTGTGGGGGCTGTGACGGTCTCCACGTCGGAGTTCATGTATGTGCTGGTCGAGGTGTAGTATTGAATCCCTTCGGGTATTATTATATTTTTCACCGAGGCGTTGCAGAATGCGCCGGAGGATATGCTGCGGGTGTCGGCCGGCAAGGTGTAGGTGTCGAGCGCCACTCCGGGGCAGATTGCTTCGAGATTCTTTCCCCACCATATTGTGCCGTTGTCGCCCTCATGGTAATATTTTGCCGCCGAGCAGTCTACGCTCTCGATACTTTTGTTGCCGAGCTGCCAGCAGGTGGACAGGGTGTGCTCGCCGGAGATGTATATTTTTTTTAGATGAGTGTTCGCGGCGAATGCGCCGATATCGATGTTCTCCACATCGGCGGGAACGGCGAATGTGGGGCTTTCGGCCGCCGAGGGGTAGCGGAACAGGCTCCAGCGGTCTTCATCCTGAACCTTTGCCTCATAGAGCAGGTTGCCGGAGTTTCGGAAATGGGTGGAGCCGGGCGCCACTGTGTAGCGTGCTATGTTGGGGCATCCGAGAAATTCGTACTGGCCGATGAAGCGGAGTGTGGCCGGGAGCGATACTGATGTAATTCCCTCGAAGTTGCCGATTACGGGTTTGTCGTAGGTGTGGCCCGAATAGCTCGACCATCCCAGGCCCACCACATCGAACTCTTCGCCGTTGTAGGTCACTTTTTCAGGAATCACCAGTTCGCCCGTTGGCTCGAACCCTTCGCGCACTCCGGAGATTACCATCTCGGTGCGGTCGTATCCCCAGAATTTCGTTTCCTCGTAAATGAAATCGCCGATTACCACATCGGCGGCTGAGGCGGCCGCCGGCGCTATTGCCGCCGCGGCGAATGTAAGCAGATAAAGTCTCATAGTCCGTTTGGAAGGTGTGTTGGATAATCTCTGCAAATTTAGGCATGGCATCCGGTTTTGGCCCCCGATACAGGGTATATACGCGGTCTACATGCATAAAAAGCTTATAAACAGCCTGGAGTAGACGGAGTGTAGACGCCCGGGGCGCTCGTCTACACATATGTTTTTCGTAATTTTGCGCCCGGAACGTGATAAACTTTTGCTTGTGGCAGGAATAAAGACAATGTTACCGGCTGTGGCCTTGGCCGCAGTGATGGCGGCGGGGTGTGCCCGCTCTCCGCGCACGGTGGCCCCTACCGGATGGCGCTCTTTCGGCGAGCCTTATGATTCGCTTACGCTGCTCCTCGAAACGGGTTTTGTCGGCGATGCCGGCGCCGACTCGCTCGGGAACATGGCCCGGCGCCTGGCTGAGGCCGCCGCTGCTCCCGGTGCTCCGGATGGGCTTGAGGGGCGGGTGCACTTCTGGCGCGGGCGTGTGGCCTCGCGCCGCGGCGATGAGGAGGGGCGGCGGAGCGAGATGGCTCTGGCTGCCGGCGGCTCGGGCGATGAGGCTGAATATCTGCGGCGTCGCATGGCGTGGCTTGAGGAGGATAAGACCGGTTTCTCCAATGTGGAGTGGTACAGGCATCTGCTCGACGAGATAGACTATTATGCCGCGCGGCGTGACTCGGTGATGCTCTACACCCGCTATGTGGAACTTACCGATCTGATGCGCGAGGCTGGTTTCCGCGACCGCGCGGCGGCTTACCTCGCCTTGGCCGATTCATGCGGCAGGGCGATCGCCGCGCGTATCCCTTTCCCTGGGATGGATATAAACCGGGCGTGCCTCCTCTACGAGGTGGGGCTGAAGGAGGAGGCCGGGGAGGTCTTCAGACGTCTGAGCGGCAATGACGCGGCAATGGCCGACCCCTCGGTGAGCGCGCTGGTTGACTATAATCTCTATTCGGTGTATGGCGACACATCGGCTCTGAGGCGCGCTTGCGCCACCCTGGAGAGCTCCACCGACTATTATTCACTCTATCCGATAGTGAGCGCTTCGGTGGCCGGGGAGGCTCTGCGGCGCGGCGACCGCGCCGAGGCCGCGCTTTATGCGCGGCGTGCCCGCCAGGGGGTGGAGGCGCTGGGGCAGGCCGACCACCGACTGATGGCGCTCCGTGTCATTGCCGAGGCCGCCGAGGCCTCAGACGATGCCGCGGCGGCGGCGCGTGCCTACAAGGATTATGCCCTTGCGGCCGATTCGGTGCGGCGAGTGTTCAGCGACGGCGAGGTCGTCACCCTCGAGACGCGGGCCATGATCGAGGAGGCCGACCGCGAATATGCCTTGCGCCTGGCGGCACGCCGGCGCAACCTGTGGGCGGCCGTGTGCGCCGCCGTGGCAGTGGCGGCGTGCGCGGTGTTCTATGCCCTGCGGCGGATGGCGGTGCTGCGGCGGTCGGAGCGTGAGGCCGTGATGAGGCACCGCGAGGCCGAGCGGCAGACCATGGTCATGCGCATAGCCTCCGACATCAGGGAGAATACCGCCGTGGAGGCTGTGGAGCACCTTCTGCGGCTCGAGGCCGCCGGCGCCCTCGGGCGAGCCGACTCGCGACGGCTGGTGCGTCTTCTGCGCGAGGGGAAGGAGGAGGGCACATCGCCCGATGATTTCCGCGAACTATTCTCGCGTGTGCGTCCCGAGTTTATAGGCCGTCTGCGTGAAATTGCCCCGGCATTGAGCGACCAGGCCGTGAAACTGGCCTGCTATACTCTGCTGGGGCTTGACACCAGGGAGATCGCGGCGGCCATGAATGTGCGCCCCGAAAGCGTAAAACAGGCACGCTGGCGCCTGCGCAAGGCTCTGCGGGTGCCTGCCGGCGAGTCGCTGCATCTGTTTCTGCGCTCGCTCGGATAGGTTCAGAATCCCAGCAGGTGGCGCATAATCGACTGCGACGGCTCCGGAGGGTAGGGGAGCGCCGAGGCCAGGATTGCCAGCAGGAGTATGCTTGCCGGCACCGCCACCGATGCCACCGTCAGCGCGCGCGGCAGCGGACCGGAGAGTCGTCCGAGTTTTGGCGAGGGGTCGCTGTCGTGAGTGTCGCGGGGTGTTGTCATGAGCCGAGTTCAAGCTGGTTTTTCACAAGATTGTAGTATAGTCCGCGCAGAGCCGTCAGTGATTCATGGCTGCCGGTCTCGGCCACGCGGCCACCGTCGAGCACGATGATATTGTCGGCGTGGCGCACGGTGGAGAGGCGGTGCGCCACTACCACCACTGTGCGCCCGCGGTAGAATCCGGCTAGATTCTCCACGATGGCGCGCTCGTTGGCGGCGTCGAGCGAGTTTGTGGCTTCGTCGAGGAAGATGAAGTCGGGGTCGCGGTAGACGGCGCGGGCTATTAGTATGCGCTGGCGCTGCCCCTGGCTTATGCCGAGGCCGTCGGGGCCGATTACGGTGTCGTAGCGCAGCGGCAGCGACTCTATCCACTCCCTGACATTTGCAGTGGCCGCGGCCCGACGCATACGTTCGCAGTCAATTTCCGAATCATCCACCGCAATGTTGCGGGCTATGCTTTCAGAGAAAATCACGCCGTCCTGCATCACGGCGCCGCAGTGCGAGCGCCACCACCGCATGGAGTAGGCATTCAGTGGCGCCCCGGCCACCTCGATTTCGCCTTTTTCGGGAGGATAGTATCCCAGCATGAGTTTTATCAGGGTGGTTTTGCCCGAGCCGGATGCCCCCACTATGGCAGTGGTTTTCCCTTCCGGAACGGTAAGGCTTATGTTGTCGAGAACAAGGGCCGGGTTGTGGCGGTCGTAGCGGAATTTCAGGCCGGAAACAACGATTGATTTATCGCCCGGAAATGTGGTCAGCAGAGAGTCGGATACGTTCTCCTCGTTCGGGCCGCAGTGCACCTCGTTGATGCGTTCAAGCGATATTTTTACATCCTGGAGAGTGTAGATGAAACTCATTATCCGCGACACCGGCGAATTGAGCTGACCCACTATATACTGGATGGCCAGCATGGCGCCGAGTGTTATCGAGCCGTTGATCACGCAGGTGGCGGCCAGCACGGTGATAACGATATTTTTCACCTCGTTGATGAATATCGAGCCGGCCTCCTGGGTCTGACGCAGGCGCAGGTTCTCCAGTTCGATTTCAAAGAGGTCGGCCTGCGAGTCCTCCCATTCCCAGCGGCGTCGGCGCTCGCATTGCTGCAGCTTTATCTCCTGCATGGAGGTGACGAAGCGGTATGTGCGGTTCTGCGCCACCGACTGCGCCTCGAACAGCCGGTAGTCCAATACTCTGCGCCGGGGCAGAAACCATGCGATCCAGCCTCCGTAAACAATGCTTCCGGCCAGGAACACCATGAAAATCCCGGTGTTATAAACAAGGAGCACAGCGCCGAAAACAACGAAGCTGAGCGCGGTGAAAACAATGTCGAGCAGTTCCTGCGTGAGAAAACTCTGCACCCGCCGGTGGTCGGCTATGCGTTGCAGCAGGTCGCCCATCAGCCGGGTGTCGAAGAAGCCCATCGGGAGCCGCAGCAGTTTGATGAAGAAATCGCGCACGAGCGCCAGGTTCACACGCATGGAGATGTGGGTCAGCAGGCGCGAGCGGATGAAGTCGGTGGCCGTGCGTCCCAGCACAATCATCAGTTCGCCCAGGAGCACGAGCCATATAAACCCGAGGTCGGACCCGGCAATGCCCACATCCACTATCCATTGGGTGAGAAAGGGCATTGTCAGTTGCAGCAGGCACCCTACAAGTAGACCGCCCAATATCAGCCCCAGATGCCGCAGATAAGGCTTTATATAGCTGAAAAGGAAGCGTATGGAGCGGCGCGAGTGTCTCTCCTCCTCTGCCCTTGCGGCGAAATCATCGCGCGGGTCGAACATCATGGCAATCCCTTTGGCGGCATCCGTGGCGGAGGCGGCGACGGCACCGGAGGTGGCGAGCCAGTGTTTCTCCATAGCCGCAGTGCGGCAGGTGTATTTCCCTTTGCCGGGGTCGGCGATATGGAAGCGTGCACCGCGGCGGCTCACGCGGTAGAGCACCACGAAATGGTTCTGATTCCAGTGCAGGATAGCCGGCAGTGGCTCCCGGGCGAGCTCGGCGAGAGTCATGCGGGCGGCAGCGCTGTCGAGCCCCAGGTCGTCGGCGGCATCGGCTATCCCTTTAAGCGACACCCCCTGCACGGTGGCGCCGCAGTGTGCCGCCACCGTCTCCAGGCTCACCTGCCGCCCGAGGATACGGCATACCATCGTAAGGCATGCCACTCCGCACTGCATGGCATCGCGCTGGCGCACGAATCTGAACCGGGGCATAGGGCGTTTATTTTTCGTAGTGGTTGAGGCTGCGCACCTGTTTGCCGCCGGAGAACTGGTAGTAGACTGTGAGCACAAAAGAGTTGTCGGAGCGTAATGCATTATTGTCCCAGGCCCGCCCTACCAGGGGGTCGGAGTTGAACACTGTTGTCCTTTCGCAGTTGGTGAAATGCACCGGCAGGTAATAACTGAGCTGCATACCCCATTTCGACCGGAACTCTTTGGCGATAAACAATGCGAAGCTGTCGTAATATCCATAGTTTACATACTGTGGAGTCACTCCGCTATTGCCCCCTAAATCGTACATCAGGGCGGCAGTGATTCCTTTGGGCTGACTGAAGTATTTCAGAAACATTGAGCCGAAAGCGTATGTGCGGCGGTTGCTCGAGGCCTTGTAGCGTTGGTAATATTGCGTAAAGCCTGCCGAGCAGTTTACCTGTAAGGCGTTGAAGAAAATACGGTTGAACGATGCTGTCAGGCCCCATTCGCTCCGGCGGCTGTTGATCCAGTCGTAGCGCACAAACGGACCCTCGATGCCGTCGGGGCGTAGCCCGTAGCCTGCAGACATGAATGTGCGCATATCTGTTGGGGCGATATTGGCCCAAAGTCTGAACGAAATTATACGGTTGATGGTTGTGTAGAGGTTCAGGCTGTGCATGAAGCCAGGTTTCAGCGCCGGATTGCCGCATTGATATTCCAGCGAGTCGGTGAACGCACCGTAGTTCTCAATCTGAAACAGACTTGGTTGCATATTGCCTGACTCGTAGTTGAATCGCAGGGATATTTTGTTCGACGGATTGAAAGCCACCTGCAGTCCGCCCCAGGGGTTGGCGTCGCGGTAAGTCTTGCCGTCGGCGCTGTTCTGATAAAGCAGAACGCCCCCTTTCAGCGACATGCTCCAGGCGGAGCCATCAGGATTGAAATAGACGTCCAGTTCCGGAAACTGGTTAATGTCGACGCTATGCGCCAGTTTTCGTTTGTCGGCCAGGGCATACTGGTTGTGCGAGTTTCGGTTGTAGTAGTATCTCGCCGATGCCGTCCATTCGTTGTTGGCGAAGCTTCGCGAAATCTGGCCGCCGGCCCATATCTTGTCGGTGTGTATGTGGCGGTTGTCGGTCACTGCGAAACTGTTGCGTTCGGTGGTGCTGTAAGAGTCCAGGCTGTTGGAGTTGTAACTGGCGAATGCGTGAAGCCTCCAGTTGCGCACGTTGCCCCAGTAGTATGCCACGGCGTTGTGGCTTAATGAATTGTGGGTGTGGTTATTGGAGTGAAGTTCATTTATTGAGGATGTGTTGCGGTTGAAGTCGTCGACCTGCAGACGGTAGCGGGTGTCGGAGTTTGAATCGCCGAAACGGAAGAAATAAGATGCGGCGATCACGTTATTGTCGTCGATATGATAGTCAACGAAAGCATTGGCCGAGGTGTTACGGTCGATTGAGATCGTAGCCGGGTGGTTGAAGGGGGTATGTAGAACGGTTTGCTTGATGCCGTTCAGTGGGTAATAATTCTCATAATAAGATGTTGAGCCCTGTTTGCCCCATGAATTGCCGATACTGCCACCCACATTTATCTTATCGTATGTGTAAGTGAACTGGCCGGAGACCGATTCTGAGCCTAAAGCGTTGCCGTTGCCGTTGCGGTTGCCGGTGTAGGCCGTTCCGTAGAATTCGACGTTACCATCATACCCCTGGTAATGTGGGCGCGTTTTGAGATTTATCACGGCGTCATAGCCACGATATTTGCCTGAGGGATTATACGTTATATTGATTTTGTCGAAACGCTTCTGGTTGAGGCGTGCTATATAGTTGAAGTCGTGCTCGATGCTGTCGACCAGCACAATGATGTTGCGCGAGCCGTAGAACGAAAGCGAACGGTTGATGGAATTATACATGGCTCCGGGGATATTGCCCAGCAGCTCCCCGGTGTTGCGTGCCCCCAGGCGCATATCTTTCGTGATGGTTATCAAGTCGCCCTGCGCCGAACGTTTCACGGTCTGATGCTTCACCACAACCTCATCAAGGGCTTTGTCGGCGATGGAATCGGCCGCCTGAGTGCTTCCATCCGGAATACCTGCGGCATATACACCTTGAATGAAACAGAGCAGCATTGCAATGAGTAGAGTAACGGTACGCATAGGCATTTTAAATTAGAGTTGAAAGATGGAGTTGTTGATAGTCTGAATGGTTATTCTGCAGCATAAAGATTTTAACACATTCAAAACATTGTTCAGCCACAAAGATAGTTATATTAATTGATAATGCAAGTTTTTTTAACACATAATTTATAACGTACTTTGTGACTGAGCAATTTGGAGTAAATCAGATGCTGTGTTTATCTATTGCGCGACAGAAATTTAGCAACATTTCTTTTACGTATGGTTCATTGAAGACGCAAGAATCCAGTTTCTTAAGATGCTGCCTTTTTCCGATACACGGACCAAAGCAAACGGGATAGTATTTACAAGTACTACAAATAGAGCCGTCGCCGGGTTTTACATCTGGAATGTCCGTGATCTGCTTTGTCCATGATATAGAACCATCTTCCTCCAAAACAGAAGTGAGATTCTTGGGATTGTCATTGTCGCATTTCGACACTTTTCCGTTTGGAAACACACAACAGAAATTCAGGAAGTCGGCATAGCATAATCCTAAAGTGCCAAAACCGGGTTTCAGACCGATTTCTCGTGCGCTGTTAAATAACGCAGATACTTTATCGTTGTCTACAAGCGTTGCGTCTTCCTGCCATACTTTGTATATCATGAAGTCGCATTTTCCCAAAGTTTCCTGAGAAAGATGACTTTTTAAATCTTTTATGATAGCCTCAGGATTTAGATTTTTATGCGTGTAGTTGAATCGGATAGTACATTTTGCATTTCCTTTAGCAACTAATTCAATATTACGCATAGCTTTAGCGAAGGCGGATTCTTTATTTAGAATTTTTATCTTGTCATGAAAATCCTTGCATCCGTCTATTGTGATTTGATAAGAGGTGATTCCAAGCGAAATCAATTCTTTAATCCTCTTTTCATTAAGGAGAGTACTGTTAGTTGTAATGTCGGAATTGAATACTTTACCAAATTCCTTACATTTTTCAGAGGCGTACTTCGTAAGTTCAACAACAGTTTCATAACATATCAGCGGTTCACCCCCAAACCATGAGAGGGTGAAAAAGTATATGTCGGACCTCTGTACGTTTTTATCGATAAGTTTCTTGATACGACGAACCGTTTCATCGGATATAAAGAAATTTTCGTGTTCCTGGGTACAATACCAGCACCGCAGATTACATTGGTAGGTTGGAAGAACCATGAGCCTGAATAGATTAGGCTCTTTTGTTGAGGTGTATTTTCGGGTTATGGCTTCTTGTTCCTGTTCGAGGTTGTCAGTCAGGAAATTCCCAGCATACATCTTTTCGTAAAACGTAGGGAAAGTTTCCTTGCATTCATCCTCGTTTTTAAGGAGGTATTCTACTTTGTCGGCCTTTTCTTTCTCGACTTTGAAGAATTCCTCTGAAATGCCATTCATAAAATACACTGTATCGCCATTGTCAAGACGGTATGTATATTTGCTTAGTGCCATTCCTTATGAGTTTAATACTATCAGGAACAGTAATAAAACAGTTCCTGATAGTTCGTTGATATACTTCGGGTATATGTCAGATATTAACAAGTTTTATTGCAATCTATCGTCTTGTGCGCAACGCATGGGCCAGGGCAGTTTGCCCCCGATGAGTTTATCGAGGAGCATGGATCTGTGGTGCCCCCGCATCCGACGTCAATGCATCCACATTTCTGTACGCAATTACCGTTATTACAGTTGTCTGTGATACACTTATATCCAATGTTTGTGTTCATTGGCTGTGCGGAGCCGCCGAGGACTTGCAGGGATTCCATCTCTGTGATGAATTCGCCTGAGAATTTTCTCTTTTCTTTCATAAGCAGAAAATTTGGTTAGAGAATTGGTTGATATATGGATAGGAGAGAGGGCGTGAAAGGCAGGGGGTTGTTGAGAGATTGAATCAGAGGTAGAGATAGCCGGAGAAAGTTTTTCCCTGGTCAGTAACGGTGGTGATGTAGTAAGAGCCTGGGGCTTCGGGTGCGGAGACTGTGGGAGCTTCGGGGGTAGCGGTGCCGGTCCAAACCCGGTGGGTGTTTTCATCCTCCACGGTCACGTAGATGGCCGAGTACTCAAAGTTAGGCTCCAGTTCCAACTGCCCCGCATCATAATAATAATAGATGCGCTCGAGCGACGGGATGCGTTTCTTTTGCCCACTTCCAGGTTTCAATTCCCTAATGGGTGGACGCGTGTCTTCTGCAAATGCGTGGGGAAGACTAAATGTCAATCCCATTGCCATCACACAGAAAATTCGTAAATTCTTGCTTATTTCCATATCGCAAATTTACGACCTAAATTCTGCTAAGGCCAAATTTTGGGTTAAAAATCGTTAGGCATCCGGCTTTGTTAAGTGTCAGTATCTCAGTGTGTTGGCTGGATGGTAGTTTCAAAAATTAGGCAAATAAATCCAACAGGCTATAAGTCAATGATTTATAAATCGATAGTGCTGATGCGATTGTATAAGAGTCTGTATTATAGATGGTTGTTAAAAGAAAGATAGATATTTTTCAGCAAGTTCAGGCTGATAGGCTACAATTTTGGCCTTGACTCTCTTCTTTCGTGAATACACGGTGGGCATGGTTACATCGAGAAGCAACATTATGGAATAATTGGAAAAGCCGCACACAAGGTAGAGAAACAACATATAGTCGTCCTCTTTCAAATCGGGGAAATCTTCTCTAAACCTACTGGCCATACCTTCAAAGTAAAGGTCGACCGATTCAATAAGGCGTTTGTTGATTTCAGAACTTTCAAATGAGCTCAAAAGCCGGTCAACCTCCTCATAGATTTTCTTCCGCTCAATTTTTGTGCCTTTATGAGCGGAATATATGGCGAGTAGCGAATCGATCGTTTTGAAGCGTTCACCGAATAATTTATTTATGCTCCCACCAAGAGCACTGTTCGCTGTTTTGAGGGAATTAGTCTCCTCAATCAGTAATTGCGCTCTGTTTATGAGTGCATTTATGGCTTTCTGATTCCTCTCTTTCCTTTTTCTCAGGATAAGCAGAAGTATGGTGATACCGGACAGAACGATTACGGTGCCGACTATGAGCCATAATTTTAACTTTTTCGCTTCTTTATCTTTTTTGTTCAGCTCGTTTATGTGATATTCGGTATCAGTTATGGTTAATTCCTGCAACATATTGGTGCGGAACCATTTCCAGTCGTGCTCTGCTTCTTTCTTACCTGCCAGATATGCCTGTTTGAAATCCCCTTGGCTTTCATATATATAAGATGGGACAAATCCAGCCGAGTCAGCGAGGATATGATTCTTCAGAATTGAGTCTGCTTCATCTTTATTCCCCGATCGTATGGCGGTATAAAGATGATTATTAGCAAGTTGCAAAGTGTATTCTGAAGGGAATCGGCTCTTGAGTTCGTTAAGAAGTGAGTATGCTGAATCATTGTTGCCTAAAGTATAATGACAGATAGACAGCAAAATAATCGATTCACTTTTAAGATTGACGTCTTCATTAATGAGTGTAGTTTGGGAGAGTATTGAGTCAAGGATGGGTATTGCTTCGCTATGACGGTAGTTGTTTATCAGGGCTCTTGCCACTTCGCACTGTCCCCATACAGTGTAATCGGGATGATTCCAGGGTTTCAGGATTTCATAGACTTTCCGGGCATATAAAAGTTCTTCTTTGACACAAAGAACCTCACCATATAGTATTGCAAGGTCACCGTAAATCTGACTTATATAAAATGTGTCGCGGAGTTCGATACTTTCATATTCGGCTTTACGGTATTGTGCTATCGCTGCTGTTTTTTCTCCTTTGTTCTTCAATATTCTGGCGTAATAAAACCGGGCAAGCATCATGTGATGTTTGTCGGGGAAAAGAATCTCCTTTATTATATGTGTGAAATTATTGAGAGATATTTCCCTCGGTGACGGGGAATAATAATCGAGCGCTGAAACAATAAGCGAGTCATCGGTCAGGTCGATGTAGTTTTTGTCGAGGGCCTGGGTGAGGAGGAGGGCGTGGAGGGCGCGGGCCTCGGCAGAGTGGAGGGTGGAGTCGGGGATAGAGCGGATGATGGCCAAAGCGGAGTCGGGGCTGGTGTGCATTATGGCTTCGGCATGGCGCATGCGCTCGAGCGTGGCGTTGTCGCGGCGGCATGAGGCGATGGAGAGTAGGAGGGCGGCGAGTATGGCGTAGGGGAGTAGCTTCATGGGAGTGGCAGTGTGGGTGTGGGTGTCGTGGAGGGTGGATGTGATATTGCGGCGGATAATGATGATTTGATTATAATAATGTGTCAGAGAATCGGGGCGAAGAGGCGCATGAATGATTCCATGCCGCGCTCGAGCAGCGGGCGCGAATGCCAGGTGGCGGGCTGCACGCGCAGTGAGTCGGCCTGGTCGCGCAGGAAGATTTCCTTGAGGCGGCGGTTGAAGGAGCGTGAGTAGACGAGCATGTTGGCCTCGAAATTGTGCTCGAACGAGCGGAAGTCGAAGTTGCAGGATCCTACGGTGGCGAGGTCGTCGTCGATGATGATGGCTTTGGAGTGGAGCATCCCCGGCTCGTAGAGGTAGACTTTGACTCCGGCGCGGAGGCATTCGGAGATGTAGCTGAAGGAGGCCCATCGGAGCATGTCGCTGTCGGAGCGGCGGGGTAGCATCAGGCGCACGTCGAGGCGCGCCAGGGCGCACATCTGCAGGGCGTGGAGCAGGCCCTCGGAGGGGAGGAAGTAGGGGGTCTGGAGCCATACGCATTTGCGGGCGTTGGAGATGGCTTTCTGAAAGATAAGTGTCATGTTCATCCATCGGCTGGTGGGGCCTCCGGCTATGAGCTGCATCCCCATCGGTGAGGGTATCTGCAGTGGGCGTGCCTCGACAGGTTCCTCGGGGAGGGGGTTGCCCATGAAATTCCAGTCGATGGCAAAAAGCTGCTGGAGCGATGCCACGGCGGGGCCCTGGATGCGCAGATGCAGGTCGCGCCAGGTGGGGAAGTTACCGCCGGTGATGTATCGGTCGGCCACGTTCATGCCGCCGATGTAGCCGGTGTGGCCGTCGATCACCACTATCTTGCGGTGGTTGCGCCAGTTGATTCGCGTGCCCAGGAAGGGGAACACCACCTTGAAGAATGGGTATGCCTCGACCCCGGCGGCCCGCATGGCCTTGAAGAAAGCGTTGCGGGCCTTGAACGAACCGACATGGTCGTAGATCACGCGCACTTTCACCCCGGCGCGGGCGCGCTCCTGGAGGGCGCGGGCAAGCGCGGTGCCGATTTTGTCATCGGCAATGATGTAGTATTCGAGATTGATGTAGGAGCGTGCCGCGCGGATGTCGGCCAGGAGCGCCTCGAATTTGTCGGTGCCGTTGTCGAACACCCGGGCGTCGCACCCCTCGTAAAGCTCGGCTCCGCAGAGCGAATAGGCCAGGTGAGCCAGTTGCGAAGCGGGGCGCGATGAGCCCAGTGTGCTTAGGCGTATGCGTCCGCGGGTGTCGGCGCCCATGCGCCGCAGCCGTCGGCGGTTGCGGCGCGATATAATGCGCTTGCTCTGAATGTTGCGGCCGAACACGATGTAAAGCACCAGCCCCAGGCCGGGCACAACGAGCAGCACCGTGACCCATGCGAGCGATTTCACAGGGTTGCGGTTTTCCGACACCACCACCACTACCGTTGACAGGATTACGGCGGCGTAGAGCAGGGTGACGGTCCACCACACCCAGGTGAGGTTAATGTAGTCGCTGAGGTTCATCGCGGGGGTGTTTTAGCGGGGTTGTTGAATCTTATAAATCTTATAATTTTTATAAGGATTAGCGGGAGCCGAGCTTCTCGAGGATGTAGGGGCAGGGGGCGCGCATCGGCATCGGCGGCGCGGAGTCGACATGGTGCAGAAGCACCACGGCGGAGTCGAGGGTGGCGGCCGACACGGCCGATACGTAGTAGCGCTTTTCGTTGTCGAAAAGCACGCGGGCGTCGGGGTAGCCTCCGGTGCGGGCGCGCTCGGCGGCGCTCGTGGCGTTGAACCGCTGGGTGAACTCGGCCACTATGATGTTATAGCGTGCCGCGGCAGTGGTCTGCGGGGTTTCGGCCATGGTTCTGGCGTAGCGTGCGCGCAGGGGTATGGAGTCGCCGCGCCATATGCTCACCGGCACGGCTTTCTCGCGCTCGAAGCCCTGGAGTTCTTCCGGCGTGAGACCTTCGTTCTGTCGGGCCACGGCTTTTTCGTAGGCCGCCCGGTAGTTTGCTTCGGTTGTCTTGCAGCCGTTGGCGGCAAGGAGGAGGGCCACGGCCGCGGCGGCGCTGAGAGTGCGGAACTGTTTCATGTTGTAGTGTTTAGGGTCGGGTGTCTGTGTCGGTTCCGGTGCCGAATTCGATGACCTCGAGGTCGGAGGGGATGCCGCTGTTGATTTCGAGGCGCACCAGGGTGCGGCGGGTCTGCCATCCGGCGGTGCCTGCGGCTCCTGGGTTGATGTGGAGTAGGCCCAGGCGGTTGTCGTACATCACCTTGAGTATATGGCTGTGGCCGCACACCATGATGTGTGGGCGCACTTCGGCCAGATGGGCGGCCATCCCGGTGGAGTACCGTCCGGGATAGCCGCCGATATGGCGCAGGAGCACACGCATCCCCTCCGCTTCAAACACCAGTTCTTCGGGGCATGTGCGCCGCACGATGCCGGAGTCGATGTTGCCGCTGACGGCGCGCACCACCGGGGCCACGGCGCGCAGGCGCTCTATGATGTCGATGCAGCCGATGTCGCCGGCGTGCCATATTTCGTCGCATCCGGCGAAATGGCGGGCATATCGGTCGTCCCAGGTGGAGTGAGTGTCGGAAAGGATGCCTATCTTCATTTTTAATAACAGTTAAAGTTTATCTGTTTGCCGTCAGTTCTGTCAGAAATTCTGGAGAATCATCACCTGGCGTGGCGCGAAGGTCATTTCAGGAGTAATTTCCACCTCCGTGCCGGAGATCAGGTCGTGGAGGCGCGAGCCGTAGGGGAGCACTTCGAGGGTGCGCTCCATGGTGACTGTCTGCGGGGTGTCGTTGCCGTTGAGGAGCACAATGACCTCCTTGTCGTCCAGGGCGCGGCGGTAGGCGTAGATGCCGTTCTGGGGCATGAAATGCTTGAGCGAGCCGCGTGCTATTACGTCGTTGGCCTGTCCGCGGCGCCAGTGGAGAAGCTTCTGCAGGTAGGAGAAGGCGTCGTTCTGCACCGGTGTGCGCCCCTGGGGGGTGAACGCCGAGAGGGTGTCGCCGGGGAACCCGCCGGGGAAGTCGCGGCGCACATAGCCGTCGGAGCCCTCCTTCGAGCCGTTCATCAGCAGCTCGGTGCCGTAGTAAAGCTGCGGTATTCCGCGGGTGGTTAGGAGGAATGCGACGGCCTGCTTCCATGGGCCGAGAGCGGCGGTGTCGGCCGGCATTTCATCGAGGAAGCGGTCGGTGTCGTGGTTGTCGAGGAAAGTGAGGATGTGCTGCGGGTCGGGGAATAGAAAATCCTGGGCGAGATGGTCGTAGACGGCGTTGAGACCGTTCCAGGGGTCGGTCTGCGAGTTGAATGCCTTTCGGCCGTTGATGGTGAGCCAGAAGTCCATCACCGTGGGGAGGTTTGTCTCCACCGGGTTGAGGCGGTTGCCGCGCTGCCAGAAAGCCGAGCCGGCCTCGTTGGCATACCAGCATTCGCCCACGATGTTGAATGCGGGGTATTCCCTGAGGAGGTCCTTTGCCCAGGATGCCATGCCGTTGATGTCGGCATAGGGGTATGTGTCCATGCGTATGCCGTTGATTTTCGATGATTCCACCCACCATATGGAGTTCTGTGTGAGGTAGCGCATCAGGTGCGGGTTGCGCTGGTTGAGGTCGGGCATGGAGGGCACGAACCAGGCGTTGACGGTGTGGTCGAGGTCGTAGTCCGACACATAGGGGTCGTGTATGGTGGTGAGGCGGAAGTTGGTCATTTCGTCGCCGTCCGGGTGGTTGTACCAGTCGGGAGAGGGAGCGTTCTTCATCCAGCGGTGGTTTGAGCCGGAGTGGTTGAAAATCATATCCATCACCACTTTTATGCCGCGTTTCTGAGCCTCGGCCACGAGGGTCTGCCACTGCTCGTTGGTGCCGAATCGCGGGTCGATGCGGTAGTAGTCGGTAGTGGCGTAGCCGTGGTATGAGCCGCCGGGCATGTCGTTCTCGAGCACGGGGCACACCCATATGGCGGTAACGCCCAGCGAGTCGATATAGTCGAGATGGTCGATTATGCCCTGGATGTTTCCGCCATGGCGGCCGTTATGGTCGGCGCGGTCGGGAGCCACGGCATATTCGAGGCCGTCGAATTCGAGTTCTTTGGCCTTGCCCTGCGGCTCAGTGCGGGCGAACCGGTCGGGCATTATGAGGTAGAGCACATCGGAGGCGTCGAAGCCCTTGTAGTCCTCGGGGCGTCGGTCACGGGCGCAAAGGCGGTAATCTACCTTCTGCGAGCGCTTGCCGAGGGTGAACCGCAGGGGCACCTCGCCCGGTCGCGCGTCGGGGGCCACGGTGAGGTACAGCAGTTTGTAGTCGGGCGAGCCGGGCTTCACCTCCTCCACGATTTTCACACCGGGGTAGTCGGCGGTAACGTCGGCCTCGGCAATTCCGGGGCCTTCGATCATAAGCTGGAGGGTGTCGGATGCCATCCCCACCCACCAGTACGGCGGCTCAATGGCCGATACCAGCGGAGCCTTCTTGGCCGCTGCGAGCGATGCCGCCGAAGCGGCCACTCCGAGAGCTATCATCGATAGTTTTTTGATTATCATGGCGATTTGGTTTTATGAATGTAAAAAAGTAAGATTTATAGATTCGATAAGCACAGTGTTGTGGGCCGGGTCGAGATACACCGGCGACGGCTGGTGGTAGCGTATCGTCACGGTGTTGCTGCCACTTTCGAGCCTTACAGGCAGCGAGTTGGTGCGTGCGGCCAGCTCCTGCCACTGTTCGCCGAGATTCTTGTCCCACCAGGCGGCCGAGAGCTGCGGGAACACCAGGGTGCCGGCCGGCTGTGAGTTCACCTCCAGGCGGCGGAGCACCGCGCGCCGCTGGCGGTTGACGATGCCCAGGCCGTTGATATAGCGCACATCGAGGAGGTATGTGCCGGCGCGCGGGGCCTCGACCTCGAAGGTCATGTTGCGGTTGCGGTAGCGGTTCTGCTCCACCAGTCGGGCTGCCGCCGTCTTGTCGCTGACGATGCGTGTGCCCGTGCGCCCCACGGCAGCCGCCGGTATGGTTATGCGCTGCCCCGTGGGGATGTATGTGTAGGGCGCACCGGCAAAACCGGTGGCGTTGTCGGAGTTGACCGGGGCGAAGAGCGCCGTTGTGGTCTCCGGGGCATCGTAGAGGGTGTATGAGTCGCGGTAGATTTCTTCGGCGAGGGTGCCGTTGAGATAGACAAGATAGCGGCTGTCGCCGTTGCCGCAGGAGGGGAGTATGGCGGCGGTACGTTCGTTGTTCCAGCTCACCCGGGGCGGCGGCGGCATGGCGTTGCCGGCGCTTTCAGTGATGTTTGCCACACCGCGCAGGGCCGAGGCACCGGCCAGGGTTATCGTCACGGTGTGGTTCCCCTCCATGTCGGCGGGGAGGAACGGCTCGGCCGGGGTGCCGTCGATGGTGAACGTAGATATGGCGTTGCCGGTGCCCGAGATGCGTATTGTAAGTGTGGAGCGGCGGTAGCGCAGCCCCTCCACCACCTTTTCGCCGGGGAGGTTTTCGGGCACGAAGGGGGCGAACTCTATCCCTCCGGCTATAAAGCGCATCCCTAAGAGACCGCGCAGAATCAGCGATGTCACAGCTCTGTCGGCGCTTCCGTCCGTCGGCCGGGAGTCGGCGGTGAGCAGGTGCAGGCGGCGGTAGAGGAGCGCCGCCACAGCCGAGGAGTAGGCGGCCTCGTTGCCGCTGCGGGCGCATACGGCCGTCCACAGCGCCTGCCGCAGCAGCCCCGAGGGGGAGGCGGCAGGGAGGGTGTCGTTCCATTCCGGGGTGCAGTGGCCTATGCCGGTGTCGGCCACCGGGGTGCGGCGCACAGCCGTCTCAGTCATTGCATCGGAGGCCACCCCGCCGAGGATTGCCAGCGCCATGGCGGCATTGTCCGACGACAGCAACTGCACCGGATATGCCGGCGAGCCGTAGAGCAGCCCCGAGTAGCGCCCCAGGTTTGGGAGCCACATGCGGGTGTTGATGTTGCGGCGCAGGGAGTCGGGAGTCACCGGGAGGTATCCGTTGGCGGCCAGTCCGTAAAAAGAGTCGAGGGCCTGGAGCGATGTCGCCGCGATGGTGCGTGCCACATTGTCGGCCAGGGCCATGCATTCAAAAATGTCGGTCGGCTCCATCCATGCGGGCAGACCGGCGTTTTTGGCCGCGAGGTAGGTGGGTATCCCCTGGAAGAGGCCGCTGTAAGAGTTCCAGAACACCGGGGCGTCGCGTTCGGCCAGAGTGCGGGCAAGCTGCCGCAGTCGTCGGTATCCGCTCTGGTCGCCCGACACTGTGGCCGCTTCGGCGGCTGCCATCAGCCACAGCGGGTCGTCGTTGACCACCGGCCAGGCATAGCGGCGCGTTTCGGCCGGGCGCAGCACATTGACGGCGCGGTGCGTATCGAGCAGCGCGGCCACGGAGTCGGCCGGCAGGGGCACCAGGTAGGCGCGCCAGGGGGTTGCCGAAGAGTATGCCGCGGCAGGGGCGGCAGCCTCCAGTGCATATAGGGCGTCGACCACCGGCTGCGAGCTTCGGTAGGTGAAGCGCCCCGGCAAGGGGGAGGGAAGGGTGTCGGTCAGGTGCTCCTGGCCGTGCCATATGCGCATGATGCGGCCGTCGACGGCCACCGCTCCCTCGCCGTTTATCGCCGCCGAGTCGGCGCCGATGTAGAATGCCGGGGTGTCGGCAATCACGCCGGAATCGCCGGCACTCCCTTTTTCGGCAGGGGCGCACGCCGCCAAGGGCGCCGCCGCCACCAGTGCGACCGCGCCCTTGCATATCATTCTGCCTTTGCGGGTGAATATAGTCATCTGTCAATACGAGGCCTGAGGGGCAAAAAGCCGGAAACTGATCTGCGGCAGGGAGAGTGTCCGGAGAACCGACTGATTTTCAGTCTTTTGTGCGGATGCTCCACGGAGCGTCCCTACATCAAGGCTGTTTCCGGCATTTTGACACACCATCTAAACAACCACGCGGCCATTATGGATTTTTACGCTCAGCCTTTGTTGATTTTTTTGGCAATCTCCTTGGGCACCGCGTTGCGGTTCACGACCACCTGGAGAGTCTTGGCCAGGAAGTAGGGCTCGGAAACGTAGAAGAAGCCGTCGTAGATCTGGTTCGTATCCCATGAGTTGCGCACCTTGTAGTAGCGCTTGCCCCCCTGGTCGGTTGCCCAGCCGATGATTTCCATGCCGTGGTCGTCGGTGGTCTCCTGGTTGTCGAACATATCCTGGCGCATCTGCTGTGTCACCTCAATCTCCTCCACGGGGTATTTGATTTCGTCCTGCAGCTCCTGGCGCTCCTTGTCGGTGAGTTTCACCCAGCGCGAGAGTTCGGTGCCCTCCATGTCGGCGGCGGTGCGCTCGCGGGGCATCACTGCGAAGCCCTCTTTCCATTTGAAGCCGTTCTCGCTCACGTCGGCGGCCCATGCCACGGGGTAGCCGTTTTCGAGGGCGTTGTCAACGATGGCTTTCATCTCTTCCATCGGCACGTTTACGGATTTCTCCCAGAGCCAGTTGTCGGGCACCTCGATGGCGAACGATGTGTAGAACGGATGGTGAGAGAACGAAGTGAAGGGCACATAGTCGCTCATCTTCACCGGCAGCGACTCGGCGAAGCTCTTCGGGGTGTAGGTCTTCCCCTTGTAGGTGAATGTTTCGGGCACCTCGCCGAGGTATGCGTCGAGAATGCCGTCGACCCCTTTGCTCCATGCGGGCGACAGCTTTTTGTTGGGCTTCGACACCATCACGTCGAGGTAGGCCTTGAGCGCGGCGTCGAGTTCGCCGTGCACATGCTTCTCCTCGCCATAGTTGAGGCCGGTGTACACCTCTTCGGGCACGCACCCCACGGTTTCCCAAACATGGAACACATCGGGGGTGGCGCCTCCGGCGGCGAAGTTTGCCTGGCCGTACATGCGCACATAGCGCTCGGCTTTCTCCTTGTAGCACTGGCGCACGGTGAACATCTCGCTGATGTCGAGCGAGTCGCCCCCCTGCCGCAGAATCTCGTCCTCGAGGAATGAGGTGGTGGCGAAGCACCAGCATGTGCCCGATTTGTTCTGGTCCTTCACGGAGGTGTGGGGGAGCACTTTCACGTCGGTGAACACGAACCCGGTTGAATCGGCCTTTTCAGCCGTAGCCTCTTCATCAAAGCCTTGTAATGCACGGAATACCAGGCCGTCGGCGGCCTGGATGGCCAGCGCCGAGGCGCCTGCGGCCACTAAAACAGCAAGTTTCTTCATGTGTATATCTGGTTGGAACTATTCGGACAAGATGTTTTGTTTCCACAAATATACATCATTTTTGCATAATATGATGAAAATACAAGCAATTTTTTATATCTTTGCCACTTGACACGATTACCACCCGAAACAGTAAACCAATCAATATAAACCGAATGAAGAAATGGATTATCCCCGCCGTAGCAGCCTCGTTAGGGCTGGCGGCATGGGCAGGGTTCAGTTCGCCGGACACAACGATGATAGTGCCGGAGAAGACCCGCGCCGCATCCACCGAGGTCACTAACCCCGCGAGGATTGCCCGCAAGGCGCTCCGTGCCCCCGGCGATGCATTCACGCTCCCCGTGGAGCTTGCTCCCACCGCGGCCCAGGCCGGCAATTTTGTGTATCTTGACGTGAATTGCGACGAGAAGACATGGACGTGCACCGAGGGGCAGATGCAATATACGTGGCATTCCAAAAACAACGCCGACGACTGGTTCTTCGTGCCGGTGCGCCTCTCAGCCGCTGACCGCATGCTCCAGATTTCCTTCAAAATGAAGTCCCAGGGGAACTATGAAGAGAAACTGGAGGTGTTTTATGGCGCGGCTGCCACGCCCGCATCGATGACCGAATCCCTCTTCTCGATCGTAAGAACCGGTGGCCAGTTTGAGGATTATACAAACACTCTGACAGTCGACCCCTCCACCGGAATCGGTTATTTCGGTTTTCACGCCGCATCCGATGCCGATAAATATGGAATCAATGTCAAGGATATAGTTATCGAGAGTCTTAGCCAGCCGATACCGCTTGCTCCGTCAATCACCGCAAGTTCTATCAATGAACTGGAGTACAGTGCCACCGTCACTCTTCCCGCCTCGACCCTCCAGGGCGAGCAGATCAGCGGCAATGTAGGGCTTCAGGTGAGCGTTGACGGCGTGGAGGTGGAGAATCACGCTGACTGCGCTCCCGGCTCGACCAAGGATGTGAGCCTCACCCTCACAAAGGGTACGCATTCCATCAGCTATGCGGCCTATCTCGTAACCGACGGCGTTGCGAAGTATTCGCAGGCTGTGGCCGAGGAGGTGCGCGCCACTGCTGCCGCCGTGGCCGAGCAGCTCCCGGTGCTCTTCGAGCCTTCCGACGAGGATTTCGAGAACTCGGTGGTAATCGATGCCAACAACGACGGCTCCACATGGTCTCTTCACTCCAACGGATCATTCCGCTATTATTACAATGGACTCAATGCCGGCGACGACTGGCTGATTCTCCCCATAGTGGACTTCGGTGCCGACAACGGCACCTTCGAGATTTCGATGGATGTCAACGGCGAAGGATATAGCTATACAGAGACATTCGAGGTATGTGTGGGCCGCACACTGTCGCCGGCGGATATGACGGTGGTGTTCTCTCCTGCAGCCGTGCAGACCTCCAACTGGGAGCCACGCTCGGGCAAATTCTCCCTCACCGAGGGGGGCAAATGGTATGTGGCGCTCCACGCCACCAGCCCGAAGGACCAGTATAGCCTTTATGTGAAGAATATCGCCATCAGCCGCTCGGCCGACCGCACTCCCGCCGCAGCCGTAATCAAGAGCCTGGAGTTCAACGGTCTGGAAGGTGAGCTCGTGGCCACACTCCCCACCGAGACTGTCGACGGCGTGGCGCTTGAGGGCAATGTTGGCGTGGCCGTGACGGTCGACGGCGTTGACTACGCCACATCGGCAATGGCCGCTCCCGGCTCGGACGTGCCCGTGCCCGTGACCCTCACCCTCGGCAAGCACACCATCGGTGTGGCCGCTTTCATCGAGGATGGCGGCACACGCCTCACCGGCGCGCAGGTGCTCCGCGAGGTCGTGGCCCGCAACGCCGCAGGGTTCGCCTACCCGATACCATTCACCATGCATCCCACTCTCGGCGAGTTCGAGACCCTTGATATTGTCGACGCCAACAACGACGGCTTCACATGGGACTATAACGCCGGAGCGGCCAACGGCACCGGAGCCGCTGTGTGCCGCACCTCCGGCGACGAGACCGCCGACGACTGGCTCTTCTTCCCCGCCGTGGCAGTGACCGACATCACCCGCATCTACTCCGTAAGCGTGGAGGCCCGCGCATACCTCGAGCAGTATCCTGAGGATTTCGACCTCTGCATCGGCACCTCGCCCACTCCCGAGGCTATGACAAAGGTCGTCGAGGCCGAAGGCTTCAAGACCTATCTCTACGCTCCGGTGGCCGGCGAATGGATAGCCCCGGCCGCGGGCAACTACCATGTGGGCATACACCGCCGCTCGGCAGGGTCGGCCCACACCCTCTCGATAATGAATGTTTCGGTGACCGATGCCGGCAAGTCGGTGCTCGCCCCGGCGGCATGCTCCGATATTGACGCCGCAGGCGATGTCTCGGGCGCGCTCCTGGCAAATGTGTCGCTGACTCTCCCCACCGAGGCCATCAACGGCACGGCTCTTGACGCCTCGGCATCACTTACCGCTACCGTTACCTCCGCCACCGGCGCCACCGCCACCGTCACCGGCCTGCCGGGCGAGAGGGTGAGCGTGTCGCTGGCCGCCCCCGACGGCCACAGCACCATCACCGTGGTGGCCTCGTCGGCAGCATACGGAGCCGGCGAACCGGCAGAGACCACGGTGTACTGCGGCCTTGACCGTCCGTCGAGCCCGGTGGTGACCTCCGAAGTGTCGGCCGACAACATGAGTCTGACCCTGACATGGACCGACCCCGCGCGCGGCGAGCAGGGGGGCGCAATCGATGTGGCCGGCCTCTCGCACACCATCTATACCCCGATTGACCCCCAGGGCCTTTACTGGAGCAAGGTTGTGGAGCTTCCCGTAGGCCAGAATTCATATACATTCGAGGCCGGACTCCTCCAGGATATCACCTTTGTGGGCGTAAGCGCCACCAACTCGAAAGGGGAGTCGCAGATCGGCGTGGGCTACGGCGTGACAGGCGCCCCCTATTCGCTGCCGCTGACCGAGGACCTCTCAAAGGGCACCTACACCTACTCGCCGGTGGTGACCGACACCCCGACCGAGGATTACTCCACAAACTGGTTCCTTGACAGCCCCGCGCTGATTTATCCCTCGCTCGGCGAAGATGCCGGAAGCGCGCTGATGTGTATCGAGGCTTCGGCACCGGTGTCGCCCCTGGGTCGCGTGTCGCTCCCGAAATTCTCCACCGTGGGCGCCCATGCGCCGCAGATCACCATGTGTGTCTACGATGCCCCGCAGGCCGCCCCTGCCACCGTGTATGCCGCATCCTACGGCATGGACGATGTGAAAATCGGCGAAATCTCCGGCAAGGGCTCCGAGGGATGGAAGGATTATACGTTCGACCTCCCCGCCTCGCTTCTTGACAAGGCATGGGTGAACCTCTACATCGTGGCCTCGTTTGATGCCGCGCCCCAGGCGTTCGTGCTCCGCAGCTACTCGGTGAAGTCGACCTATGGCAAGCAGCTCTCGACCCGCCTGCAGGCGCCCGCCGAGATGAAGGTGGGGCAGCTCTATACCCTCACCGCCAAAGTGACGAACGGCTCGCTCACCGCCCAGCAGCTCCCCGACTTCAGCCTGACTGTTTCATACGGCGATGTCACCGAGACCGTGGAGCCTTCGCGCGTGCCCGCCGACAACAGCATCGCCCCGGAGGCTTCGCTTGAAATCGGATTTGATTTCCGCCCTGTGGCGGAGATGATAGGGGAGGCACGCCTCACTTTCTCGCTCACGGAATACTCCGACGAGATGCCCGACGATGACTCCGACTATGCCGACGTGAGGATTGTGACCGGCGGACGCCCCGTGGTGACCGACCTCTCCGGCTCGCACTCTGACAACGGGCTTCTACTGGGCTGGACCGCCCCTGAGCTCGGCTCGACCGGCAACGACGATTTCGAGGGCTATGCTCCTTTCGACTTCAGCGAAAACCTCGGTTCATGGCTCAATATAGATGCCGACGGAAAAGTGCCATACGCCATCGCACAGAATGTGACCTATCCGGGCTGCGACTCACCCCGCGCTTTCCAGGTGATGAACGCCTCGGCTGAAAACGGCATTGACCTCGACCTCAAGGCCCACAGCGGCGACCAGTACCTTCTGGCGGTATGCCCCGACGACGGCTCAGCCGCCGACGACTGGCTCATCTCGCCCGAGGTGGCCGGAGGCTCCAAGGTGTCGTTCCGCTTCAATGTGCTCAACTCGCTCTACGGCACCGAGCAGATTGACCTGATGTACTCCTCGACCGGACGCGAGCCTGCCGACTTCACCCTCCTGCAGACCTATTCGCAGAATATGCGCGGCTGGAACCCGCTGGAGAAAACTCTCCCCGACGATGCCCGCTACTTCGCTTTCCACTACCGCAGCAAGGATATCTTCGGCGTGGCTCTCGACGATGTGTTCTACACACCGGTGTCGGAGGTGCCCCTGACCGGCTACCACATCTACCGCAACGGTGACAGAATCGCCTCGGCGCATCCTGAAACCAGCTTCGCCGTAGATTCATGGAAGAAGGGCGACCGCTTCAATGTGGCTGCCGTGGCCGTTGCCAACGGCAATGAGGTGGAACACCCGATGTCGAACACCTTCGTGGCCCTGACCTCCTCGCTCGGCGAGACCGTAAGCTTCGGCGCAATCCGCGGCGAGGCCGGGGCGGTTGTCGTTGAGGGTATGCAGGGACGTGCCGCCTCGGTTCTGACCCCCGACGGCCGTGTGGCAGCATCGGTGGCGTCGCTCGGCGACTGCGAGCGCGTGGCTCTTGCCCCCGGCGTCTACATAGTGCATGTATCCGGCGGTGCCGTTGCCAAAGTGCGCGTCGACTGAATACAATGACAATTCATTAACCGGGGTGCGGTTTCAAATATAACCGCACCCCGGTTTTTTTCTCTTTTTGGCAAAAATCAGTCCGACAGGCAGGGATAATGCGAATTTATGCATTGTTTTGTATGATTATTCAAAATAAATGCATATCTTTGCCAATGTAAATCGGCATCGGATATGATTCTTTGCCCGGAGATTAATTCAGATAGAGAATAGTTCTTTAATTTTAAATCACATCGAATGAAAAAACTTTTACTCGCCACCCTTTTTGCCGGCGCTATGATTCCGGCAAAGGCCGTGTTCATGCTCCCCGCCCCGGAAATGCTGTCAGAAACAGTGGAGGACGGCAAGGTTACCATTACATGGCAGGCAAATACTGACGAGGAAATAACCAACTACCATTTGGTTGTCTACAAGAAACACAAGGCAGCCGCCGAGGAGCGTTTCCTCCTGGCCGATACCGACTTCGGTCATATCGAGTCGACAGGCACGATGACAAAGCACGAGGAGCGCGGCGCCGTATGGGATTATCTTCCCGACTGCCCCGGATGGTATGTGAAGACTCCGCTGTATATGGATAAAGCAATCGGTATCGACACTTTCAACCAGTTCGCCGGCTCTGACAACAGCGATATCTTCGGCGGCGCATACATGCTCTCGCCTGACTACAACCTCCTGGGTGTGGCTCCCGAAAACCGCAGGCTCTTCGTGCAGTGCGCGCTGGCAAATGAGGCCGAATCTGTGACCGGTGGCTTCGCTCTCTACACCTGGAGCGACGACTGGTGGAACGAGGCCAACTACGACTACAAACCCGTAGAAGGCCATATCTACGAATATTCCGACCTGAGCAAGACCAAGTTCCAGGATTATTCGGAGGAATGCGTGCCGCAGATTTATGTGAACCGTACCCGTCTGAGCTTCTATGGCTCGGGTTATTCGGCGCTGTGGATCAATAACCTCAAGGTTGAGGCCCAGCTCGGCGCCGGCGATGTGATCGGTTATGCGGCGGATCTTCATGTGCTTGACGCGCAGGAGGGTGTGAATTCGTTTGAAATCGACACCACCGCCGATACCGACGATGATTTTGTTTACGGCTACATACTCCGCGCCGTGCGTATGGAGTTCGACGAATACCGCAATGTGTCAACCCTGCGCTTAATCTCCCCCTGCCCCGAAGTGCACAACATCGGCGATGATTTCGTGGCTATCGACGAGATAGGCGCCGACAATGACGGCGAAATCAAGGTGTCGGCCGCAGCCGGAATGATTTCGGTGGAGGGTGTTGACGCCGCCACTGCCGTAGAGGTGTTTGACCTCACCGGCCGCAAGGTTGCCGCCGGCACCGCCGCAGCACCCGTGGCTGTCGACGCCAGCGGTGTGTTCGTGGTGAAAGCCGGTGCCGCCGCCGCCAAGGTTGTGCTCTGATGCCGCGCCGAGCGTCAGCGCCGGCAGTCAGCCGGCATTGGCGCTTGCTGATAATGAAATATTGAACTGAAACCGGTGTGCCCGAATCAATGTGATTCAGGCACACTGGTCTGCTTTTTTCGGGTGTTTGGCGCGTGGTGTGGCCGTAAGAGTGGTAATCTATTGAAAATCAACTTTGTTCCGGTTGCGGCGCCCCGCGAGCCTACTGGCGGAGGGCGGTTGTGTTGAAAAAAGGCGCGGGCACTTGTTTGTATAATTCGCTGAAAGTTTGTACCTTTGCAGTCCGATTACTATCCAAAACAATCGAATCGGCCGAGCGCGGCAAAGCCTTTGGCCGGGCTTTAATGTGGTTCGTGCCATCTTAATTTTTTATTAATCAAAGTTTTAAAAGTGGATACTTTAAGCTACAAAACCCTTACTCCTAACGCTCAAAACGTAGAGCGCGAGTGGCTCGTAATCGACGCCACCGACCAGGTACTGGGCCGTCTTTGCTCGAAAGTTGCCAAACTTCTCCGCGGCAAGAACAAACCCTCCTACTCACCCTTCGTGGAGTGCGGCGACAACGTTATCATCGTAAATGCCGACAAGTGCGTGCTCACCGGCAACAAGATGACCGACCGCATCTACTACAACTACACCGGCTATCCCGGCGGTCAGCGCGAGCTTACCCCCGAAGTGCTCATGAAGAAATCCTTCAACAAGCACCTCAAGCCCGGTATGCACCCCCTCTACATCCGTGTGGTAAAAGGCATGCTCCCCAAGAACCGTCTGGGCCGCAAGCTCATCAAGAACCTCCACGTGTACAACGGACCGGAGCATCCCCATCAGGGCCAGAACGTGAAGGTGGTAGATGTCAACACCATCAAGTAATTAACGCCAAAACCAACCACTCCACCTATTAATTATGGAAAATGTAAATGCAGTTGGCCGCCGTAAGGCCGCCGTGGCCCGCGTTATCCTGAAGGAAGGTAACGGCGTGATCACGATCTCCTGCCACCACAACCGCCGCACACTCGACAAGTACTTCCCCTCGTCGATTCTCCAGTACATCGTGCTCCAGCCCCTCAAGACTCTTGACTGCGTAGAGAAGTACGATATCGCCGTTAACCTCGACGGCGGCGGCTACAAAGGCCAGGCCGAGGCTCTCCGTCTCGCCATCGCCCGCGCTCTCGTTAAGGTTAATCCCGACGACAAGAAAGCTCTCCGTGCCGAAGGCTTCATGACCCGTGACCCCCGCGTTGTTGAACGTAAGAAACCCGGTCGTCCCAAAGCACGCAAACGCTTCCAGTTCTCCAAGCGCTGATCATTCCCATCACATGCCGGCTGTCCTGCACGGCGCAGACGCCTGTCCCGCAGCCGCATGAACGTCACCTCCTCTCCAGAGTTTAGTATCTAAATCCCGCGGATGGACCCCTACGTTCCCTACCCCGGGGTTGTAACAAAAAAGAACGTAAACACATCTTTTTACAAAAATGTCAACTCCCACTTTTGACCAACTTCTCGAGGCAGGCTGCCACTTCGGTCACCTCAAACGCAAATGGAATCCTGCCATGGCTCCGTACATCTTCATGGAGCGCAACGGTATCCACATCCTTGACCTCTACAAGACCGCTGCTAAAGTTGAAGAAGCTGCCGCAGCTCTCAAAGGGATAGCTAAATCGGGCAAGAAAGTTCTCTTTGTTGCCACTAAAAAACAGGCCAAACAAGTTACTGCCGAAAAGGCCCAGGCCGTAGGGATGCCCTACGTGATCGAGCGCTGGCCCGGCGGTATGCTCACCAACTTCCCCACCATCCGCAAAGCCGTGAAGAAAATGGCTTCCATCGACAAGATGACCAAGGATGGCACTTTCGATAACCTCTCGAAGCGCGAGAAACTTCAGATTTCACGCCAGCGCGCCAAACTCGAAAAGACTCTCGGCTCGATCGCCGACCTCAACCGTCTCCCCTCGGCTCTGTTCGTGGTTGACGTGCTGAAGGAGCGCATCGCCGTTGCCGAGGCCAACCGTCTGGGTATCCCCGTATTCGCTATGGTCGACACCAACTCCGACCCCACCAACATCGACTACGTGATCCCCTGCAACGACGACGCCTCGAAGTCGATCGAACTCATCCTCGACACCGTTTGCGCCGCTATGGCCGAAGGTCTCGAAGAGCGCAAGGCCGAGAAAGTTGACAACGCCGCCGCCGGCGAAGAGGCCGCTCCCCGCCGCGAGCGCCGCCGCGCCGTTCGCCGCAACGAAGGCGAGGCTGAAGCCATCGAGGCTCCCGCTGCCGAAGCTCCCGCAGAGGCTGCCGAATAATAAATTCAAATTTCAAACTACCAATTAAACTTCAGATAGTTATGGCAGTAACAATGGCAGAAATCACCAAGCTGCGCCACCTCACACAGGCCGGCCTGATGGACTGCAAAAAGGCTCTTGCCGAGACCAACGGCGACATTGAGGCCGCAGTTGAAATCCTCCGTAAGAAGGGCCAGGCCGTAGCCGCCAAGCGCGAAGACCGCGTGGCTGCCGAAGGCTGCGTGCTCGCCAAGAACGACGGCAACTTCGCTGCTGTGATCGCCCTCCAGTGCGAGACCGACTTCGTGGCTAAGAACGAAGGCTTCGTGAACCTCACCAAGAAACTCCTCGACCTCGCCGTGGCAAACCGCTGCAAGAATGTCGACGAGCTCAAGGCTGTGACCGTTGATGGCCTCACCGTTGCCGACCTCGTTACCGAGGAGTCCGGCAAAACCGGCGAGAAGACCGAAATCGGCGCATACGAAGTTGTGGAGGCTCCCACCACCGCCGCCTACAACCACTTCAACAACAAGCTCGCCGCTATCGTGGGCTTCAACCTCGAGGGTGTTGACCCCCAGGTGGGCCGCGAAGTGTGCATGCAGATTGCATCGATGAACCCCGTGGCTGTAAGCCGCCAGGATGTGCCCCAGGCCACCATCGACCAGGAAATCGCCGTTGCCGTGGAGAAAACCAAGGCCGAGCAGGTGCAGAAGGCTGTTGAAGCCGCTCTCAAAAAGGCCGGTCTCAACCCCAACCACTTCGATACCGACGACCACATCGAATCAAACATGGCCAAAGGCTGGATTACAGCCGAGGATGTGGAGAAGGGTCGCAAAATCATGAAGGAAGCCGCTGAGGCCAAGGCTGCAAACCTCCCCGAGCAGATGATTCAGAACATCGCCAACGGCCGCCTCAACAAGTTCTTCAAGGAGAGCTGCCTCATGGAGCAGGAGTACGTACAGGACTCGAAGCTCACCGTAGGCCAGTTCCTCGACCAGACCCAGAAGGGCCTCGTTGCAGTCGCTTTCAAGCGCGTGAACCTCAACGAGGACTAATCACACCCGCTTAGTCATAACACCAAGCATACCTCCGGAAGTCCGGCGCCATCTCGGCGCCGGGCTTTCATTATTTGCACGGCGAGGCCGGGAAGTTGCGAATGGCCGCGGTGATTGTACCCGTATCCGGTCCCGGTTCGGGCAGTCGGGTGGGGAGGTGACATGGAGATGCGGTGGCAGGAAGATGAGGTGCGGAGGTACTCTTTTATGAATTCGCCGGAGGCTGAATTGCCGGAAAACGCGAGTTCGGGATAAGGAACACCATAAAAAAGCTGAATCGGCAGCTTGAAAAAGCTGCCGATTCTTTTGGTAATATCACTGATATTTAGTAATTTAGAGGTGCCAAACAATAAATACTATATCATGATTACCGAAAGTAAAGTTACAGAAATTTTTTGTATTGCCGATGATTTCTGCAAGGAATTTGAGGTTGAGATGGCAAAAAACGCCCTTCCGTCCACAACTGACACTCCAAAACGGAAAAGAAAGCGCATGATGTCGGATGCCGAGGTCATCACGATTCTGATCTGTTTCCACTTCAATTCGTACCGAAACTTCAAGCACTATTATCTGGGATGTGTGCGCATTCACTGGAAGCATCTGTTTCCGCAGACATTCTCCTACAACCGCTTCGTGG
>SCEJ01000255.1 GCA_004102785.1 Muribaculaceae bacterium Isolate-013 (NCI)
TCTGCACGACGCCGGCATAGGCGTTGTCATGGATGTTGTATACAACCACACAGCCAACAACGATGACTCGAACTTCTCTCTCACCGCGCCCGGATATTACTATCGCCACCGCGCCGACGGCTCATACAGCGACGCATCAGGCTGCGGAAACGAAACCGCATCGGAGCGCCAGCAGATGCGTGATTTCATAGTGAACTCAGTAAAATACTGGGCAAAGGAATATCATATCGACGGATTTCGTTTCGACCTCATGGTAATACATGACACTGAAACGATGAATCAGGTAGCCCGCGAACTCAAGGACATCAACCCCTCGATTTTCGTATATGGCGAAGGCTGGACCGCCGGCGACTCGCCCCTGCCCATAGAACGCAGAGCTCTCAAAGAGAATGTAGCCAAAATGGAAGGCATCGCTGT
>SCEJ01000256.1 GCA_004102785.1 Muribaculaceae bacterium Isolate-013 (NCI)
CGAATGGGATGACGTAGACGCATATAACTGCGCATATAATGTAGTGGTGCTGACTCCTTCAGGCAAGGTTATCGCCAATCTGCCCGTTGACCCCGTTACCGGTTTCGTGAAAGTTGCCGAAAACAAGAACATCGCCATCCGTCCCTTCGTCAACAAATACACTCTTCCCTACAATGAAGTGGGTGAATACAAGATTGGCGTGCAGGCTGTAAGCCTCAATAACGAAAAGGCATCAGCCATCATCTGGGGCGAGTCGCTCAGCAGCGTGGGGAATATCGTATCGGATATGGCCGCTGTAAATGTGAAAGTTACGGTGGAGGGTAACACCATCGTAGCCAACGCCGACACCAATGCCGATGTCAAGATTGTCGACATGATTGGCCGCACGATAGCTACAGGTGTCACCAATGCTCCCA
>SCEJ01000257.1 GCA_004102785.1 Muribaculaceae bacterium Isolate-013 (NCI)
CTTTTATTGATTTTGAGGTTCATAGCAGAATGGAACTGCTGTAAACGGTTTTGCAGACCGGTGCCTAACCACTCGGCCAAGGAACCTTGCTTTTGGGTTTTGCACTGCAAAGTTAATAATTTTGTTTTAATCCACCAACTTTTTGAGGCTTTTTTATTTATTATTTTTCACCTTTAATGCTATAATCTTACATATCAATGCTTTCCGGAGCGCTTAAACGGCAGACGCGGAAACATTTTACGGACACGTATCAGCACAGTTGACACGCTCTGCCCGGCAATAACCGTAGTGACGGCTCCGACGATAAGCACCAATCCCAGAAATTCCTGTGAAGTTATGCCCTGACCGAGTATGGTGACGCCGAACAATATCGCTGACGCCGGCTCAAGTGCGCCGAGTATGGCTGTTGGCATAGG
>SCEJ01000258.1 GCA_004102785.1 Muribaculaceae bacterium Isolate-013 (NCI)
ATACGAGCTTTCCACACCACCGTGGCCTCGCTCGCCGACGGCAAAGACCATATGTATTATTATATCGTTGACGGCTCCACACAGGTGGGTGACCCTTACGGACGTCTCATCCTCGACCCGTGGAACGACGGCCTTATCCCCTCTGACGTATTTCCCGACACGCCGGCCTATCCCTCGGCCAAGATTGCCAATGTGCCGGTGGCCGTCTACAACTCGGCCCGCGAGGACTATGACTGGAACGTCACCTCTTTCAAAGGCGTCAAGCAGAGCGACCTCATCATCTACGAGCTGCTCCTGCGCGACTTCACAGGCACGGAAGGCCAGGCCAAGGGGGACGGCACAGTAGCCAAAGCCATGGAGAAACTCGACTATCTCAAAGAGCTCGGGGTCAACGCCATCGAGCTGCTGCCCATCAC
>SCEJ01000259.1 GCA_004102785.1 Muribaculaceae bacterium Isolate-013 (NCI)
CAGCGACTAACAGCAGAACACATGACAAATTTTTCCCATTATTAACTGCCTATTGGGCCTAACCGACTTTTGTTTGTTCTTCACAATCACAAACGAATCATATATCGACTAAATAACAATGAAACTTACATTGTTCGACAAAGAAATAGAGATTAAGAGATTGGGATGTAAGCATGGTTCCTACCCCGCACATCCTATACCACCATCGGTAAATGTATTTATAAAAGTAACAAACGGGTGTAATGCTCACTGTGCTTTCTGTTCTAATGAAAATTGCAAAAACACAGGCAAAACATTTGACCATGATAAACTTTGGCGAATCGTTGATGAATTGCAAAATAACAACATCATCGTCAACCGCCTTAATATAACCGGAGGAGAACCGTCTACAGTTCCTGTTGCGGTAAATGATATT
>SCEJ01000260.1 GCA_004102785.1 Muribaculaceae bacterium Isolate-013 (NCI)
GAAAAAGGCTTCGTCGGGCTGGTGAAGCTGTTCCACTGGATCTTCGGCGAGGGCTCCTATCTGCCGATCTTCGGATTTTTTTCGCTGGTCACGGTGTTTTTCTTCCTGAAAGCACTGCATGATCAGGCGGACTGGTACGTAGTGTCCCTGTTTTTACTGCTGACCCAGGGCTTCTATTTTAACAGCATGAATTCCGTGAGGTATTATTTCGCACTGGCATTGGCCATGTATGCGCAAAAATACGTATTGCGGGGCGAGTACGGCAAGTTTATCCTCTGGGTGCTGCTGGGATGTACGTTCCATAGATCGGTGCTGCTGATCATTCCGGCCTATATCGCAGCAGATCTGTTGTCGCGGGTACGACTGAAAAAATGGCACTACGCGGTTGGGCTCCTGCTGATCTTATCCCTGATC
>SCEJ01000261.1 GCA_004102785.1 Muribaculaceae bacterium Isolate-013 (NCI)
CACATCTGGTCATGATGAAGGGCATCCGGTATATCACAATCACCGATGATGCCATCCAGGTCATACTGGACCGCCTGCAGCGTGAGAGGGCAGATTTTAAACGCACAGTGGAGTACTACGACAGGGAGATCCAGGGCGTGGAGTACCTGCTGACAGGCAAAAAGCGGTACTACTGGTCACCGGATAATTACATAGTAGAGCCTGTCTAAGAAGAACAATAAAAAAGCCGGCATTTGGCGATGCCGGCCAGCTCACAGAGCTACTTATATAGACAAGATAATTGTAACTCTGTGGACTAAAAAAGTCAAGAAAAATGGGGCTTTCGAAAGCCCCTGCGCACTTGATAAAGATATTAAAGTTAGGATACAGAGATATGGTTAAGAGAAAGAAAATAAGGCTAAGGCATGGGGATGT
>SCEJ01000262.1 GCA_004102785.1 Muribaculaceae bacterium Isolate-013 (NCI)
TAAATTAGCGCCATGAAAACCAATCAAGCAATGATACCGACTAATATTCATTATTGCCGTAGTGTATTAACACTTGCGGCAACTTTTGTATTCTCAGGACTTATCTCATGTACAGGACATGACAATCATGCCGAGTCCGAAAGCGAGGAACACGAACATTCTTCAGAAGAAATCATATTATCGCCACCGTCGGCACCTCGATTTGGCGTCAAAGTCGAACAGGTTGCAGACTGCAAGCTGCCTCGCATAGTCCGGGCGTGGGGCGCGCTCGAAGCAGTACCCGGCACTGGGCGACAAATACTGTCATCCCGTTCGGCGGGCATAGTTCGGCTGTCGCCACGTGCAGTCGCCGGCGCATCGCTACGTCCCGGAGAACGCGTAGCTACCGTCAGCGGCAAAGGAATTGCAGGAGGT
>SCEJ01000263.1 GCA_004102785.1 Muribaculaceae bacterium Isolate-013 (NCI)
TAAGAGCTCAGGTACATCCAGTAACGATGACGCCGCTGTAATGTTCACGATTATGGGTGTAAAGAATAATCCAGACGGGACAGTGACCTATACGCCTATATATCGCCATTCGAGCAGCCAGATACGTACCACAACGCTTCTTACAGCGGGAGATCCAGGTACAGGCTCAGGGCATAACGAATGGTATCAGGTTTATTTCTCGTTTATTAATAACGACCCGAATGTTGCCAATTATGACTCGTATATGCTTCAGATAGAGAACAACTCGGCATCAACGTCGGGAGGTGACATGTATATTGACGATATACGTGTTTATCTGATGCATCCAAACGCGGAGGTAAACCAGCTTGATGCTACTTGTGTAGGCGACCGTACACTAATGAACGTTAAGATAGACTGGGAGCGACTGATGT
>SCEJ01000028.1 GCA_004102785.1 Muribaculaceae bacterium Isolate-013 (NCI)
TGCCGGCAGACACTCCTTTCCTGGGTTCCATTGTGCGCCATCACTGGTCGATAGAAAGTATGCATTGGGGACTGGATGTAAATCTGCTGCAAGACAAGGTGAAGCGCAAGTCGGCAAAGGCCGCCCGCAACCTTGACACAATCCAAAGAATGGTCTACTCTGTATTTTCTATATGGAAAGGGTTGCGCAAAAAGCGATCTGACAAAAGAAAAGGCGTGGCAGAACTTATGCGCCATGTCTCGATGAGCTTTACCCGATTGATGCGGTTTCTTTACCAAAAATGAAAATAAATCTGATTTTCAGAAAAAGATAACTACCTGAAATACAATCATGAAAATTTACCCGATTCTCAACAAACCGGGTAAGGGAAAATATGTCTTTATTTTTATCTTAAATGAAAGAGCCGTGAGGGCGCGACACACATATTCCGATAACACCTCCTCATGCCGTAGTCGGCATGAGGAGGTGTTATCGGAATGGGAGCGCGACCGGAGGGGGGCGCTCAGTCCCAGAGCACGTCGCGCACGGCATAACGGGGCCGGTGCTTGACTTCGTTGAATATCTTGCCGATATACTCCCCTACGATTCCGATCGAGATCAATATCAGCGAACCGAGAATCCATACGGACAGCATTATCGACGCCCATCCGGCACTAATATGGTCGGAGCAGAAATAGGAAATCAGCACATACACCGCCACAAGAAGTGCCGCCACAAGCAGAGTCATGCCGGTGAGAAAAATCCAGCGCATCGGGCGCGCCGAAAACGATGTGATGCCGTCAATGGAGAAACTCAGCATCTTTGACAGCGGATACTTCGACTCACCGGCCACCCTGGGGTTACGTTCGTATCTCACAATGGCGTTATCCAGCCCTATCTGCGGGATGATGCCGCGCAGAAAGAGATTGGACTCGCCGTATTGCGCCAGCATGCCGAGGGCGCGGTCGCTCATAAGGCGGTAGTCGGCGTGGTCATATACGGTCTCAAGCCCCATGGCCCGCTGGAACGAGTAGAAGGCGTGGGCTGTGGTGCGCTTGAAAGCCGTGTCGGTCTGCCTGCAAGAACGCACGCCGTAGACAATCTCTTTCCCTTTGTTGAACTCCGTCACCATGTCGGCGATGGCCCGCGGGTCATCCTGGAGGTCGGCGTCGATCGATATTGCGGCATCGCATTTCCCCCTCACCTCCATAAGGCCGGCAAGGAGCACATACTGATGCCCGCGGTTGTGGGCCAGGGAGAGCCCCTTCACACGCTTGTCGGCGCGGTGGAACTCTTCTATCGTCTGCCATGTGTGGTCGCGGCTGCCGTCGTTGCAAAGCAACAGATAGCTTTCGGGCGAGGCGATGCCGCGCGCACTCATATCATCCAGAACTCCGAGTAGCTCCGGCACGGAATGAGGCAATGCCTCCTCTTCGTTATAGCAGGGCACCACAATGGCAATTACCGGTTTCCGTTCTTCCATAGCAGTCTGTACGCTTTCAAAAATCAATAGTTGCGGGCGAAAATCACACGGCGGTGCGATGGCTTGCCGGTGAGCATATCCACGCCCTCTTCCTGAGGAGCGTCAACCGGTATGCAGCGGATTGTGGCCTTTGTCTCGGCCTTGATACGCTCCTCGGTCTCGGGAGTGCCGTCCCAGTGACACATCAGGAAACCGCCTTTTTCGATCTCCTCCTTGAACTGCTCGTAGGTGTCGACATTGCGGGTCATCTCACGGCGGCGAGCAAGAGCCTTGTCGTAGATGTTTGTCTGAATCTCCTCGAGCAGATTGCGGATAAATCCGGCTATGCCTTCAAGAGGCTCGACCTGCTTCTCCAGAGTGTCGCGGCGCATAAGCTCCACGGTGCCGTTCTCGATATCGCGCGCTCCGATCGCCAGGCGCACAGGCACACCCTTGAGTTCGTAATCGGCGAACTTGAAGCCCGGGCGGCGGTTGTCGGCATCGTCATACTTCACGCGTATGCCGAGAGCCTTCAGCTCGTCGATGATCGGCTGCACTTTTTCGGAGATGGCACGGAGCTGCTCGTCGTTCTTGAATATCGGCACTATCACCACATGGATGGGTGCGATATGCGGCGGCAGAACAAGGCCGTTGTCGTCGGAATGGCACATTATCATAGCGCCCATCAGACGGGTGGACACGCCCCACGACGTAGCCCATACATACTCGGGCTTGTTATCCCGGTTTATGAAAGTCACATCGAAAGCCTTGGCGAAGTTCTGACCCAGGAAATGGCTGGTGCCCGACTGGAGCGCCTTGCCGTCCTGCATCATCGCCTCTATGGTATAGGTGTCGATGGCTCCCGCGAAACGCTCGTTGGCGCTCTTGACGCCACGCACCACGGGCACTCCGAGATATTTCTCGGCGAAAGTGGCATAGACCTCCAGCATCTCCTTGGCTTTATCCTCCGCCTCCTGGCGTGTGGCATGGGCGGTATGCCCCTCCTGCCACAGGAATTCAGAGGTGCGCAGAAACATGCGGGTACGCATCTCCCAGCGCATCACATTGGCCCACTGGTTGCAGAGGATAGGGAGGTCACGGTAGGAGGTGATCCAGTTGCGGTATGTGTTCCAGATGATGGTCTCGGAAGTCGGACGGATGATAAGCTCCTCCTCCAGGCGCGCCTCCGGATCGACCACCACGCCGTTGCCGGCAGGGTCGTTTTTCAGACGGTAATGGGTCACAACAGCGCACTCCTTGGCGAAACCCTCCACATGCTCCGCTTCCTTGCAGAGGAATGATTTGGGGATGAGAAGAGGGAAATAGGCGTTCTGCACGCCCGTTTCCTTGAACATTCCGTCAAGAGTCTGCTGCATGCGCTCCCATATGGCATAACCGTAGGGCTTGATGATCATGCAGCCGCGCACAGGCGACTGCTCGGCAAGGTCGGCCTTGATTACAAGGTCGTTGTACCACTGCGAGTAGTTGTCAGCTCGCTTGGTGAGGTCTTTGAGTTCTTTTGCCATGGCAAAAAACAATGATTTATCTGTTGGTTTTCGTTATAGATCTGTTTTATCTCCCGCTTTTGGCCTCGCTGACAAGCACCGGGCCAGGCACGATGAAAATCTCCACCCTGCGGTTGGCTCCGCGGCTGGCTATGGAGGTGTTCGGTTTCAACGGCTCGGACGGCCCAAGGGGATACCCCATGAGATTCTCGGTCTGGGCCGCATGGGCGTCGAAATAGTCGTAGAGCGCCAGCACGCGTTTCTCCGTCAGAGAATAAAGATACGGCTCGGAGCCGGTGTCGTCGGAGTGCACGGCAAGAATCACCTTGAACTTGCCCGGGGTCCGGAAATAAGGCAGAAAATGCTTAAGCTCATTGCCGGCCGACGGCATCAGAGTGGTGTCGTTGGGCAGGAAAAGGCGCCCGCAGGGCACAGTGGCCACCACGACCTCTCCCTGGCGCATTGTCTCGACGGTGTAGCCCAGCTTCTGGAGGGCCCTGGCCTCACGGAGCATATACTCCTTTATATAAGGCTTCTGCTTCTGGGGCACCTGCGGGAGCAAAAGGGTCTCCTCCATCGTCAGTTCGGCAAGCTCTTCCTGAAGCGCGACCGGGGTTGCGCCGGCATCCTGCGCCACAGCCGCAGGGGCACCTGAGAGCGAGACCGCCAGCATCAGCGCCCCGGCAATCACTCCGGTCCTGTTTAATCCTGTGTTTCGGTTGAACATATACGGCATATCATCAGTCAAGGAGCGAATCCTCGTATTCAATTTCAGCTTTCACTATCAGAGGCACATCCTCGGCAAGCACGCAGGCGCCCTTATCCTTGCGGAGCATACGGCATACGTAATCAACAAGATCCTGCTCGACATCCTCCTCCGGATCGTCATCCTCCTCAAGGTCGACGTCAAGCATGCCGTTCTCCTCGTAGAAATCCCATATCATATCCACGACATTAAGAATCTCATCGGAATCATATGCGGGGCGGCCGGAAGACTCAAGGCTCCGGTTTATATATTCAACTACTCTGTTCTCGTCAAATTCCATAATTATCCTCGGATAAATATTATGCGGTTGTATATGAATTAAAGGCAGAATCAGTCAAGCAGCCCCTCCGGCAGCGACAGCGTGACGGTGCGCCTCTCCGGATCGACTTCCGATATGAATTCACCTGCGGCAGGCACAAGCATCTCCGTGCCGGCATCCGTCTCTATTATAAACAGACAATTGGCGGTGGAGGATTCCAGCGCGGCGATTTTTCCGCCAAGACGGCCGTCGTCGGAGACAGCCCGGAAGCCCACAAGGTCGTCGACATAGAACCCTTCGCTGAAATCGGGGGCATCTACGGCCGCCTCCAGCTCATCCGCGGCAACATAGACCGTTTTGCCACACAGCGCCGAAGCCTCTTTTTCCGACTCCACGCCGTCAAGCATTATCAGATCGCTCTCTGCGCTTTTAGGGCGTGAGCTCTCTACAAAGAACGGCACCGGCAGGCCGTCCATCATCAGGAATATGCATCGCAGTTCCTCCCAGGGGGGCACATCACAGCCGAAGGTCACCACCATCTCGCCGCCGACGCCGTGCGTCTTGACGATGCGGCCTGCCGCGCGGAGATTATCTTCCTTTATCATGGTGCGGAGGCTCAGCGGCGTTTTTTCTTCTTCGACTTGGCCGACGCCACAGGGGCCGCCCTGAACTGATGCAGGCTCGTCTCCGCCGGATTAAGACGGATTTCCCCACGGGTCATGTCGGCCAGATCCTTGAATATACGGGCATCCTCCACGCCGTCGGGGTTGACGGCGAGCATCTGCTTCTTCATCTGGTTGGCGACAAGGAGTATCACCTCGTCGCGCTCCGGCCCCTGGGGCATCTGCCGCACTTTCTCCACCATCTGCTGCACAATCCGGCCGTAATGGCGCATACGCATCGGCGCCTGGGTGTAATCCACCCGCTCCGGACGGGAGGCGAGCTGCTCACGGGCAATCACCTCGCAGGGGAAATCCACGTCGAGGCGGAAATCGGACATTATCATTATATGGTCCCAGAGCTTATGGCTGTTGTCGGCCGAACGCAACTCGGGGAAAAGATTGGCCATGGCGCCAACTATCGCATGGGCGCAACGGGTGCGCTCCTCCCTATCCTCGATTGCAAGGCAATGGTCGACCATTTTCTGTATGTTGCGGCCATATTCGGGGAGCACCAGGCGACGTTGCTGTGTATTATAAGTCAACATTGGTTCTCTCTTATAAAATATCTCACAAATTTACGCCAAATTTCCCAAACTTCAAAATCCGGCTTGACAAAGCGGCAAAACACCGCGGCGGGGACGCATGGCCTGACACCACACGCCCCCGCGCCACACATCCGGCGCCGTTACCGGTCGCCGTCGACATCAAAGCCGGCGGCACGCACCGCCCGGACCACCGCCTCGGCGTCGTGGCGCCCCTGCACCCTGGCCACGCCGGTCGACAGGCTTACATCGACCCCGGTCACCCCCTCCACTTCGCCGATGGCGCGGGCCACCGCGCCCTGGCAATGGGGGCAGTTCATTCCGGTCACATGATATTCAGCCGCGACGCCGCCCCGGAGATTTCTGCCTCTGGCGAAAAACCGCCTCACCAGCGACGCCGCCAGCAGCAGCGCCATAACCACCGAGCAGACCCATGTGAACACTCCGGCGCCGGCGCCATGCGCGCATCCGCCATGCCTGACGGCCACATCGAACCATACCGGAGGCAGCAGATAATCCACGGCCAGCCCGAAGGCCATCGCCCCGGCCACAATCGACACCAAATACACCACGGCAGCCTTGCGCCCCATCTCGCGGCTGATGAGCGCGAACGACGCGAAATTAGCCGCAGGGCCGGCCATAAGCAGCACAAGGGCGGTGCCCGGCGAAAGCCCCTTTAGCATCAGCGACAGCGCAATAGGGATGGAGCCGGTGGCGCACACATACATCGGCACCGCAATCAGCACCACAAGCAGCATCGAAAGCAGCGGTGCATCCCCCAGCGATGAGAAGAAATCGGCAGGAACATATACCGTTATCAGAGCGGCGACAACAAGTCCCGCCACAAGCCACACCCCAATAGAGTCGACTAGATCGACAAATCCATAACGCAATGCACCGGCCAGCCGGCCGGCAAACGTTCGCGAAGCCCCGGCTTCAGCCGGAGCCGCCACGCAGACCTTCGCCTGCGCGGCAGGCTTTTCGGTAGCACCGACCGCACGGCCTCCGACAAGAGCCGTGACAAGAGCCGCAACCGGACGGATCACCGCGAACGCCGGCCCCAGCAGCGACCACGTGGCAGCGATGCTGTCGACCCCGGTCTGCGGAGTGGCTATCAGAAACGATGTGGAGGCCGCTCTGGAGGCGCCCCCGCGACGCATGGCCACAGCCGCCGGAAGCACACCGCACGAGCACAGAGGCAGAGGCACCCCCACGGCCGCAGCCTTTGCCACGGCGCCCCAGCCACGCCCTGAAAGATGCCGGGCAAAAATATCCGCAGGGACAAACGAATGTATCAGCCCCGCTATAATAAACCCGAGCAGAATGTAGGGAGACATCTCGCCGAGCATAAAAAGCAATGAGTTCAGAATTTCCATATTTAGAGGTTGTTTAAAAATAAATGTGAATACCCGGCCGAAAAGTTCGAGGCAGCTTTCGCTCTGAAGCGAAGGAGCTGAGCCCGGCTATGTGACTGAGCTGAAGAGTGAAAGATGCCCGAAATTTTCGGTCTGTGACTGTCTGTTGAAAGCAGTTTGTTTTGTTTTGCAAAAGTACACATAAAATGTTGCAACCCGGTGGCAATCCACATCGGCCCCACATATATCATAGTGCCACATCCGGCAAAATCACTACCTTTGCACCACAAACCGCACCACAGACAAATATCAACCCACAGCATACGCATATGACCCCTGCACCCGAAAACATCGAAGACATCATGGAAAAGGCCGGCGTTAAGCCGACCGCGAACCGCATACTTGTGCTTCGCGCCCTCATATCATCCGACAGCCCCCGCAGCCTCGCCGACCTGGAGGAGCAACTCCAGACTCTCGACAAATCAAGCATACACCGCGTGCTCAATCTGTTCTCCGCGCACCACATCGTACACGCCATAGAGGACGGCCGTGGCATCGTGAAATTCGAGCTGTGCCCCGGAGGCGATACCCACGGTACGCCCGGCCACATGCATGTACACTTCTACTGCGAGAGCTGCCACAAAGTCTACTGCTTCGACCACCTGCCGGTGCCTCCGGTGCCACTGCCCGACGGATTTGACGCACACTCGGTCAACTATATGCTCAAGGGCTACTGCCCCGACTGCCGCAAGTAAGGGCCCGCGCCTGCCGCCAGAAAACAAGTATGCGATGAAGGAGAAACAGTTCCGTTTTTTAGACCGATGGCGACGCACACGCCAACAACGGCCGTAACGACACATAAAGTACGTTATAATAACCGTTTAAATGTTAAAAACGACATTTAACACAACTATGCAAGCCTTTATGGTTGTTATATTTTCAAAGAGCCGGAGGGCCACGCAGAATATCCCAAGGATTTAGTATTGAAAACATAAACACGAGATAAAGCAGACACACAGCCTTCCGCATCCGCAAAGGCCGCAAATCTATATTTACATAACCGAATCCAATATATCCGCGTCAATTTACCTTCTCGAATTATTATTTACATCGGCAAACCGAAACAACATTTAACATTAGCTTGCTGATGCAAAGCAAAATTCGCACACACAAATTCACATCTAAAACCGGAGGCAACACAGGTTTACTACTGCAAGTTTACACTCCCGACACCAGACAACAGCCCCAACCACCATTCTCTTTACAAACCGACCGTGGCAAAATTTGCAAACCACACAGCCCATTCAACACCGAATCACATCGATTAAAATGCAACTTTACCCCGTAAATATATATTAACACATTTTAAATATACATATAAATCATTGAGAATCATACTTACTAAGCTCGTAACATAAAGCTATGCACGAAGTTCGCATACCAATCTTCACGCAAACACTGCCAGCCAGCGCTTATATCACAGTATATACACCTCATAATCATAACCATTAACACACAAACATAAACCATCACACGAAAGCAACAGAACGCCATAGATTAACATCCCCGAACCTCCAATTACAGACAACCATATATCAAGCTTCTTGTTTTTGTTTGCGAATTCACATTTGATGTTAATAATTTACAAACACAAGCCACACCCCAACAAAACCACTACATTTGCAAATTCACGCGATTTGCATTTTCACACCATAAAATTTGCATTATTGAAGAATAGTAATTACATTTGCACATTCATAAATACAAACCCGATAGCCATGGACCTTGTTAACCGATTGAAATTCTTTCTGGAGAAGAACAATATCGCAATATCACAGTTCGCCGATACGTGCGGCATACCGCGCCCCACTCTGTCACAGATACTTAACGGACGCAACAAAAAGATTTCCGACGAACTGATCTCAAAAATCCACGCGGCCTACCCTGCCTTATCCGTGTTATGGCTGATGTTTGGCGAGGGGAGTATGGATGCAGACGCGAATACGAGAATCTCAGAGCCTCAAGACACCCGCAAAACCGACCAGGAATGCGAATATAGCGTTGCATATGAGCATGATGCGAGCTTCAACGGAAGCAGCAGCGCTTACACGGATTTTTCATCAGAAAATTCCGCGGATTCCGGCATGACGGATTTTGCCGGAATCACAGACACAGACACAGGCACCGGCGCCGGCCACACGCCGGAACACCTTTTTTCAATACGGGAAGAAAATCCGGCCGAAAGCAGCGCCTCCCCCAAAGGCACCGGGATGGAGGACCCTTTGACATCCGACGGCTCAATTTCATTTTACCCGCGACATGAAGGCAGACCAACTCAGAAAGTCATCTCGCACTACCCCACCATGACTGAGGATCACACGCACCCAGCGGCCGACACCGCCGCCGATGCAGACAAGCCCAATACTCCCGGAGCAGTCGAAGCCAACACCGCCGCCGACAGCTTCGTGCCGTATATCCCGCCTCCACCCGAGCCTTACGGAGCCAGGAGCAATCCGAGAGACACACCCGCTCCCGCCCCTCTCGAAACCGTAGCTGTGCCGGCCGACCCGGCGAAAAGAATCACCAGTATCGTAGTGTTTTATTCCGACAACTCATTCCAGTCCTTCACACCATCCTGACCAGCCGCCAGACACAAAACCGGCCGCCACGGACTCATTTCTGAATTCCGTGGCGGCCGGTTTTTCCAGGCGCCATTTCCACCTCCAGGCGAGGGAGGCGTCAATGCCGCAGTTTGTCGGCAAGACCGGCGGCTTTCTCGGCTCCCGTCTCAAGGGCATCGGCGGTGAAATCCTTTACCTTGTCAAGAATCGAAGCACCCTTCTCGGCAGCTTTATCCTTGAGATCTCCCGCCTTATCCTTAAGGTCGGCAGCTTTTTCGGCGACCTTATCCTTGAAATCACCTGCCTTATCCCTGAGGTCGGCGGCTTTTTCGGCAGCAAGTTCTTTGGCATCGGCAAGTTTATCCTTGGCCGCATCAACCATTTCGGCTGATTTTGCCTTTGCATCAGCCACACATCCGGCCGACTTGGCTTTAGCCGCGGCCAGTTCTTCTTTGGCCGCCACCTTGGCGGCATCGGCACTGAGCGCGGCAGCCTGCCGCGATACCTCCGCAGCGGCTTTCGCCTGCTGCTGTCTTTCAGTCAGATTATCCATAGTCATATTATTTTAGCGTCAGTTGCATTCACCGGTATAACACCAGGGTGCGGTCGCCGGTTTACACATGTGCCGATACCGCCTCTCTTTTTAGAGCATTTTCAGACAAACACACCGGCATTAACATTTTTTATGACTTTTGATTTCTATATGGCACACCTTTTGCCTTTATAATCCGTTATAAAATCAAGGCGTCACTCACCCGATGCCAAACGCACAGTGACTGACACGCCACCCGATTCCAGCGCCTGAATATTCTGCAGCCGTCAGGCATTGTAAACCTGCCGCAGCTCTCTCCAATATATTACAGGCATAGCTGTCACCGATAAAAGGAAATGTAATCAGAGATGGACATCAATTTTTCACCCGAACTGAAAGCCGTGCTTGACCTGAGCCGCCAGGAGGCCATCAGGCACAACAACTCCATAATCACCCCCGAGCATCTGATGCTGGCCCTGCTGGCCGACACCGGCTCGCGCGTGTTCACCCTTCTGGAGAAGGCCTCGCGCAACGTGTCGGTCTACCAGCTCCGCCAGGAACTGGACAGTGTACTCTACAACGCCGAAGCCCCGATGGAGACCGAGGTCGTGGTCAGCGACCTCGCCAACCGGCTTGTGAAGCTCTCGGTGCTTGAGGCCAGAATGCTTCGCAGCTCGGTGGTCGACACCGAGCACCTTCTGCTGGCCATACTCCACAATCCGGAAATCCAGCGGATGAACTTCATCGTGCCGTTCCGCCAGGCAGGCATCGACTACACCTCGCTGCTGGGAGTTCTGCCAAACAACGTGCAGGGCAACACGCCGCGCGACGGCTCCCCCTATGCCGATGATGACGACGATGATGACGACGAGGCCCCTGCCGCCGGTGAGGCCGCCCGCCCCGAACCGCGGCGTGAAGCCACAAGGCAGCGCGGAGCCGACACCCCCACCCTCGACAAGTTCGGCAACGACATGACACGTGCCGCCGAAGACGGCCGCCTCGACCCGGTCGTGGGGCGCGAGAATGAAATCGAACGCCTGGCCCAGATTCTATCCCGCCGCAAGAAGAACAATCCGGTGCTTATCGGAGAGCCTGGAGTCGGAAAATCAGCCATCGTCGAAGGGCTGGTCCTGCGCATCGTGCAGCGCAAAGTGCCGCGCATTCTTTTCAACAAGCGGGTTGTGTCGCTCGACATGGCCTCTGTTGTGGCCGGCACGAAATACCGCGGACAGTTCGAGGAGCGGATAAAGGCCATTCTCAACGAGCTGGCGAAAAGCCCCGACGTGATACTGTTCATCGACGAGCTGCACACCATCGTCGGAGCCGGCAACGCCGCCGGCACGATGGACGCCGCCAACCTCCTCAAGCCGGCGCTCGCCCGCGGCGAGATACAGTGCATCGGCGCCACCACTCTTGACGAATACCGCAAGAACATCGAGAAGGACGGCGCGCTCGAGCGCCGCTTCCAGAAAGTGATGGTAGAGCCCACCACCCCGGAAGAAACCCTTCAGATTCTCGAAAACATCAAAGACAAGTACCAGGACCACCATAACGTAACCTATACCGACTCGGCGCTGAAAGCATGCGTAGACCTTACCGAGCGCTACATCACCGACCGCAATTTCCCCGACAAGGCAATCGACGCCCTTGACGAGGCCGGTTCGCGGGCACACATAACCGAAATAACCGTGCCCCGCGAAATCGAGCGCCTGGAGGAGGAGATAGCCCAGGCCGGAAGAGAGAAACTCGCCGCCGCCCAGAGCCAGGACTTCGAGAAGGCGGCCTCCTTCCGCGACAGGGAACAGCAGCTCAAGAGCCGACTGCAGGAGGCCAACGACGCCTGGGAGCAGCAGTTGCGCGCCGACCGGGCGATGGTCGACGCCGACAAGGTGGCCGAGGTGGTGGCGATGATGACCGGCGTGCCCGTGCAGCGCATCGCCCAGGCCGAGGGCTCCCGCCTCAAAGAGATGGCTCCGGCTCTTGCTCGCCAGATCATCGGGCAGGACGCCGCGATTGAAAAAATCGTAAAGGCCATACGTCGCAACCGTGTCGGCCTCAAGGACCCCGGCAAGCCGATAGGCACCTTCATGTTCCTCGGCCCCACCGGCGTGGGCAAGACCCATCTCGCAAAAAAACTCTCAGAATACCTTTTTGACTCGCCCGACGCCCTGATACGCATCGACATGAGCGAATATATGGAAAAATTCACCGTCAGCCGGCTCGTAGGCGCGCCTCCGGGATATGTAGGCTACGAGGAGGGTGGCCAGCTCACCGAGAAAGTGCGCCGCCGCCCCTACTCCGTGGTGCTTCTCGACGAAATCGAGAAAGCCCACCCTGATGTGTTCAACCTCCTGCTCCAGGTGCTTGACGAAGGACGGCTTACCGATTCGCTGGGACGCCGCGTGGATTTCAAGAACACCCTCATCATCCTCACCTCCAACATCGGCACCCGCCAGCTAAAAGATTTCGGCTCGGGAGTAGGCTTCAACACACGCCCGGCCGACAAGGAGAAGGAATATGCCGACTCGGTGATACAGAAAGCGCTCAGCCGGGCGTTCGCCCCGGAGTTCCTCAACCGTGTCGACGACATCGTGATGTTCGACCAGCTCGACCGCGATGCCATCTTCCGCATCATCGACATCGAGCTCGCCGGATTCCGCAGCCGCATGGCAGCCCAGGGCTACACACTGGACATATCGCCCGAGGCCAAGGAATATATCGCCGCCAAAGGCTACGACAAGCAGTATGGAGCGCGTCCGCTCAAACGCGCCATACAGAAATACCTCGAGGATCCGCTGGCCGAACTCATCCTCAACTCCGAGCTCGCTCCCGGCGACAGCATTTCGGTCAGCTTTGACCCCTCTGCGGAAAAAATCACCACCGATGTGGTGCGCGGCCTGCCCTCGCCCAGCTCACAGGCCTTGCTTGGTTCTCCCGGGCCCGGCGGTGACGGCGGAGCCGGCGCTGCCGACTGACACCGCCATCCCCCCTGACTGCAATTTTGTCAGTCATCCCTGCCACGGTTTCATTATTTTTAACTATAAATGCCACCCCTGCCGGGCTGGCATTTTTTTTGCCGTTTGTTATATATCAGGTGCGGGAGTCCACTCCCGGCATCAATGAAACTGAACAATAAACCCAGCATACAGACAACATGAAAGGAACAATCGGAGTTACCACCGAGAATATCTTTCCGGTGATAAAGAAATTTCTTTACAGCGACCACGAAATCTTTCTGCGCGAGCTGGTGTCGAATGCCGTCGACGCCACACAGAAGCTGCGCACCCTCTCCTCGTTCGGAGAATACAACGGCGAGCTTTCCGACATGAACGTGACGGTCAGCATCGACTCCGGCGAGGGCACGCTCACCGTCTCCGACCATGGCATCGGCATGACAGCCGACGACATCGAGAAATACATCAACCAGATAGCTTTCTCCGGCGCAGAGGAATTCCTTGAGAAATACAAGGACAGCGCCAACGCCATCATCGGTCATTTCGGCCTCGGATTCTATTCGGCTTTCATGGTGGCCCGTAAAGTCGAGATCCGCTCGCTCTCCTATAAAGAGGGCGCCCAGGCAGTGAAATGGAGCTGCGACGGCTCCCCCGAATTTACGATGGAACCGACTGAGAAGTCAACACGCGGCACCGATATAGTGCTCTATATCGACGACGACAACCGTCAGTTCCTCGAAGCCTCACGCATCGAAGGACTGCTGCGCAAATACTGCCGCTTTCTTCCCGTGCCGGTGATCTTCGGCAAGGAGCAGGAGTGGAAGGACGGCAAGATGACCGACACCGACCGCGACCGCATCATAAACATCACCGAGCCGGCATGGACTAAAAAACCGGCCGACCTCACCGACAAGGACTACCTCGCATTCTACCGCGAGCTCTATCCGGGGCAGGACGACCCTCTGTTCTGGATTCATCTCAATGTCGACTATCCTTTCACCCTTACCGGAATCCTTTTCTTCCCGAAGATCCACAACAATCTCGAGGTCACCCGCAACCGCATACAGCTTTACTGCAACCAGGTCTACGTCACCGACTCGGTGGAAGGTGTGGTGCCGGAGTTCATGATGCTCCTCCAGGGTGTGATTGACTCTCCCGACATCCCGCTGAACGTAAGCCGTTCGTATCTCCAGAGCGACACTGCCGTAAAGAAAATCTCCTCATACATCACAAAGAAAGTGGCATCGCGCCTGGATGAGATCTTCCGCAACGACCGCCCTGGATTCGAGCAGAAGTGGGACGACATCAAGATATTCATCGAATACGGCATGCTCACCGACGAGAAGTTCTGCGAGGCCGCGATGAAATTCTGCCTCCTGCGCGACACCGACGGCAAATACTTCACCCTTGAGGAATACCGCACGCTCATCGAGCCGTCGCAGACCGACCGCGAGGGGAACGTAGTCTACCTTTACGCCACCGACCCGACCGCGCAATACAACTACATACGCTCGGCCAACGATGCCGGTTACTCCGTGATTGTGATGGACGGCCAGCTCGACCCGCACTTCGTAGGTCTGCTCGAGCAGAAAATCGAAAAGAGCAGGTTTGTGCGTGTCGATTCCGACGTGGTCACCAATCTTATTCCCAAAGCCGACAAAGCCGCTGTCGACCTCTCCGACACGCGCCGCAACATCCTCACCACCATGTTCGACTCTCAGTTGCCTGAAGTCGACAACGCGCGTTTCCTCGTCACCTTCGAGGCCATGGGGGCCACAGCCGCTCCGGTGGTGATTACCCAGAACGAATATATGCGCCGCATGAAAGAGATGGCAGCCATTCAGCCAGGCATGAACTTCTACGGACAGATGCCCGACAGCTACTCGCTGGCTGTCAACACCGATCACCCGCTCATCAGGAAAATCTCCGAAGAGGCGGGCGCCAGCCTCGATGCGCGGATAGAGCCCCTGGAAAAACAGATTAACGACGACAACGCGCGGATTACAGCCCTGCGCGGCGACAATGCCACTGACAAGGAGAAAGCCGAAGCCGACGAACTCGTAAAGGCCGTTGACAACACCCGTTCGGAGCAGACCACCATCATCGCCGGATACGCCTCGGAATGCCCCGTGGTGCGTCAGCTTATCGATCTGGCACTCCTTGGCAACGGACTACTCCGCGGTGCCGAGCTGTCGCGGTTCATCTCCCGTTCGGTCGAACTGCTCTGACAGAGTTTCCCGTCATACAGCCTGCACAGGCATAAATGCCTTGGATAACGAAGGCGGTGCATCATCACGCTCCACGAGCCGTGGCGATGCACCGCTTTCATAATATAGCCCGTACAGTCCGCCATATTTCATCGACAAACGCCATGGCACCGGCCACAAATGGAGTTTTGAAAGATTTTTTTAAAAATTTTAAACATTTTGTTTGTTACTTCAAAAATAAAACGTAACTTTGCCAACACAGACAATAAATATAGCTTCAACCGACAATAATTCAATGTTCCATTGATTGCAATTAGTATCTTTTCAGGCATTCAATCTGACGAATATCAAGTGCTTTGGAACAATTCTCTTCATCTGATTTAATATTCCCGCCGGGAATGCCAGTGATTGGTATTCCCGGCTTTTTTTACATTAATAATTCAAACTTCTGTATTTACTGACGGTACCATCGCCATGTTTTATGTTATTAAACACAAATTCCTTTTTTCTGTTATGCAACATATCTGATTTTTTTAAACACTATTGCACATTTGCACACATTTTGTGCAACCCATTACCACCAATCAATAAACAAAAACAACCAAACTCAGGCATTAAACAAAAAACCACAACCGATAATCGGCACCGTTATTTTCAATTAAAATTATTTCACACCAAATCAAGCGCTTTTTTCACCATTTTTTATTGCACACATTTTGAAAATATTCCAATAAAAATTCCGATATTTGCACATCACTTATAAATTATGCCGACTATGCAAGCATTAAAAAACTTCTCCGAACTTACCGAGCATCTCAAAAACAACGGTGTGCGCAAACGTGTGGCCGTGGTGTGTGCAGACGATCCTGAAACGGAATATGCCGTATGCCGTGCGTTGCGCGAAGGTTTTGCCGACTTCATTATGGTGGGCGACAGAACCCGGCTTGAAGCCTACCCCGATCTGGCTGAATTCACCGGCCGGATAGAGATTATCGACATAAAGGATCCGGACGAAGCTGCCCGTCACGCCGTAGCCCTGGCGCGCGAGGGCAAGGCTGATGTAATCATGAAAGGCATAATCAACACCGATAACCTTCTGCGTGCCATCCTCAACAAGGAGACCGGCATATTGCCCAAGGGCTCAGTGCTGACCCATATCACAGCCGGCGAGATTCCCGGCTACCACAAGCTGCTATTCTTCTCCGATGTGGCTGTGATTCCCTATCCCACCTTAGAGCAGCGTAAGAGCATAATCGAATACGGTATATCGACTCTGCGCCGTTTCGGCATATCACAGCCGAAAGTCGCCCTGATACACTTCACTGAAAAAGTAAATCCGAAATTCCCAAACTCGGTCGACTATCAGGAACTTGTCTGTCTCAGCAAAGAAGGGGCTTTCGGTGAGGCGATTCTTGCGGGTCCGATGGATGTCAAGACCGCCTGCGATCTCCATTCGGCGAAAGTAAAACATATCGAATCGCCCGTATGCGGCGATGCCGACCTGCTGATATTCCCCAACATTGAGTCAGGCAACACTTTCTACAAAACGGTCACCCTCTTCGCCAAAGCCGAAGTGGCAGGAATGCTCCAGGGGCCGAAAGTACCCGTAGTCCTGCCGTCGCGCAGCGACTCCGGCATGTCGAAGTACAACTCCCTGGCAATGGCGATTCTCACCGCCTGACACCACCTGAGGCCCAGGCCATGCCTGCCGGCAACCTCCTCTCCGTTTCCACCATTTCACCAAGGCTACAAAATGAAGAAAATACTTGCAATAAATCCAGGTTCGACTTCAACGAAAATAGCAGTCTTTGAAGACTCTAAAGCCGTGATGAGCCATACTATCCGCCATTCGGTGGAGGAGCTCAGCCCTTTTCCGAAAGCGATTGACCAAATGGATTACCGGCGCCAGCTTGTGCTTGACACCCTGGCCAAGGAGAACATACCCTTTGAATTCGATGCGATAATCGGGCGCGGAGGGCTGCTTCGCCCCATTCCGGGCGGCGTCTATGAGGTAAACGAGCAGATGGTCTACGACCTGCTCCACGCCAGGCGCGACCATGCCTGCAATCTCGGCGGTCTGCTGGCCTACAACCTGGCTCGCGAAATCTCCGGATGCCAGGCTTTCATGGCCGACCCCGGGGTTGTCGACGAGATGATTGACATAGCCCGCGTCACAGGCTCCCCCATCATGCCACGCATCACAACCTGGCATGCCCTCAACCAGCGTGCGATCGGCCGCCGCTATGCCAGGGACCTATCCGTGTCCACCGGCAAGAAAACACGCTATGAGGAGCTCAACCTCATCATCTGCCATCTTGGCGGCGGTATCTCGGTGGGCGCCCACTCCGGGGGAAAATGCATCGATGTAAACAATGCCCTCGACGGCGAAGGGCCGTTTTCGCCCGAGCGAGCCGGCACACTCCCGTCAGGCGCCCTTATCGACCTCTGCTATTCCGGGCGCTACACCCAGCACGAGCTCAAAAAGCGCATCAGCGGAAAGGCCGGGCTGGCAGCCCACCTCGGCACAGTATCAGTGCCTGAGATTGAGCAGCGGATAAAGGACGGCGACGAAAATGCCCGGCTCGTGCTCGATGCCATGGCCTATCAGATATCCAAAGCCGTGGGAGCGCTGACCCCGGCGCTGTTCGGCAAAGTCGACGCCATACTGATTACAGGCGGCATCGCCTATTCCGAATATGTGACCTCCCGGATCATAGCCCGTGTACGCCACATAGCCCCTGTGGCTATCTATCCCGGCGAGGACGAGCTGGAGGCACTGGCGCTCAATGCCCTCGGCGCCCTCAGCGGCGAGCTGCCGGTCAACGAATACACTTCACTTGAAACAGCCTCCTGGGCTGCCTTTGCCGACGCATGACAACCGCCGGCACCGACATGAGGTTCAGATTCTGCCCCGACTGCGGGGCACCCCTTTCGGAGCGTGACCTGGGCGATGACAAAAATATACCCTGGTGCGGGGTATGCGGAAAACCTTGGTTTCCGCTTTTCGCCACGTGTGTGATAACACTCGTTCACAACAGCCGTGGAGAAGTACTTCTGCTTCACCAGGATTATATTTCCACCCGCTATGCCAACCTTGTAAGCGGCTATATGCAGCCAGGTGAGACAGCCGAGATAGCTGCCGCCCGTGAGGTCGAGGAGGAGACCGGAATAAAAATCAAATCGCTGCGTTACGCCGGAACCTACTGGTTTGGCAAAAAGCAGATGCTGATGATAGGTTTCATAGCAGAAGCCGGAGATGACGCGCACATAGCCATCTCCTCCGAGGTCGACTCTGCCGGATGGTATCCGGCCGCCCGGGCTGTGGCTATGGTCCACCCGGCCGGCTCGGTATCGCACACACTCTGCGACATCTATCTCGGCTCCATCACCGGGTAGGGTTCATCTGTCTTATCATCCCGTCAGGAAACAATCGGGCCGGCTGCATTTGCGGATGCAGCCGGCCCGGTTTCTGTCTGTTGACAACAGTATGTTACTGCGCGAGCATACGGTTCACAACATTCTGCACTGCCCTGTAATTGTCGCCAAGGCGTGCGCGGCGCTCGTCGCCGTTGCCATAGTCACCGCGTATAACCTTTGCAGCCTCGGCCTCCAGATCAATCGACGGTGAAGCCGAAGGAGTGACGGCCGGCGACGGCTCAGTCTGAGGCTGCTGCGGCTCATATGGAGTGGCGGCAGCTTCAGCAGAGGCGGCGGAGGCGGCCGCATCCGCGGCTACACTGTCGGCAGCCTCTGTTTCCGTAGCTGCCTGATCCGAGGCATCATTTTCCGACTCATCGCAGGGTGCCGGAGCCTGAATCTGTTCCGCCTGCTGGGGCTGTTGTGCGGTCTTCTCGGCGGAGTCGCATCCTCTGATACAAGCAATTACAATCACCACAAGCACGATAATGGAGCAAATCCATATCCAGGTCATCCTCATCGGTTTGCCGGTTTCAGGGGGATCGGGCAACTCCATCGGGGGCACATTCTCCGGCTGCGGGTGCTGGTGCATGGAAGCCGCCTCCTGAGGGATTTCCTTTTCAAGGTCGAAACTGCGCTTCACCGGCTTCTCCAGGTCGAAATTACGACGGCTCTTTCTGTTGTTATCATTTTCCTGTGCCATGTTCAGTTGTTAGTGTAAAGTTTGAAATAGTTGAAATGCAGGCGCTGCTGCACCTGTCATATCAACAAATCCGAATGGCAAAAAGATTAAAACGACCTTTATGTGTAGATATCGATAAGAGTCTGCATTCCGCCTTCATGGCCCTCTCCGAGAGCCACGAATTCCCAGTCGCCGTCGTCATTGACGGCAAGTTTTGCAACCTCCACGGCCGTTTCGCTCGAGAATTTCTCTTTCAGGTCGTAGCGGCACAGTTCCTCGCCGGTCACTTCGTTGACGATAGTGATTGACGGTTCGCGCACGATGCCGAAAGTCAGCCCGTTCTTGTCGCCATGATATATTGTTACACAGAAAACAATCTCGGATACCCCCGGCGACACCTTCGCCAGGTTCACATGCATGGTCTCGCCATCACCACCGCTGAGGTCATCGGCCGAGCCGAGTACCGAATTGTCAGCCGACACGGGCACTGTGATCGCCATCCATGCCTTTTTGTTACCGTGCACGGATTTGTTGAAGGGCTCGTAAACACCGGTTTCAGGATTCGCGCGCCGTTGCGAGTTATAGAACACGAAGTCGGCATCATCGCCAATCACGCCGTTGTCACCGGTCAGAAATGCAGAGGCATCAAGGTCCGCCCCTGATTTCCAGTTAAGGTCAACACGGATTTTCTCAAGATCGCTCTCTTTGCTTAGCGAGAAGCGGTCACCTTTTTCAATCTGGAATCTTGCCATAGTGTAAAAATCAGAGATTTGAATATTTGAGTATAAGTTGGTCAATGTCAGCGACGTCCAGTCCGGCCTGCACATAAAGCGCCCTGGCGTTGCCGAGGGTGTTCAGGGCTGTCGGTGCCATAGCGTGGGTGGCCATGTTTGCCTGGCTGCGCAGGCGGGTTACATCGCGGCTTACATTAATGAGTTTCGTGCAGAGTTCGGCCATAGCGCTGTTGCGCTCAAGGGCGAATTTACGCTTGGCCTCCATGAAACGTCCGGCTTTCATCAGTTCTGTTGCCGGTGCGTCGGGCGATACTGCCGGCCGCACAACGGATGGAGCCTGCGACGCCGGAGCCGGCCGGGGTGTGGCCGGAGCTCTAAACCGCCCTGCCGTCTGCTCCATGAAGCCGGAGAACCTGCGGGCCGCTTCACCTGAAGTCTGCCCCACCGAATCGGATAGTTTGCGGGCCGCTTCACCTGAAGTCTGCTCCAGAGAGTCTGAGAGCTTGCGGGCAGCATCGCCGGCTTTTTTCACCAGGTCAAGGAGACTTTTCTTGTTGACACGCGTGACAGTGCGGTCATCAGCCTCCACAAGGCGTGCCTTCCAGTCATCGATCCAATGGTTAAGTTCGTCATTAAACTCCGATATGCCTGCGATTTTCAGGCCGTCCTTCAGCGTTTCGACCATCTCTATGGCCGCCTTGTAGTTGAAGTTCGGCTGGCGCGCCTTTGCTTTTGCTTCTGCCAGACGGATACGCTTCTCACGGCTCCAATAGCGGTACTTCTCGTCCGACATCGGTGCGTCGGGTACAGACATCGGTGCGCTCGGCACTGTCGCTCCGACCGGCCGCACTATGTTCGGGCGTGCCGAGATTATATAGTCGAGTATTGTATCACGCACACTCTCGCCGGTGTCGCCCTGCAATTCCAACAGTTCACTGAAGAATGGGTTCAACTGGCTGCGGAAAAATTCGTTGCAGGTGTTCTCGCCCTTCAGTATCGCTGTGGTGGATTCGGGTGCCAGCCCCATGTCGTCGAGCATGATTCGCAGCCGTGTGCGCAGATCAGCATCGGCGCTGAGCGCCACGGCGGCCTTGGTGAGATATGCCTGGCCTGAAGTTCCGTCGGAAACGGTGATACGCACCGAAGCCGAAACCTTGCCGCTGTCAATAAACGCGCGCGCCTCCTCTTCGATATTTTGCAGGTCGATATCGCTGAACTCCACCCATGGATTATCCTTCTGTATATCGCCTTTTATTATTCCGATAGCCTTGACAAGCCGGGGGTCGCCCCCCTTCCCCTTGAGACACGCACGCCGCGGCTGCTCGTTGGAGTATTCACGGGTAGAATATGCCGTGCAGTAAAGGTCGGTGCCGTCCGACATTATCATCACCACGCTGTTATGCCTGATTTGGCGCTGAACAGCGTTTATGGCCAGCCGGTTGTAGTCAATTTCCCTGAGATTGCCGTAGCCTCCGGCCCTGAGCAGTTCGAGCACATAATCGCGTTCGCCGTCAGTGATATCCGGCCCGAAATTCAGAAATACAGGCATCCCGGCGCGGTTGGTCTCAAGATCACCGGCACGATTGAACAGAGTGTTCTTCAAGAACCTTTTCAGGCATGCCTCTATCGCATGGAAAAGCAACTTCTCATAGGAGTATTTCGTGCCGTTATAATCGAACACCCCATCCGTACGGGCCAGGGAGAAGATGTCGGAGAAAGCCCCCTCTACCCCGCGCCGGGCAGCGACAGCCGCATCCTCGCCTACCTCAATCTGCGAGCCATGGCAATATACGGCCAGCGGTGCAGGCCACACCCCGTCGAAGGTGCGCAGCCTGCGGTCGTCGCTGTCGTCGCGATAGTAGTGGAAAGCTATCGTGGTGTGGGTTATGGATATTACAACGTAATATTTCATCGTCTGCTTAGATTCGGAATAAGGTAGTTGTCGTAGAACTTCATACCTTCGAGGATAATAATCGGCGCTACGAAGTCGAATTTGCCCTTGTGTTCGCGCTCCTTGTCGGCCGCCTGCTCGAACTCGGCGAGATTCTTTATGTAGCCGTCGATGTTCATATTGCGGAAACCTTCCATGAACACCTCCACCGGCATATTGAATCCCATCTTTGAGGCTGCTGTGTAGAACAGTTCGGCGAAGGCCATGAAACGCGGACAGGCGCATTTGCCGAAACCAGGCTGCGGAGCCTTGAAATATCGCCCGATATGCTTCATCATCAGCGGCGTCACACCGTTGTCGGCCTCAAGAGGGAGCTGGGTGTTGTCAGGACGCACAATCGAGAAACCGTCTTCGCCGATAATCTCGATCACAACCTCGTCGCGCGGCACAAACAGGCGGTTATTGTTTGCCGCAAGCCCTTTGGAAACTTCATATTTCACATCGGGAGACGACTGTTTGGAAAGGTTGATACGCGGCCAGTCGGCCAGCATCTGATACATCGCCTGCTCGCCGCCGAGCCCGAGCATGAACATACGCACATAATATTCGTTGGCCAGTTCATACTGGCTGGTGGTGCTGAACCACTCGAATATGCGCGCACCCTTGCCGGCGAACACCACCTGAACAACCGGTTTGCCGGTCCACGCACAGTCGGGGCTCTTTGACACCTCGCGGATAAGCTTTGCGGCAATCTGCCCGGCGTAGAAGGTGATGAGGCCGGTCACATACAGATTCACGCTCATAAGCTCGGGGCAGCGGGCGGCTATCTGCTTGTAGAAATCCGGCAGTTGCTCAGGCTTTAGACGGTCAACTATCTGCTCGAAGAAATATGGCGCCATATCAGGCTTGTAGACGCGCGGCCCCTTGTTGAGCCCCATCACCGACAGGCCGAAGCGCGAGCATATATCCTTGAGCACACTCTCGAAATTGGGAGCGAACTCAGTAGCCGCCGCAACCCTCTGCGCTGCGAAACGGATGGAATTCTGCTTTATCATCGTTGTGCCCTGCTTCAGGCGGCATATGGCAGAGAAGTCGGTAGTGCTGCCTCCGATATCGAAACAGAGAGTAAGTTTATCGCCGGTATCTGCCTCCTTGGCCTTGACGAGATACGACGCCACGGCGCAAGCTTCCGTAAGGGAACGGTCATCAGGCAACGGAATCGGATTGAACGAAACCGGTTTATTGTTGTCGTCAGGCATGAAGTCGGGTATCTCCGGCTCTGCAGCCTGCGCCGGCTGTGCAAACCCTGACGGGGCACTGCCGAATCCGGCATGCTCCTGCGGCTGGCTGCCACCGAACGTACCCGAACCAAAAACTCCACTGCCGAATGGTCCGCCGAAACCGGCGGATTCGTCAGATCCGGCTGCGACCGGTCTTTCCGAAGCGCTGTCGGCTGAGGCATCGCCGAACGCTCTGCCGAACGCTCCTCCGAAAGCACCGGAGCCTAAACCGCTGCCAAACGCTCCCGAGCCGAACGCTCCGGAGCCGAACGGAGAGTTGTCGCCTTTTCCGGCAAACACTCCGCCGTCAGCGGCACCTATCATGCCGCTGCGGTGCGGCCGCACATCAAGAACTATTTTATTTCGGTTTTCATCCACAACAGGCGATATATCCTTAAGCGAATCCCATATTATGCGATAGGAATTAAGCAGATTGTCCCCCATCGAGGACGGATAGGACCATTTCATTGTCACCGGCACAACCCCCTCGTGGAACATCTGCGCATACACATGCAGCATCAGCGAACGGAGGAACGCCTCCTTGTGCGACTTGTCGATTTCCTGGTCACTCCACTTCATGTTATGGATCTGCGTCACATCGCCACAACCTGGGAATTTGAGTTTGATTTCCTTTTCCTCCACACCCGATACGGGCAGGTTATTGGAGAAACTCGGAAAACCGCCTTTCACTTCGCGGGCCATCATGCGGTTGTTGTCGCCCTCGTCGTCAACTCTCAGGCGCCGCGAGTCATGTAGTGTGAGCACACTCTTTATGGCGTTTGACGCGATTTCGCCGTTCTGGAAAAAGAAAATCTGTTTCTCTTTCGGATTAGATATGTCACCGTCAGTGGCCGACGACAGCAGCGACACGCGATGGTTCCTGAATTCAAGCCCTTTCAGCTCGCTGTTATCCTTGTCGTAATAGGCCACAGAGGTGTTGGTGCTTCCGAAATCGACACCGAGGCTGGCATTGCGCAGATTCACCTCTGTGCCGATTCCGTTGTAAGGCAACCCGGTGTTGCGGTCGGAGGAATAGTTTATCACAAGGAATCCACCCTCCTTCTGTGTCTGCGACAGCAGGCGCACCCCCTTGAACGGGAGATCCGACTCATATATCTCATATTTATACGAGTTGTCGGCCACACGGTTATCAGCTCCAACAAGGAGCGATGATTTCACAATCGGACGCCCCAGCGAGTCGGTGGGGTTTGTCATCTGACCGTCCTGGGCCAGGTATATCGGCTCGGAATTCGAGTCAAGCAATATGCAACTGCAGTCAGTGGCATCGTCAGCCACGAATGGCATTGCCCTATAAGGATGCTCCACGCTCTGGGCATTATGGGGCATCTCGCTGTAAAGGAAATAACGGGTCCAGTGACGCGATATGAAATCGGGCCACAGTATGAGGTCCTTCTTGTTTATTGCCTTGTCGGGCCGCACCGTATACGACTCTTTGAACGGACGGCGCTGCCCCTCGTTGGTGACAAGCGTGAGAGTAACCTCGAGGTTGTTCTCAAGCGCCTCCTCGTCATATACCGCCGTAAGGGTGGAGCGCAGGCTGTTTCCCTGCGGCGACACACCGGCGACGGCCCCGATATTACGACCGAACACATTCAGCCCCATCGCGCTCAGCGGGAGCGCAAAATAAGCATACTCCTCCGGCGACTGTTTTTTGGGAGCTTTGAGCACGTATACCGGCAGGTGGGCAAGGAGCCCGGGATTGCGGTCGTAAGTCTCGTCGAGCACGATGCGCGCTATTTCGCTGTCTTTGGGAAGAAGCGCCTTCTTCGGGTCGAAAGCGATATAGCCTTCAGTCGGATTAATTGTCAGAGAGCCATCCTTGCCGTAAAGCTGGTCCTTGAAGTTGAATACAAAGGAGAACGGCTCGTCGAAAGCGGCGTCGACCGGAGGGATACTTTTGCCGTCGAGCGAATATCCGTGGCTCTGGGCATAGGCGGCAATCTCTTTGTGCCAGTCGGTGAGATTGTTGAGCAGATTGTTAAACGACGGCCTTATCGAAGCGTCAAGCTCCTGATAATAATTCTGCACACGCCCGATGTTATTGATAACATGCCCTACGTAGGCATAGAGCGCCCGGGTCTGGTCCTCATCCATATCGGCAAGGAGCGGGTCGATGAATTTACCCGTCTGCGGGTCGATCCACGGCCTCATCGAAGGATTCACCCGGTATCCGACCGATGTGAAAAGGAATGTCTCGGGTGAAGTGCCGCCTACAACCTTGCCGTCATATTTCACAATATTTATAAACGGCACCTGGCGTGCGGTGCTGTTTGACGGGGCACACCACAACGGCGCGCGCTCCAGCAGCATGTTGCCGAAAGCGCCGAGCGGCTCGTAGATATTCTCGGTCTCCCTCACATCCTTGCCGTCGTGATAGGCCAGGTCTATGCGGCGTACCTGGAACTTCGGATAATCCAGAGCCAGGGCGGCTATAAAGCCCCTCCATTCTTTCACGAGAGCCTCATAGTAGCGGTTCAGGCCTGAGACTGACGCCGACGATGATTTGCCGGTGCGGTCAAGCGCAGCCTTGAAAAGGTCCAGGCGGGCGAAAGCGGTGGGTATGCCGGATACGATATCTCCTACATTGGTTGTGGCCTTTAGCGCGGGGGTCACTATGTCGCGCACAAAGACAGGCATATTAAGAAGCTGCGACCACTTGCCGGATTCACCGGTAGGAAGGCCGGCCGTAGAGTCTATAACGATAGGTCTATTTGCCATTTCAGAACTCTTAAAAGGTTAGAAATCGTATTTCTGAGCCATGGTAATGGCATTGTAAATATGGGCGAGATACTGCTCCTTGACTGTTTCCACATGCTGGTCTTCGGCCGGGAAACAGTTGGCGTCGATAAGCCCCTTTATGAATTTGTCGTATCTCGACGAAAGGAGCGGCTTGTCCCAGTTGTGACGGTCATCCGTGAAGATGTCGCCCGGGTCGATGCCGGCGATTTCATTCACTCCCGTGCGGAAGGCATCGTTGTTGAAGATGAACATCCCCGGCACGGTTTCCTTGACCTGATACATCCACCCTTTGGTGAGATTGCCGTTCACAACGTTGTAAGCAAACATCTTCAGATAATCGTCAAGCTCCTTGGCCTGTTCGTTGGTGATGGAATCGTAGTCATGAATCTTCTGGTCGGCAAAGCGTTCGAGCAGCCCCTCGTTGCCGGGCAGGCCCAAAGCTCCTTGATGCTTCGAGAGCACAAGATGAGCATAGGAGAAGAATGCTCCGAGCTTGTTTTCAAATTTGTCGCCGTCATTGATAAAACTGGTGCCGGTGAGGCGTAGCTGCCCGTTGTCGTCGGTCTCCACATTTCTGTACAGATATGTGGCCTGCTTTTCCACAATCGGTTCGGTAAAGAAATCGTAGGCCGCCGAGGCGCACATCAGTTCCACCACATGCGCGGGGTTTTCCTGCTCGCGGCCGCCGGTAATGGTCTTGCCGCTGTTCATGCCTGTGACATCGAGTTTTGCCGATGCCGGCCATCCGATATGGTAGAGGCGTTTATAGAAATTGCGCACAGTAGGGTCGCCGAGATAGAACTGCATGGCGGCCTGAGAGTTGAGGGCGAAGTTATTGGAGTCGGCGATAACCTTGTCGGCTGATTTCTGCGCCGACGTCGGGGCGGTGAACATAAAATAGTCGGTAAGGAGAGTGGAACCGAACTTCACTTTCGAGAGGTCAAGCGAACTCGTGCCGTCGGAAAGGATGCTCACCGAGTCGCGCAGGGCGATAGGCACCACCGGAATCGACGATGCTCCTGTGCCGCCGAAAACCGATCCGAACACAAACACGCGGGCGTTGCCGGAATTCTTCTGAATCAACTGCACGAATTTCTGAAGCGCCTTTTCATGTTCCTTCACATCCTTGCCTCCGCGTTTGGCGTTGATTGCAGCCTCGATGATGCCGTGATACATCAGCATACTTCCCAGGTGTGTCTGGGCGCGATAGCCATGGTCAAGCTCGAAATTCTGCACTGTTTCCGGGTCAAGAAGCAGATCGGCCAGCTCCTCGTTGTCCTGCTTGCAGGCATTGGATATGTTCGACACCTGCGACAGCACTTTATACGACTTGCGGCTCGGCGTGGAGTAATCGGTGAAGAATTTATAGAGATTCAGCTTTGCAGAAAAGAAGGTGTTGGCGTTCGGACGGCCGCCGAAATTCGACGAGTCGTTTGTCTTCACCTTATTATATAATTCCACCAGCCCTTCCACGCGGCTCTTGTTGCCGTTGCTCTGGTCGGTGTCAAGGGTCAGGATTTCAATCTCCTGGTCATCGAACATTCCGGCGGCGCACAGGTGCACGAACGCCTCCAGGCACCTCATGCCGGTGCCGCCGATGGCTATCAAGAATAATTTATCGTTCATTTGGCGATGTCAGTGTTTGCATTAGTGAGTCAATAGCCCTCGGTTGGAATCAGAACCAGCTTGCGAGTTTGCCGCGGGTGCTCTTGCTGATAACAATGCCGAGAAGGATATACAGGGCGAATGCCGAGAAGGCGGCTATGCATGAGTGAATGAGAAACTTCGAGTAGAGAGTCGGTACTGTGATGGAGTTGACATTGACAAGGAAGTCGATGCCGAACGAGGCCACAAGGGTAAGGGCGCCGAACACCCAGAACCACACCTTGCGGGCCGCCACGTCGGAACGGTCGGGCTTGAATGAAATCATCTGCGATACAATCACAGCGAGAAGAAACATCGCTACAAAAACGATAATGGCCACCATGTAGCAGGGGAATACGGAGGTCTGCATTTCAATATGTGTATTTAATGTTTTGGTTTTTAATTTTCAATTGCGGCACACGTTCATTTGCCGTTGACATGGAAATATGCCGTATATATTATTTTTCCGTCAGGTTCGGTCGAATTGTGGTCATCGGGGTTAACAGCCTGGAGAGTGTTGCGAACGGATTCGGCCAGGGAGTTGTTGCCCGGCCATGCGAAAAGTTGATTTACCAGTTCGTAACGCGGAGTGGCCTTCTTCACAACAATATCCACACGGTAAAGGGCGGTCTGCCCCTCCTCGGAGGAGAATGTGCCGTTGAACTTGGGATCGAAATCCACAAGCACCTCAAATTCGCCGGGATTGTCGACCTCAGTCTTGCCCAGGCGCAGGAAGTCGTAGACCGGCACCGCACTGCTGTTGCCGGTGTAATTCTCGTCGAACTGACTGCGGTACTGACCGGTTACGTCATACACTTTCAGTCCGATCTCATCAATGACATATCCGCTGTTGCAGGTGAGATTGAAGTAGCGCTCCGACAGCAGATGGCGGAAAGGCATTACTTTCATATCTTTCACAGCCTGCGGGTCAAGTTTCTCCTCCGCGAGCATGGCGGCATTATCAAGAATCTGCTTCCACGACTCGGCCTGCGAGGGATAGAACTCTGCTATCCACCCCTCAAGCACCCGGTAGGCCTGCTTTGTGCCGCTCTCGTCAATCATGGATACGGCATCCACCTCATTGGCGTCGTGATAGTTTCCTCCTTTGAAGTAGCCGCCCTTGTAGGTCACGGCGTCGCCGTCGGAAATCTGCGTCTCATAGGAGCGCGACACCGGGAAGAGGTTGTTGGCCAACTGGAAACGGGTATAGTTGGCGTGTTTCCCTTCGAGGGCGTCGTCAATCTGCTTTACAAGACGCTGCCCGTAGTCGTCGAACACCGTGAAATAAAGGTGCTTGGGCTTGCCGTTCTCCACAAAGTCCATCACATAGAAGGTGATGTTTTTGCCGGTCTTCACCCAGTCGGTAAAATATTTCTTGGCATAGTTCTCAAGCTGTATTCTGCCGCCGGTGAACTCCTCGAAGTCGGTCATAAGGAATGCCGGACGCTGCTCTTTGAGAATCCTGGCGAGAGTCTTTTCAATCGGGGCGCTGGTGTTGTCGTATGATTTTTCCGAAACTATTCTGTTGAAGATTTCCTTGGAATCCTGGCGCCCGAGCGGCGTTATCTCCTCATTGGCCAGTGAGTAAAACTCGCTTGTCTTTGTGAGTTTGTTCACAATCCCCATAAGGTTGTCCTTGATTCCGGTATCCTTGTAGGCGTGCTGCATGCCGTTTGAAAAGTCTATGTAAGCGTCCACGCCGCTGTCGGGCAGTCTCTCCTCATTCGGAATCTGCACCGCCACGAACTCCTCCATCTTAGAGCCGTCAAACCAGTCCGTCGGCGGCCACAACAGCCATGCCAGCAGTCCGGCAATAGCCAGAAATGCTGCCGCGCAACCTATTATCAAAGGTGCCTTTGACGAACCGCCTTTGCGTTTTCCATTTGTGCGCCGGCTCCGGGGTGCGGCGGCGCGTGTCTTGCGTGAAGGTCTCATTTTGTTATGATCAGGTTTATTATTATTTCAGCGTATGTGTGTGTGGTAATGTATCGTCTGTTAACGTCATCACGGTATTATATACTTGCAAAGATACAAAAACATTCGTTATTTCCCATCTTCCGGTTGAATTTTTTCGTGATTCCGGTTGTTATGAATTCATTTTATGCTAAATAACATATTCCGCGCGCCAAAGCATAGCAACTCTGGCGCGCGGAATACCGCATGACCAACCGGTCGGAATTATTTTATTAACTGCAGGAGGGAGGTATATGCCGGCTTAACATATGCCTTGGCAGCCTCTTCGGCTTTCTTTTCCGAAGCCTCAAGGCCTCCCAGGCCATTACGGTAGCATTCTGCCAGACGTTTTGCAGAGTTCTCCGAAATCTGCCCCTGCTCCATGGCAAGGAGATAATACTTCACCGCAAGGTCAAGATTCTTTTCAACACCGCGGCCTTCATAGTACATGTCGCCCAGTCCGCACTGCGCCGGCGCATAACCGGCGTCGGCGCCCTTGCGCATAAGGTCGACAGCCTTATCCTTATCCATATCCCTGGCCACATCCTTGCCCCCCTCATAAAGGCTGGCAAGCAGAAATAGCGCCTGAGGCGAAGTGGCGGAAGCCTCCGTAAGGAGCTTCATACCCTTCTTCAGGTTACGCTTGGCGTAGTCGCGGTTGCAGTATATCGCTCCGGTCATCACTTTGCCGTCGGCCACTTTGGCCTTGTCGACAGCCTTGAACTCCTTTAGAGCGGCATCGAAGTCCTTTTCATTGTATAGCCGCACACCGCGCATGTAGCTTACGAAGGGCGAGCCGGCGATGGTATCGTCAACGAGCCGGGCAACGCGCTTGGCCTGGCGCTCCATAGCGATGGCATACCAGTACATCGCCCGGTCATAATCCACCGGTGTCCCTACCCCCTGGCGGTAGTTTCCGGCGAGAATCCATGCGGCATTCTGAGCTTTTTCAGCCGCGGCGCGACGCATCCATTTCATCCCCTGCTCCGCATTTGGCATCATGCCGTTGCCGTTGAAATAGCACATAGCCACCTCATACATAGCCTGACGCTGTCCGGCCTCGGCTGCCTTGAGCATTATGTCGGCACCTTCGCGGGCATCCTTAGGCATCCCCTCGCCCCGGTTCATCAGGAAGCCGTAATAGTAGGTGCACACCGGCTCATTACGCTCATATCCCATCTTGAAGAACTTCGCCGCTTCGGCAGGCTTCTTGGCATTGAGGAGCATTACCCCGGTTTTCAACTGGGCTTCAGCCGAGCCTTTCGTGGCTGCGGCGGCATAATAGCGTGCGGCGGTGTTGATATTCTTCTCCGTGCCTATGCCGTTCTCATAGCAGGAGCCGAGCAGCATATCGGCGAAAATATCGCCTTTGGCAGCGAGTTCCTCCTGATTGCGGAATAATGCCTTGTTGCCTTTTTCAATCGACTTCTGATAGAGTTTTATCGCTTTCAGAGAGTCACGCTCAGCACCATTGCCGGTCTGATAGCAGAGCGCCATGTTCCCGATTGCCGGGGCGAAATCCTGCCGGGCCGACCGCGACCACCACTGCATGGCCTCATGATAATTACGGTCGACGTGACGCCCGGTGTAGTACCACAGGCCGACATCGTTCTGTGCGCGGGCGTCCCCCTTGCGGGCCTCTGCAAGCACATTCTTAATAGAGTCGGTAGCCTCCTGGAGCGTCTGCGAGGTGTGTTTCACCTGCTTTTTGCTTTGCGCCGACATTACAGGCGTTATGGCAAAAGCAGAGGAGAGAGAGAGGAGAGAGAGGAGAGAGAGGCTTATGATTATTTTTTTCATCGCATCTATGTTTTATACAAACTTCATGTGGTTGACCGGCAGGAGTTTCAGATAAGAAGATCGTCGGCGATATCGCCGCCTGCCAGATAGTCTTCGGGGTTGTCATACGGGAAATCCACCGGGCCGCCGTATATATCGGGTTCCACATACTCCCAGTCTCCGGGGCCGCCATACATCACCTCGACAATATCGCCAATCTCTATTTCGGGATTATCAAAAATATCCGGCTCACCTGAAATAATGTCGTCAGGATTATCTATAATCTCGTCCGAGCCTATGGGCACATAGGTCAGATCCTGTTCCGGCTCTCCGGGGATAACCTCCGGCTGTTCGTCAATAATGGCGATTTCCTCCGGCTGGTCATCCTCGCCTGCAACGACGTCGGGCTCCTCCGTAACATCGATACGTATCTCATTCACATCAAAAACCTCTTCTTCAGTCTCGGTCTCGGTATGAACAGCTTCTTCGGCTTTCGCGGGAGCTGCGGGCTGCGATGCAGTGGCGGCGTCATCCTGCCACTCATCTTCAGGTGTATTCATCCCCTGGGCCGCCATGGTGCCGGCCACACCTGCCGCGGCGGCAGCAGCCATACCTCCGGCCATTCCGGCCACCTTGCGGGCCTTGCCTGTTTTATTGTCGTCGTTTTTCTTTGCGGCACCGTTTGCCGTTGAATTGAGATCTTTTGTTTCCATATGTCGTGTTTTGTTTGTTTATCGTTGTTTCTGTGATGCAAAGTTACATCCGGCGCCCCCCTTTGTCAAGTTTTTTCACCGTTCTTGTGTGAAACACCTGCATTTCTTGATGAAGTCACGGCCAAAAGCGCCTATGGTTCAGCGGCGACAAGCCGTTTGTAATGGCAAGTCATCAGCGAGCCGTCATCGTTACGCAGATGCATGCCGTTGCCGCGGCATTTGTCGAACACGCCGCAGTCGGCACACTCTCCGGTCCGCATCCACGAATGGTCGCGGTAGCAGTCGAACCGGCGGCTCCACACCTCCCAGAAGGAATCCTTGTAGATATTACCCTGCGTATAGCTGCTGCGTATGCTGAGGCATCCCGATATATCGCCGTTGGCAAGCACCGAGGCGGTGTTGAGTCCGGCCTGACACCGGAAAAGATGTCGGCGCACCCTTCCCTCGTACTCACCGAGATACCCCTCGCAGGCATACGAAAGGTCGATTTTACCCTCCTTGCGGGTACGTACAATGAATTCCATCAGTTCGCGTAGCTGGCTGTCGGAAATCTGCAGCCCGCTGTTGTCTTTGGCGCGTCCCATCGGCACGATGGTGAAGCAGCGCCATTTCTTAACGCCGGCATCGATGAGCATCCTTTTCATCTCCTCCATATGCGGAAGATTGCGGGAGTTGACACATGTTATCACATCCCACACCAGATGCGGCGCCTGGCGTATATGCCCTATGGCTTTATAAACTCGGTCGAAACTCACCGGACTGTTTCGCAACCAGTTGTGCTGCTCCGGCATACCGTCGACGTCAATCGCCAGCGAAGCCAGCCCGTTGCGCGAAAGCTCGCGCATCATAGGGCCGTCAATCAGCATACCGTTCGACACCATCCCCCAGAAAAAACCGCGGCGCGTTATCTCGCGGCCGCACTTCAGTATATCAGGGCGCACCAGCGGCTCGCCGCCAAGGGTAAACACCACCGTTTTCGTGTCGGGCTGATGTCGCTTCACCTCATCGAGCACAGGGAGAAAGTGCTCCAGAGGCATATCCGGAGTTTCCGAAGTCGTACGGCAGTCGCTGCCGCAATGCAGGCACTGCATGTTGCACCTGAGAGTGCTCTCCCAGAACAATTGCCTGAGTTTATATATCATTGCCATGTAACTATCAAAATTATTTCAGACTATTATACCATTCAATTACCCTTCTTAGGATATTTTCCACTGTCCACAAGATATATATTTTTCATTATATGCGGCAAGTAAATCGGCAATCAGTCAATTGCATCACACAACCCCGACCGGAATCATTCAGCATGAATCAGACTATCGATTATGATTTCAGCATTCTGATTTCCGCTTTGAGCAGCAAGCCGGGTAAGCCGGTCAGCTTCAGTCGCATCAACCTCAACGCCACGCCCAAAACGGTAACATCTTGCAAGCCGCTCATATGCACGCCCACGCAGACAGGCCGTATATTCGCCATCCGGCAATTCATCGTCACATGGCACAGCGTTATAGCAGGAGAATGCCGCCTCCCAGTCGTGAAAGTGCTCATATTAGCCTCGTATGTGCCGCTCTTTTTAAGATAATGGTAAGCCGAGTCAATATCAGTCGCCACATAAGTAACTGTTCAAAAATATCTTATACCTGCGGGTTATCGCTGGTTGAGCCACTGCTGTATGCGTACGGCATCGGGATTGCCGAGAGTGGCAGCCTCGGCGCTCAGTTCATCAGCTTTAGCCTCATTCACAGCCGTGCCGCGCCCGAAACGATACATCGCCGAAAGTTTCAGCAGCACATCGGCACGCACATCCTTGTCGGTGAGTTTCGGACTGGCAAGCGCCTTGTTGAAATAGTCGAAAGCATTAGTGAAGTCCTTCGTCTTTGCATAATAATGGATACCGAGAAAATATGCCGCCCTGGGATTGGATGAAGCGACCTTGCTCAGGTACCAGATCCCCTTTTTCTCATCGGCCGGGATATTGCCGATTCCGGTATAATACAGTTCGCCGAGGTTATAATACGCCTGTGAATTTGAATTCATCGACGACTTTCGCCAGTAGTCAAACACTTTGGTGTAATCATCGCTGCCGCTGAATGTATTGTATAAAAACAGGGAAATTCCGGCATTGAGCCAAGAGTTACCCATACGCTCACTGTTCTTTTTAACATCGGTGGAATATTTCGAGTAGCGGTACCAGTCGTCGGCCGCCTTCTCATAGTACTCGGCGGACTTCCTGTAATCATCAGCCTCAAGCGTTTTCATTCCCTTCCGGTAGTAAAAATCGCCAAGCATATCGTCGCGTGTGCCATAGAAAACCATCTCGCTGTTGTCGGTCGAGAAGTATGCCAGCCTGGCATTCTCCATCAGCAGTATCGCCTTGTCAAGATCTTCTTCAAGGCCGTATTTTCCGTTTGCATAAAAGTTGGCAAGGTTGATACGCGACTGAAACCGGGCATCGGAAAAGGCATCAGGATTATCCACGCAAAGCTTGAAGAGGCGTATCCCCTCCTGGGGGTTCGTCTCCACCCCTTTCCCCTGCATGTAGTATACCGCAAGATCAAATTGCGATGAGCCGTAGCCGGCCGCCGCCGCCTTAGCGTACCAATAGGCGGCCTTCGCAAAATCCTGTTCAGCTCCGCGCAAGCCCTCCGCGTAGCTGCGGGCAAGATAATACTGGGCCTTATGGTCATCCTTACCGGCAAGTTTCTCCAGCTTGCCCACATTCATTTCATGATATTTCTTCGCACCGTAAACCGGAGCGGCAGCAATTACAGCCAATGAAGCCGCTACTGCAAGTATGTATTTTCTCATATTCATAAGCAACTGTTCTTTATTAATCAGAATGGGTAGCTTCCGACCGAGGGATCGTCATAATAGCCGGCAGCCTTCAGAGTCTCGGCCACTCTCTTTGCCTGGGCTGTGCCTGAGCCTGCGGCGGCAGCCAGCCGCACATACTGGTCGGCCATCTTGTACTGGCGTCCCTGGAAGTATTTCTCAGCCAAAGGCGCGTATGCTTTCACATATCCTTTGGCGGCGAGAGCCTTGAAATCGTCAAGGGTGCGTGCGGCGGCGAATTGCGCGTCAAGGTTATCGGCGGGAGCCGACGGCAAGCCCGGAACAGGTTCAGGTTTCGCCATTTCCGGCTCCTTAGGCTCAGGTTTCCGGGCCTCCTCCTCGCCGGAAACTTTGCCGGAGCCGTCAGACTCATTTCCGGATGCGGTCATATCATCGACAACCTGAGCTACATCCGTTTGATTCAGACTGTCAGCCGCGACTTCCTCCGCATACATGGCAACAGAATCAGCCGCCTCCACGCCTGCATTCCCGCTGCCCGACGAAGGGATGTTCTTAACCAGCAAAACACCGCCGGCCAACAGTGCGCACACACCAAGCGCCAACAGAGCGGGTTTCAAGTATCGCGAATAATCCGTGGTGCGTCGGCGTCTGCCAAGTTCAAGGAGATAGGTTGCATTGCCGTCTGTATGATGGTCGGCTATGTCAAGGCCAAGCTCCTCGGCAAATTTCTCGACCGACTGCGTGCGGTCCTCCTTGTCGCGGCGCAAAGACTTCACAAGTGCGTCCTGCACGCGCTCCGACACCCCCTCAGGAAGTGCGTCGATGATTTTCCTTGCAGAAATCTCACTTGACTTCACCGGCCATTTCGCCGTGAGAAGATAGAGCATTGTGGCGCCCAGGGCATAGACATCGGCCTGCGGAGTGAATGTTGTAAGCCCCAGGTATTGCTCCTGCGGAGCGAAGCCGTCGGTGCATCCGGCTGCAGTGAGTTCCGAAGTCGCCTTCCCCTTTTTGTCGTAATGCTTGGAAAGGCCGAAATCAATCAGCACTGGACGCAGCGAACCATCGTCCTGCCTGGTGAGGATTATGTTCTCGTGCTTGATATCCAGATGTGTTATCCGGTTCCGGTGCAGCAGAGCGACAGCCTGAAGCACCGGCCGTATCACGCTCAACGCCTGCTGCTCGGTCAACGGAGTGTCCTTGTGCTTCCTTATATAACGCAGCAGATCGTCGCCGGGTACAAACTCCATCACATAATAGGCGGTGTTGTTGGCCTTGAACACCTCGTAGATGGCCACTATGTTGGGGTGCGCTATGTTTTGGCGGTCAAGCCGCCGCGCCTCGGTTATAAAATCGTCAAGGCCGTTCTCGATAATATCTCTGTTTGATTTGAGATATGATATGGAGTGGTTGTCATCGCGCTCGCACAGCTCCTTGCGGAAATATTCCTTCATGGCGAACACGCGGCCGTCGGAGAGTCGCTCCACCTTGTAGGTTATGCCGAATCCCCCCGCGCCGAGCACTTTCTCCACTCGGTAGCGGTGCTGGCCGGAACTGATTACAACTCCAGGCGCCAAGGCGCCTGCATGTGTCTTATCATCACTCATCGCAATTATCCGAATATCTTTTTTAAGAACGAACTTATTTTAGACTTAAAAGACAAGCTCGATGAGGAGACCTCCTTAATTTCTTCGCGCGTCACATCAATCGGGGCTGTGGTCACGCAAGGTGCATCGCCGTCAATCTCCACCGATGAGGTTTCACCATCTGCCTGAGGTTCATTTTCCAGGCCGGGGCCGCATTCAGCCTCTCCGCAGTCCACACCGGCCACACCTATCAGGATTGCAGTATTGTTATCCGACGAATCCTCCGACATTTTGGCCAATTCAGCGATTTTCTCCCCGTCGGGCTTATCCGAAGAGAGTATATCGAGCAGCGCCCGGTCGGAAACCTTGTCCAGCACACCGTCGGTGCACATGAAGAAGTAGTCGCCCGGCTCCACATCCGCAATCTGCATGGTAGTGGCCGTGGGACGCTCCTCTCCGGGCGCCACATACCCCATGCAACGTGTGATTATATTCTTTTTGGGATGGTCGATAGCCTGCTGCGGGGTGATTACCCCCGAATGCACCAGGGCGTTGACAAGCGAGTGGTCGTCACTCTGGTACATGATGCCGACTCCGGGGCGCACATGATAGATGCGGCTGTCGCCGATATGTGCGGCCAGCACTCCACCGCCATTCACGCACACGAGAGTGAGCGTCGTGGCCATTTCGTGCGTGTCGCCGGCCATCCGCCGGTTGAGTGCGCGGAACGCACAGTCAAGCACCAGAGTGAGCTCGGCGGGGGTAAACTCATTTGTAAAGTCCACGCGCTCCATGTAAGCGCCTATGGCATCGGCCACAGTGCGCGATGCCACCTCCCCTTTGTCGTGCCCCCCCACGCCATCGCACACCACAAAGGCATGCGTCAGCGCCGAAGGGCGGTCGGCATCAGGATAGCGGGCATCCTCCTGATTTGCCCGCCTCCCTTTCTGGCAGAAAGAATAGGGTTGTCTGAGTGTGATATTCATCAGTTCTGTCGGTCAAAACGGAATTTTGTGGTGCCCATCACTATGGTATCGCCGAAGTTGAGCGATACCGACTCGCCGTTCATCAGCACCGAGCCGTTGTGTATCACGGGATTGACAGCTTTGATAACAGTGAGTTTGAAAGTGTAGCCGTTCTCGGTGGTGTTCATGTCAATCTGCACCGACCGGCGCGACATTGTTTTGTCGCCCTTGATTGAGATATCCGACGGCGCCGAGGCATCCTCGCGGCCTATGATATTACGTCCTTCGCGCAAAGGGAAATCCTTATTGAGCAGATATTTGCGGAGCAACACAAGCTTCCCGCTGATAAACTGCGCAGAATCAGAGGCATGCGGCTTGGTTTTTTGCTTGACGAACGCTTTCAGCGGCCCCTTGCAACGGGGGCAGGCAAATGCCTTGTCGCCGGGCACTTTCGACTGGAACGATATTTTATGAGCGTGGCAATGGGGGCACTCCACCTCATAGCGCTCGTTGACAATGAAAGTGTCGCTGAATGCTATCGGCTCGGCTTTCGAATTATCGGGGACATCGGGCGCCGGAGCGGCATCCATGCCAGGAATCCTGACACGCATCTTCGCCGAGCAGTGCGGACATGCTATCGGGTATATCCCCGACTTGGCCGGGCGCTTGATTTTTATCGGTCGGGAGCACTCCTTGTTCTGACAACGGAGCACAAGTACTTCATTCTGTGCCATAACGTCAGCCGAGCATATCCTGTGCAAGTGAATCGGCGCCGAAATCATCCATATCGCCGCTGTCGTCGGCGGCGAGGTAGGTGTCGTCATCGTGAATCTCAAGCTCCACATCGTCAACGGTCGTGCCGGTGTTCAGTGCCACAACGTCACCTTGTTCGTCAACAAACGGATTTCCGTGCTCGTCGCCCAGCACATCGAACACGTTATCGTTGTCGAGGTCAATCATAGTGAGCTGATTGCCGTATTCGTCATGAAACGATGCTGTGGTCATCGCCTCGCCATAAACGTTGTAGACCGTGCCGATTTCATCAAACGACACCACATCAGCCATGTCAATGTCGTTGGGGTCAATCATCTCCTCCGAAATTATTGCCTCAGCGATTTCGTCGGGATTCACCGGCTCTGGTTCAGGTTCAGGCTCTGGTTCAGGCTCTACCACAGGCTCGCCGCCGGGATTTACCGCCACAGGCTCCTCCGGCTCTGTAACGTGACCGGTTTCCACCGGTTCTTCCGGCACTTCCGGTTCTTCCAGACTGATTACAATATCATCGCCGCCGGCCACGAACTCCTCCGACGAGGCCTGCGGCTGCGGTGTGGCCTGCTGCTGCGGTGTGGCCTGCTGCTGGGGCTGAGGTGATGCAGGCTGCTGTGACTGCTGTGACTGTGAAACATCAGGCGCGGCATCCTGGAGGGCTGCATTCTCCTGCGGCTGCGGCTCATCGCTGCCGTTGCCGCTGGCGGCGTAACCGGCGGCAGCTCCTCCGATTCCGGCCGCTGCTGCTGCGCCTGCTGCTGCAGCAAATCCTGATTTGCCTTTACCTTTCTGTGACTTGTCGATAGGCTTGGTGTCGTTCATTGTCGTTATGTTTTGTTTATTCTGTTTTGATATCACAAAATTAATGCACGCCTGTGTGGAAATGCAAGTGTTTTCATGATATAAGTACGAACCCCGGGGATTTCTGTACGAACTTGAAATCACCGGGGCCGTGAAAAGACTTGTTATTGTAATCCTTGTTACTTCTGTTTCTTTGCGGGTTTCGGAGCGGCGGGCTTGTCGGTCCAGTCGGCCACAACCACATTATGCAGTGACGCCGGAGCTTTGAGCTGAGGATGCTGTTTGCCCTGCGAACGGCGCACAACATCGGCATGTATATATTTGAAAAGTTCAAGCACGGTCACCTTGCGGTCGCCATTCTTGTCTGATTTGCCGCGCAGTCCTTTCATCAGAGCCTGCGTGAAGAACCCTGCTCCAAGAAAAGGATTCTCGGCCGAATACTCGTTGTCGCGGCACGAAAGGAAAAACATCAGTCCTTTTGTGTCGGCCACATCGTCCATCCAGCTTGAATCAGTGGCACTATGGGCCATGGTGCCGGCAAAACAGGCGTCGACAAAACAGATTTTCTCTTTGGCGGCCGAGGTTGAAAGCACTTTCAGCAGGTCGTCATACGGAATCGGACGGTCGTAGGCGCAGATTGCCCCCGGCATCCCGTGCCCGGAATAGAAGAACACCACACGGTCGCCGGCCTGGGCGCGGTTGCATATGGCGCGCAGCTTCTCCAGCACGTTGGCATAAGTAACATTCGACGATGTGAGCAGCGTTATATCCTTAGTCTGCGTCGACATCACTTTAGCGAAGTTCTTCGCATCCTTGGTGGTCTGGGCTAGGTTGTTGGCCTCGTCGCCATAGTTTGACACTCCGGTAACAAGCACGAATGTGCGCGCCTGCATACCGGCCATTGCCATAAGCAGAATTAAAAGCGAAAAAAATATGCGTTTCATAAATCAGGTATTTTTCATGTTGACAATTATCTGGCATCCGTGTGACAGCTCACCTGGCCTTGCAGCGCGAGCACTGGCGGTGTTCGACATCAAACTCCGAGAGCGGACGCTCGCACCGGGGGCAGACAATAACCTTCTCCCTGCGGCGGCGCACCGCCTTCAGCGACACGGCATTGCCGTTGAAGAGCACTCCCATAACCACCGGAGCGCTTGAAATGAGTATATAGCGCAGATCGGGCGGCACGGAAGCCACTTTCAGCCGGTCGAGCACAAAACATATGGCTATCACGGCGAATCCGGCGAATTTTGCTATCCATCCGTTGCGCTCCATGATTTTCTCTTTCTTACGCTCCTCCTCAAGCTGGCGACCCATCATACGTTTCAACTGCAGGAACTCATATTCATAATCGTCGTGGGCCGGAGCGAGCAGATGCCCTGCGGTAAAGACGAAGCTGCCGCTGTCGCCGCCCCCGAGACGTATTATGGTATCCTTTGATATACGTTTGGTATAGACGCGGTGGAACACCCCCTTGTCATCGCGCACAAAAGTGCCGTTTGTGGAGTCAAGGTCCTCAAGCGCCCAGCAACCATGGTCGTCAACCGTTATCTTCACATGGCGTCCGCTGACACTGTTGCAGTGCTGCGGCACCTTCACCATCGTGCCGTTTTCGTTACGGCCTATTATATATTCCATACTCATTGTCACTCTTTGTCAGGCGAAGACGTTTCCGGGCGGCCGCCGGCAAACATGGTGCCGATTCTCTCCTTATACTGCTTCAAAAGCGGTTTCGGCACTGAAAGCGGATAGGTGTTGGCCTCATAGTCGGAAAGAGTCACACGCTGGCGTGTAACGCTGATTTCCGTAAGATAGGTCTGGTTGATTATCAGCGAGCGACCCAGACGCACAAACGGCGACGGCTGGCTTGCCGGCCACGAGCGTCTGATGAACTCCTCGACTTTTGAAAGCCCGAGCGTGAGCAGGTGTGTCTTGCCTCCGATATAAGTCAGTTGCGTGTAGTTGCCGTTTGCCTGAAAAAATGCAACTTTCGACAAATCTATTATAAGCAGCTCGTCACGCGAATTGATACATAGCCTGTACATGGTATCGAAACTGTAATTGAATGCGAATAATGGTTTATGCCACAAAGATAAGTATGTTTTATTAAAGAATTAATGCAATGAAATCCATTTTCAAACGTTATTGTCTTACATATACTTATCTCTCCAATTATGTCAAGACAAGCAACGAAGATAAATATAAGCGAGGAGCAACGAA
>SCEJ01000264.1 GCA_004102785.1 Muribaculaceae bacterium Isolate-013 (NCI)
AGTCAATAGTCATAGCCGTGACGCTCGCAGGATTGCTTGCGCCGGCCTGTATGCACGCACGGGCGACATCATCTGACGATGAGTATCCCCGCGAGCCCTCTCATCACGTGACCGACGTCACCGTGACCGCCGGACTCAGGGCCACCCCCATACTCCACACCAACTATTTCGTGCGCGGGTCAAACGTCAGCGGCCGGCCGCTCGACATGGGCTACGCACCCTTTGCCGAGCTGAGCATGCGCAATGCCCCCGGCTCGCGTTACGGCCGGTGGTATCCGTCGGCCTATCAGGGCGTCGGAGTGGGCGTGCAGATGGCATCGCCGGGCGGAGTGCTGGGCACCCCCGCTCTGCTCTACGTGATGCAGGGGGCACGGCTGGCCTCGCTGGGCGAGCGGCTGACACTCGACTATGA
>SCEJ01000265.1 GCA_004102785.1 Muribaculaceae bacterium Isolate-013 (NCI)
GTTGACATTGGGCGTCCAGATCGACAGGCCTTGATTTCGATTGATATGGCCGCTCTATCTGAAGACGTTGAATTCCACGCGGGCATCGTCGCTGATTATATCGAATGTCTCGCCGCCGACCGCGTCGTCAAACGACGCAGCCATGCCGATGGTCTGCGCGAACACAGTCGCAAGCCCCGCTCGGGCAACACCGTGCAGAGCCTCGCTCCACCAGTTGAACTCAGGGATACCCAACCGCGGGATAGCCGGTGACTCGTCCATCGTCAGCGAAATTTTTTCGTCAAGTGTAAGTCTGGGCAGCATGGCCTCGGCTTTCTCGCGCGGCGTCTCAGCCGACGCCCCGAGCATTCCTGCAGACATAAGTGTCGCAACAAGCAGTTTTTTCATGGTGTTACAGTATTGTAGTTTTTAC
>SCEJ01000266.1 GCA_004102785.1 Muribaculaceae bacterium Isolate-013 (NCI)
CGGCACGCCGGCTGAAGTACAGTTTCTGGAATCCTTTCATGCTTATACTTTCCGTAATCATACTTTATTATACATTTATGATGGAATTCAATTTGTATTTTGAAGGGGCAACGAGAAGCGGAGCGATGTTCTTGTTTACCGCCGTATTCATTTCGGGCATTTGCTATGCTTTCAGAAAACGATTCCCGATAACCAAGCACCTCACTTCCTATACTTTGGCTATCGGAATGAATACGCTTGTATATATTCTGAATATATGGTGTGACCAATGGGAGAACATGGCTTTCACTCCTGCCGTGTTGCGATGGCTGACGGCTGCTTTCGTGATAGCAAACATATATTACGTGGCACGTCTGTACTATACATCAATCGGCATAAAATCCCGCTTCACCGTATATCTGAATATTCTTG
>SCEJ01000267.1 GCA_004102785.1 Muribaculaceae bacterium Isolate-013 (NCI)
TTCTCCATTATCGGATCCATGTCATGTATCGTTAGCCTGTCGCGGTCCATCTGCTCGTAATCCGGATATACTATTGCCGACAGTCCCTTGCCGCGCTCCACTACCAGACTCTCGCTCACGTAAGGCATATTGTTGAGCTTCGACTCTATCTCCTCGGGATAAATGTTCTGACCCGTGGCCGAAAGTATCATTGTCTTGTAACGCCCCTTGATAAACAGAGTGCCGTCGGGACTGCGCACTCCCATATCGCCGGTGTGCAGCCAGCCGTCCTCGTCAAGCACCGCGGCCGTAGCGTCCGGATTTTTGAAATATCCTTTCATCACATTCTCACCCTTGACGCAGATCTCTCCCGCTGTATGCTCCTCATCGTCCGACAATATCTTTGACTGCATGATGCCCGGAAGGGTACGT
>SCEJ01000268.1 GCA_004102785.1 Muribaculaceae bacterium Isolate-013 (NCI)
GAGGGCGAGGACGAGCGCGTGCTGCGCGCCACCCAGGTGGTGCTGGAGGAGAAGCTGGCGCGGCCGATCCTCGTCGGTCGCCCATCGGTGGTGGAGGCGCGCATCAAGCGCTTCGGCCTGCTGATCCGGGCCGGCAAGGATTTCGACCTCGTCAATCCCGAGGACGATCCGCGCTACCGCTCCTATGTGCAGTCCTATGTCGAGGTCGCCGGCCGCCGCGGCGTGACGCCGGATGCGGCACGGGCGGTCGTGCGAACCAACAACACTGTCATCGCGGCGCTCGCGGTCACGCGCGGGGAGGCGGATGCGATGCTTTGCGGCGTCGAGGGCCGCTACATGCATCATCTGCGGCATGTCCGCGAGATCATCGGCTTCGCGCCCGGGGTGAACGACTATGCCGCGTTGGCGCTG
>SCEJ01000269.1 GCA_004102785.1 Muribaculaceae bacterium Isolate-013 (NCI)
TGCAGTGGCACTGTACCGCGCCATGGCAAAGGGCCGTCACTTCACCATCCGCAGTGCGGCCGCACTGGTCAAGGCCATCGGCAATATTTCCGACCAGCCGCTGCTCACCCGGGAAAAGATGGTCACGCAGGAAAGCAAGGCAGGCGGCATCATCGTGGTGGGCAGCCACTCCAAAAAGACCACGGCCCAGCTGGAAGAACTGAAAAAAGTACAGGGCATCGAGTTTATTGAGATGGACAGCGACAAGGTGCTGGTGCCGGGCGAGCTGGAAAAGGAAGCAGCCGCCATCGTGGCCCACTGCTCACAGCAGATCGCAAAGGGCATCACCTGCTGCGTGTCCACAAAGCGCGTGGTGCTCACCCTGCCGGACGACACCCCGGAAGCAGCCCTCGTGCGCAGCGTTGCTATCAG
>SCEJ01000270.1 GCA_004102785.1 Muribaculaceae bacterium Isolate-013 (NCI)
AATGAACGCTATGGTCGGAATCTGAAAAATAAACCATTAGGTATGCCGCCATGTCTTTTTCAGAAGGCGCGGGGTTTGCGGCAGAGAGGGTAGAGGCGCACGTTGCCGCGGCAATTGTCAACGCGGAAAATAATGAAGATGATTTTTTCATGGATAATATCAAAGTTTAGTTTTTTGCAAAATTAATAAAAATCCATGAGCTTTTTTCTTGAAAAATTGTTAACTTTGCATTCTGATTTGATTTCACCTATAACGAGAGATGTTGCATCATCGGGCGATTGTGTCGCGTACTGCGGAACAAGCTTCATGTACCATCTCCATATAGAAAATTGTATATGAAACTTTTGCAAGAGAAACTATCTGTTTACGACGCACCACAGAAAGCCAAGGCTGCGGGTATCTATCCCTATT
>SCEJ01000271.1 GCA_004102785.1 Muribaculaceae bacterium Isolate-013 (NCI)
GTCACACCGAAGTCGCCGTTAGTGACCGACGCTGACAACGAGGCCATCGCAAAAATATTCTCAGGCGGAAACTTCAAGGAGGATTACCGCATACTCAACACTGAAGTGCGCCGGCAGGGCTATAACATACCCCCGCTTGTCAACGCATATATGGGGCTGTCGCCGACGATGCGCATTTTCGGCACGGCTGTCAACGATGAGTTCGGCGACGTGGAGGAAACCGGCATTTTCCTCAATATCGATGACATATTCGAGGAGAAAAAACAGCGGCACATATCCACCTACAAGGGATAAAAGCCGTCATAAACCGGTAGGTCGGCATTGTGGTTTGTCAACAATATGGACCCCTTCGGGGTTATTTATGATATGATTTCAAAAAAGAATTTCCGGCGCATAGCCGTTGTGTTGCC
>SCEJ01000272.1 GCA_004102785.1 Muribaculaceae bacterium Isolate-013 (NCI)
GATTTTTCATCGTTAAATTGTTTTTTCTATTTGATACTTGTTGCGTTCGGGTGCATTGCGTGAAATCAGTTCTCCGAGAAATCCTGCTACAAAAAGTTGGGTGCCGATAATCATCAATGTCAGCGACAGGAAGAAGTAGGGAGAGTCTATCACTAGGCGGTAGGGCATGCCGTTGTGCATATAATACAGCTTACTGGCACCTACAATGATGACGGCAATGAATCCAAAGATAAACATCAACGAACCTAGCAAGCCGAAGAAGTGCATCGGCTTTATTCCAAACGTAGAGAGGAACCAAAGAGAAAGCAAATCCAGATATCCGTTTATGAAACGATTCAGTCCGAATTTGGTCTTTCCATATTTTCTTGCCTGATGGTGCACCACCTTCTCGCCGATTTTCCGGAAACCGG
>SCEJ01000029.1 GCA_004102785.1 Muribaculaceae bacterium Isolate-013 (NCI)
TTTCTGTGCGTGGAGCCAGACTTTTGTCCTTAGCTTCCTTTCGATTCTCCTCACGGTAGACACCGTTGCCTCGGACTATGTGCTTCCCGCTATCGGGGCGCGCTCGGGACTTTCACCCGTTAGATTACGCCCATGTCGGGCGAACTACAAAAAACGCCTGCCGCAAAGTTGCGGCAGACGCTTTTGCATTTTATATGTCAGAGGCCTGATTACATCATGCCGCCCATACCTCCCATGCCGGGCATAGCGGCGGGAGCGGCGGGTGTCTCCTCTTTCTTGTCGGCGATGACACACTCGGTGGTGAGGAACATTCCGGCAATCGAGGCGGCGTTTTCAAGAGCCACACGGGTTACCTTCGCAGGGTCGATCACACCGGCTGCCATGAGATTTTCATAAACATCGAAGCGGGCGTTGTAGCCGAAGTCGGCCGTGCCTTCCTTCACTTTCTGAACAACCACGGCACCCTCGACACCGGCGTTTGCCACAATCTGACGAAGGGGTTCCTCAACGGCGCGAAGCACGATGTTGATACCGGTCTGCTCGTCCTCGTTGGCGCCGAGGAGGCCTTCGGCATTCTTGATAGCGCGGATGTAGGCAACGCCACCGCCGGGCACAATACCCTCGGCGATAGCAGCGCGGGTTGCGGAGAGGGCGTCGTCAACACGATCTTTCTTCTCCTTCATCTCAACCTCGGATGGAGCACCGATATGAAGCACGGCAACGCCGCCGGCGAGTTTGGCAAGACGTTCCTGAAGCTTCTCGCGGTCGTAGTCGCTCTTGGTCTGCTCAATCTGAGCCTTGATCTGAGCCACGCGGGCAGCGATAGCCTCTTTGGCGCCTGCACCGTTGACGATGGTGGTGTTCTCCTTGTTCACATCTACCTTTTCGGCTGTACCGAGATCGTTGATCGTGGCATTGGCGAGCTGCATACCCTTCTCCTCGGCTATGACAGTGCCGCCGGTGAGCACGGCGATATCCTCAAGCATCTCCTTGCGACGGTCACCGAAACCGGGAGCCTTCACGGCGCACACCTTCAGAGAACCACGCAGACGGTTCACGACGAGAGTGGCGAGAGCCTCCTGGTCAACATCCTCGGCAATGATGAGCAGACCGCGGCCGCTCTGGGCTGTGGCTTCGAGGATGGGGAGCATATCCTTGAGGTTGGAAATCTTTTTGTCGTAGAGAAGGATGTAGGGCGAATCCATCTCGCACTCCATCTTCTCGGAGTTAGTGATGAAATAGGGGGAGATGTAACCGCGGTCGAACTGCATACCCTCCACGATATCAACGGTGGTTTCGGTGCCTTTGGCCTCGTCAACGGTAATAACACCCTCCTTTTTCACTTTCTTCATGGCCTCAGCGATGAGGTGGCCGATAGCCTCGTCGTTGTTGGCCGAGATACGGGCCACATCCTCGATTTTCTTGAAGTCGTCGCCTACTTCCTCAGCCTGGGCCTTCACGCCCTCAACAATGGCAGCCACGGCCTTATCGATGCCGCGCTTCACATCCATGGGGTTGGCGCCGGCAGCCACATTCTTGAGTCCGTGGGTAATGATGGCCTGGGCAAGCACGGTAGCGGTAGTTGTGCCGTCGCCGGCATCGTCGCCGGTTTTGGAAGCTACCTCCTTGACAAGCTGCGCGCCCATGTTCTGGAAAGGATCTTCCAGCTCTATCTCGCGGGCCACGCTCACACCGTCCTTGGTGATATGGGGAGCGCCGAATTTCTTGTCGATAATCACGTTGCGGCCTTTGGGGCCAAGTGTCACCTTCACGGCGTCGGCCAGAGCGTCGACACCTTTCTTGAGCTCTTCGCGAGCCTTGATATCAAATTTTATTTCTTTAGCCATTTCTGTTTAAGTTTATCAAGTTAGTCCATGATGGCGAGAATGTCGCCCTGACGCATGATGAGATAGGTTTCGTCGTCGAGCTTCACCTCGGTGCCGGCATATTTGCCGTAGAGCACAGTGTCGCCCTCCTTTACTTCCATCTTTTCGTCCTTGGTGCCGGGACCGGCGGCAACCACAGTGCCTTTGAGGGGTTTCTCCTTGGCGGAATCGGGGATAATGATGCCGGAAACGGTTGTTTCCTCAGCCACACCGGGCTTGATAAGCACACGGTCGGCCAGCGGTTTGATGTTCATAATCTTTATATTGTTTTTTCGTTTCAGTTTAATGTCTGCATGACAATGATGCACATACTGTGCCAAAACATTCGGGACTGACACAAAAGCACCCGGAGGTGACAATATGACACCCGCCGACTGCCATCGCCCTTTGGCGTCTGTCACCTTTTCCAACACCTCCGCCACGATAAAAGTTGACCGCCGCCTGCTAATTATTGCAAAAGCAGGCGGCGGCCATAATGTTTCAGTTGATGATTCAGACAGAACCGGAATGTTCACTGGTGACGGGGAGGGAGAGCCGAATGCACGGCTTCATATGATGCATCGATTACCCGGCGGCGGTCAGCCTCGTCGACCGGCGGATCAACCGGCGGGTGTATGGTAAGTTTTATCCTGCCGGGGCGCGGGAGCCAGCTACCGCGGGGAAGTACGTCGAAAGCGCCGTCGATGGTCACAGGCACAACCGGGAGGCCGAATTCCATCGAGAGCTGATATGCGCCCTTATGGAAAGGACGCATCCTGCCGGTGCGTGTACGGGAACCCTCCGGAAAGACTACCACCGACATCCCCCCCTGCAAAGTGCGCTCGGCCTTGGCCATGGTGCGACGTATGGCCGACGGTGAGGAATTGTCGACAAACACATGCCCGGCGGCGGCACAGGCCACACCTATCACCGGAAACTTTCGCAGACCGGCTTTCATCAGCCACTTGAAATTGTGGTTGAGAAATCCGTAGACAGCAAAAATGTCATATGCACCCTGGTGGTTGGCCACAAATACATAGGAGGTGTGCGGGTCGATATTTCCGCGACCGCTGACAGTGACTCTTACCAGCGTAAGCCATGTGCAGAGCTTCGCCCACACATGCGCCGGCCAGTAGCCCCAGAAGCGTCCGCCTCCCAGCAGCGAGCCCACCACCGTGATCAGTCCCGTGACTATGGTGAGAGCCACAATCATCGGGATCATAATCACGAACTGGTATATACGATACAGAATCAACATCTTACCAGGCGAACATGGGGCGGTCGGCCATCATGGCGTTGACCTTGGCGCGCACGGCGGCGATGTTTTCGGCCGATTCGGGGTTGGAAAGCACAGTGTCGATCATCTCCACGATAGTGCCCATCTCCTCCTCGCGCAGGCCGCGGGTGGTGATGGCGGGAGTGCCCAGGCGGATACCCGAAGTCTGGAAGGGGGAGCGGGAATCGAACGGCACCATATTCTTGTTGGCGGTGATGTCGGCCTCTACAAGAACACGCTCGGCCACCTTGCCGGTGAGGTCGGGGAACTTGGTGCGGAGGTCAACCAGCATACAGTGGTTGTCGGTACCACCCGATATCACGTTGTAACCCTTGTCGATGAGAGCCTGCGCCATTGCAGCGGCATTCTTTTTGACCTGGGTCTGATACTCCTTGTATTCAGGCTGGAGTGCTTCGCCGAAAGCCACAGCCTTGGCGGCAATCACATGTTCCAGCGGCCCGCCCTGCACACCGGGGAATACGGCGGAGTCAAGCAGCGACGACATCTTGCGGATTTCACCCTTCTTGGTGGTCTTCCCGAAAGGATTGTCGAAATCCTTCCCTACGAGAATCACACCGCCACGGGGACCGCGGAGAGTCTTGTGGGTTGTGGATGTTACGATATGGGCGTGCTTCACAGGGTTATCGAGCAGGCCGGCGGCGATGAGGCCTGCGGGGTGAGCCATATCGACCATGAAAATCGCACCGATTTCGTCGGCAATCTTGCGCATACGCTCGTAGTCCCATTCGCGCGAATATGCGCTGGCGCCACCGATAATAAGGCGGGGACGCTCACGCAGAGCCATCTCTTCCATCTGCTCATAGTCAACACGGCCGGTAGCGGGGTCTACGTTGTATCCGAGAGCCTGGAACATAAGGCCGGAGAAGTTCACGGGGCTGCCGTGCGAGAGGTGGCCGCCGTGGTCGAGGTTCATACCCATGAATTTGTCGCCGGGGTTAAGCACCGACATGAACACAGCCATGTTGGCCTGCGCGCCCGAATGAGGCTGCACATTGGCATATTCAGCACCGAAAAGCTCCTTGAGGCGGTTCTGAGCGAGGGTCTCAGCCTCGTCAACCACCTGGCATCCGCCGTAGTAACGGTGGCCGGGGTATCCCTCGGCATACTTGTTTGTCAGGCAGGAGCCCATGGCCTCCATCACCTGGTCGGAAACGAAGTTCTCCGAAGCAATCAGCTCGATGCCCTTTTTCTGTCGGGCGTGTTCACGGCTGATAATGTCGAAAATAGCGTCGTCACGTTTCATAGGATGATATGATTTTTATGATGTTTGGGTTTATTTCTTTTTTACTGAGAATCCGAAGCGTCCCAGAAGCTCGCCCTGGCTGTAATAGTGGCCGTGGGTATAGTTCAGGAGGTTTGCGTCGCCGAGGCGGAAGGCATCGGTTTCGGGATCGAAATATTTCTCGTCGGCCAACACATTGACCACATCGGCAAGGAACATGTCGTGACTCCCCAGCGGTATCACCGTCTTCACCCTGCACTCGATGCACAGGGGTGATTCCTCGATATAGGGACAATCTACGGCCTGCCCCGGATGCGGGGTAAGGCCAGTGGCCGCCCATTTGTCGTGGTCGGCGCCCGAACGCACGCCTGCCCAGTCGGTGGCGCGCGCCATTTCCGCGGTGGTGAGGTTGATGGTAAATTCGCCGGTCTCCTTTATTATCGGATACGAGTGGCGCGAAGGGCGCACCGAGATGTAGCACATCGGGGGATTGGTGCAGACCGTTCCGGTCCATGCCACAGTGAGCATGTTTGACTGCTCCACGGAGCTTCCGCAGGTCACTATTACCGCCGGCAGGGGGTAAATCATTGTGCCGGGAGGGAATGTGCGCTTCATCACCGTCAGAGAATTGTGGCTTTATTGTTTGCCACGGAGTGGTTGCAATAATGGCAGCGGATGAAGCCGGGATTGTCATCGTCGGTAACGAAAAGTGTGGCCATCGGCTCGTTGTTGGTGATGCACTTGGGGTTATCGCACTTCGCTATGCCGCGAATCCGGGCGGGCAGCTCCACGGGGCGCTTCTCCACTACCTCGTAGTCGCGTATGGTGTTGACCACCGCCTGCGGTGCTATCAGAGCTATGCGGTTGAGCACCTGCTCGGGGAAGAACACATCGGCCACCTTGATTATACCTTTTGAGCCGCATCGCTTGGATGCGAGATTGTTGCCGATAGTGAGAGTGCAGTCAAGCGCCTCGAGGTTGAGAATCTTGACACATTTGAAGAGCGCTTCGGAGGGGATATGGTCGATGACAGTGCCGTTGCGCAGGGCGGCCACAGCCAGTTCTTTTTTGTCGGTTGTCATTTCCGGTTATTCTTTAAAGAGTTCACATCAATGCCGAGAGCACGGCAAATAATGGCCTGGCGGGCGAAGAGGCCGTTGCGGGCCTGCTCGAAATAGTATGCTTTGGGATTGTCGTCGACATCCTGCGATATTTCATTTACGCGGGGTAGCGGATGAAGAATGCGCAGATTATCCTTTGAAGTGGCAAGCATATCGTTGCGCAGGGTGTAAAGGTCCTTCACGGCCTCATATTCCATTATATCCTGGAAACGCTCGCGCTGCACGCGGGTCATGTAGATGATATCCGACGAATCGATGACCTCGCGCGAGAAGTCGGTGTGCTCCTCGAAGGGGATACCCTCCTTGCGGCAGAATTCGATATATTCGCGAGGCATACGCAGCTCGTCGCAGGCCACGAAACGGAACCGCGGCTTGAAATATCGCATCGCCATCAGCAGGGAGTGCACCGTGCGGCCGTATTTGAGGTCGCCCACCATAGTGATGGTGAGGTTTTCAAGAGTACCCTGGGTCTTGAGGATGGAATAGAGGTCGAGCATCGTCTGCGAAGGATGCTGGTTGGCACCGTCGCCGGCATTTACCACCGGCACGTCGGTGACCTCGGTGGCATATCTGGCGGCGCCCTCGAGGAAGTGGCGCATGATTATTATGTCCACATAGTTCGACACCATCTTGATGGTATCCTTAAGCGTCTCCCCCTTCGACGACGATGAGGTGGAGGCGTCGGAGAATCCTATCACACGGCCACCGAGGCGGTTTACCGCCGTCTCGAAACTGAGGCGTGTGCGGGTTGAAGGCTCGAAGAAGAGCGTGGCGGCCACTTTGCCGTCGAGCACTTTGTGGTTGGGGTTTTCCTCAAAAAAACGGGCCGCCTCGAGCAGGGAGAGTATTTGCTCCTTGTCCAGGTCGGCCACTGATACCAGGCTGTTCTCGTTCATTAGCGGGATTCTTTAAGTTATGAGGCAAAATTAACACATTTCCTTGAATCACGCAAATTAATATTAACGTGTTGACAAAACAAAGGGGCACCCCATTCCGTTTTCCTTATATTATGGAGAAAAGTTTCGACACCACGCATCAGGCAGCCACAGGCTGGACCGGTGATATTCTCGGCAAAGACTTCGAGCGGCGCACCATCGTGCAGCCCTCCGACTATGACGGCCCCGTGTGTTGCACCGTAGTGCGGTTGCGCCCCCTTCCGGATGCCGCGCCTGCTTCGCGCGGCGTGCTCTACGTGCACGGTTTTTCCGACTATTTTTTCCAGGCTGAGATGGCCCGCAGGTTTCGCGATGAAGGATACGCTTTCTATGCCGTGGATCTGCGCAAATACGGCCGCTCGGTACTCGCCGGGCAAAAGCCATTCAGGGTGCGCGACCTCCGCGAATATTTTCCCGACATAGAAGCGGCTCTGCGGCAGATGGCCGACGACGGCATCACCTCCGTAGTGCTCCTGGCCCACTCTACCGGCGGACTGATATGCTCGCTGATGATGATGGAATGCCCGCCGCCGCAGGTCGCAGCCATGATTCTCAACAGTCCGTTTCTGGCATGGAACCTCCCGGCATTCACGCGCAAAGTGGTTGTGCCGGCAGTGTCGTGGCTCGGGCGCTTCATGCCCGGACTCCCGGCAAGCCAGCCGGCCGATCCGCTCTATGCCCGATCGCTCCATAAAAAATATGACGGCGAATGGGACTACAACCGCCACTGGAAGCCCGACCGTCTCCCCCCTGTCGATGCCGGATGGATTCGGGCCATCGACACAGCCCAGCGCGCCCTTGGCCATCTGCCTCCGGTGGAAGTGCCCGTGCTACTGCTCCACAGCGACCGGTCGACCTCGCGCCGCGGCTCGCTTGAGGAGCACCGCCATGCCGACGCCATACTCGACGCCGACGCCATTTCGGGCGCCGGGCGCCGGCTCGGCCCTATGGTGACAGATGTGGCCATAGCCGGCGGCGTGCACGACCTTGCATTGTCGCTCCCCGATGTCCGCGCCATATTCTATGCCACTATATTCGGATGGCTTGCCGAGGCGCTCTGAAAAAGTTTTTACACGCTGTTGAAGCGTTTTTCGGAGAAAAAGTGTAAATTTGCAAACTGTTATGAAGTACGGTTTCGACAACGACAAGTATCTCCGCATACAGTCAGAACACATCAAGGAGCGTATCGCTCAGTTTGGCAACAAGCTCTACCTCGAACTCGGGGGTAAACTCTTCGACGACTACCACGCCTCGCGCGTGCTCCCCGGATTCCAGCCCGACAGCAAGCTGAGGATGCTCAGCCAGCTCAGCGACCACGCCGAGATTGTGATAGTGATATCAGCCCGCGACATTGAGAAAAACAAGGTGCGCAATGACCTTGGCATAACCTACGACGAGGATGTGCTGCGCCTGCGCCAGGAGTTCATAAAACGCGGCTTCATGGTAGGCTCGGTGGTCATAACCCACTATAACGGCCAAAGTTCGGCCGACGCCTTCCGCCAGCGCCTTAGCCGCATGGATATCACCACCTACTGCCACTACACCATCGAGGGATACCCCACCAACGTGGACCTTATCGACTCCGACGAAGGATTCGGCAAGAACGACTACATCGTCACTTCACGCCCGCTGGTGATTGTGACCGCACCCGGCCCGGGTTCGGGCAAGATGGCCGTATGCCTCAGCCAGCTCTACAACGAGCACAAACGCGGCGTGGAGGCCGGCTATGCCAAATTCGAGACCTTCCCTGTGTGGTCGCTGCCGCTGAAGCACCCTGTCAACATAGCCTACGAGGCCGCCACGGCCGACCTCAACGACGTGAACATGATCGACCCCTTCCACCTTGAGGCCTACGGCAAGACCGCCATCAACTACAACCGCGACATAGAGATTTTCCCCGTGCTCAACGCCCTCTTCGAGGGAATCTACGGTGAAAACCCCTACAAATCGCCCACCGACATGGGTGTGAACATGGTAGGCTTCTGCATCGACGACGACCAGGTATGCTGCGAGGCTTCCAAAAACGAGATTATCCTGCGCTACTTCCAGGCCCTCAACCGCATGGCACGCGGCGACGGCAATGAGAGCGAAGTGTCGAAAATCGCCCTTCTTTTCAAACAGGCGAAAATCGACACCTCCTACCGCAAGCCCGTGGTGGCCGCCCGCGAGCGCGCCGAGCAGACCGGCCGGCCGGCCTCGGCCATTGAGCTGGCCGACGGCACCATAATCACAGCCGGCTCGGGCGAGCTCCTGGGTCCGAGCGCCGCCCTGATACTCAACGCCATCAAGCACCTGGCCGGAATAGACCACAAGGTAAAGCTCATCCCCCAGGATATGATAGAGCCGATACAGCATACAAAAATCAACTACCTGCGCTCGCACAACCCCAGGCTTCACACCGACGAGGTGCTGGTGGCACTGTCAGTGCTCAGCACCCACGACGACAACTGCCGCCGCGCTCTGGAGCAGCTACCCCAGCTCACAGGCTGCCAGGTGCATTCCACCGTTATGCTCGGCGAGGTTGACCACAAAATATTCAAGAAACTCGGCGTGGGACTGAGCTGCGACCCACAGCGAAAGTAGTGACAACACCGATGGAGATACTCTTCGCGCCCCTTCAAGGCTACACCGAAGCCGCTTACCGCACAGCCCACCACCGCCACATCGGCGGCATCGACAATTACTATATCCCCTTCGTACGCCTGGAACACGGCAAACTCCTGCGGCGCGACGTGCGTGTGCTCGACCGCGCCGCCGCTGACCGCGGTGTGCTGCCGCAGACACCGCAGATCATTGCCTCAACCACCGCCGAGGCTGCCGCGGTGGTACTCGAAATCACCTCACGCGGCCTTGGCCACATCAACATAAACATGGGATGCCCTTTCCCTCTGCTGGCCAACAAGGGGAAAGGCGCCGGCATACTCCCCCACCCCGACAAGGTGCATGCCCTACTTGACGAAGTGCTCGACCGCGCCACAGGAGCCGGCGCAACAGTGTCGGTGAAGATGCGTTCCGGCTGGGAAAAGATGCAGGAGAGCATGGCCCTGCTTGAAATCCTGAACCCGCTGCCGCTTACACACATAATAATGCACCCGCGTCTGGGGCGACAGGGCTACAAAGGGGAGTGCGACATGGAGGCTTTCGCCCGGTTTGAAAACGAATGCGAGCACCCGCTCTACTATAACGGCGACCTGACCACGGCTGCCGACATAACCCGCATAACCTCGGCATGGCCCCGTCTGCGTGGCGTGATGATAGGCCGCGGGCTTCTTGCCGACCCCGCTCTTGCTCTGGAATACAGCCAGGGCGCTCCCATGCCCCGGGTTGCACGCCTGGCTGCCATAGGAAAGATACACACCGATGTCTATGCCGAATATGAGGCACGCATCGAAGGCGGACAATCCCAGCTTGTCAAAAAGATGCAGGCTTTCTGGGAGTATCTGCTCCCGGAGGGAGACCGCAAGGCCCACAAGGCGATACGCAAAGCCACCACTACCGACGCCTATCTTCGTGCTGTGAACACGCTTCTGGCCGGAGCATAACGGCCGCGCCCGGCCGCATGATATCGGCCGTGCCGGAACCGGGCGTCAATCAGGCGTCGCCGAATTTCTTGCGGTTGAATATGAAATTACGGCCCAGGTACTTCTCGCGCACCACAGGATTGGCAGCCAGTTCCTCGGAAGTGCCCTGAAACAGGATTTTCCCCTCGAAAAGGAGATACGCGCGGTCGGTGATGCGCAGCGTTTCCTGGGCGTTGTGGTCGGTGATAAGAATACCGATATTCTTTGATTTGAGTTTATAGACCACCTCCTGGATATCCTCCACGGCCACAGGGTCAACGCCGGCAAACGGCTCGTCGAGCATGATGAACTTGGGGTTGATGGCCAGGCAGCGTGCTATCTCCGTGCGTCGTCGCTCGCCGCCCGAAAGCTGGTCGCCAAGGTTGTTGCGCACCTTCTGAAGCGAGAACTCGGCGATAAGGCTCTCAAGTTTGTCGCGCTGTTCCTCCTGGGTCATCGAGGTCATCTCAAGGATGGAACGGATATTGTTTTCCACCGTCATTTTTCGGAACACCGAAGCCTCCTGGGCAAGGTAGCCGATGCCCTGCTGTGCGCGTTTGTAGACGGGGAATTTCGTTATATTAAGGTCGTTGAGAAAAATCTGCCCCTCGTTGGGGGTAATCAGACCGGTGGTCATGTAGAACGTGGTGGTCTTGCCGGCGCCGTTCGGGCCGAGGAGCCCCACAATCTCCCCCTGTGTCACATCGATGCTGACATGGTTCACCACCGTGCGGCGGCCGTACTTCTTCACAAGGTTCTCCGTACGCAACACTGTCTTCTCCTGCGGGGCTTGTGCCCGGGGGGACGCGGCACCGCCGTCACCGCCGGGCCATCCATCAGGCCCCGGCCCGGGCTGCTCTCCGCGCGGCAGTTCAAGAAAATCGGGAGCCGGAACCTTTTCCTGCTCCTGGTCGCGGTTATGCAAAGCGTAGTTGATTCCCATAGGTCAGCGGTTGGAGTGAAGTCAGTTGTTGGCGGCTCGTTTGAGTCGTGCGTCAATATAGTCGGTCAGCAGCCCTATGGCCACAGAGTTGGTGCCTCCCTGCGGAATGATAAGGTCAGCGAAGCGCTTTGAAGGCTCGATGTACTGGCAGTGCATCGGCTTTAGCACCCCCTCGTAGCGGTCGATCACCATCTGCGGGGTGCGTCCGCGTTCTATGCAGTCGCGGGCTATTACGCGTATGAGCCTGTCGTCGGCATCAGCGTCAACAAAGCATTTCACATCCATCATGTCACGCACGGAGCTTTCGCACAGCACCAGAATACCCTCCACAATCACCACATCGCGTGGCTCAACGCGTACCGTCTCGGGCTGCCGTGTGCAGGTGAGATAGGAATATGTGGGCATCTCAATGGCCTTACCCTCTCTGAGGGTGCGAAGATGCTCCACCAGCAGAGGCCACTCGATTGCCGCCGGCTCGTCGAAGTTTATCTTGGAGCGCTCCTGCGGGGGGATGTGAGAGGAGTCCTTGTAATACGAGTCCTGCGGGAGCACTGCCACCTCCCCTGCGGGGAAGCTCTTGATTATTTTATTGACGACGGTGGTCTTGCCAGAGCCGGTGCCGCCTGCGATTCCGATAATAAGCATCAGTAACTGTACAAAATTGTTTTATATGGGAGGAAGAGAGTCGTTTTATGAGGGCGAATTTACTAATAATTTGGCATAGTTGGCATATTAATTCATGATTTTCTTGGATTTTTAGTACCTTTGCCTTGATTTTGAACCGGGATACAGGCGCATCCGCACCAAAGGCGCCTCCCCCTGAACGAATAAAAATGATAATTGACAAATCGCTCGAGCAATTCGGCAGATACTGCCTGTTCATACGCCGCGCTTTCGCCGTCCCCGACAAATGGGGGGTATTCGGGCGGCGCACCGTAACCGAGGTTTCCAAACTGGGTATCGACTCCATCCCGCTGGTAATCATCATCTCGCTGTTTATAGGCGCGGTGTGTACCATCCAGATGAAGCTCAACACCACCAATCCACTGATGCCGGCCTACTCCGTGGGTCTGGCCACACGCGACATCGTGCTCCTTGAGTTCTCGAACTCCATACTCTGCCTCATACTTGCCGGCAAGGTAGGCTCGAACATCGCCTCCGAAATCGGCACCATGAGGGTCACCGAGCAGATTGACGCCCTCGACATCATGGGTGTGAACTCAACCAACTTTCTCGTTCTCCCCAAAATCGTGGGCTTCGTGCTGTTCATGCCGGTGCTGGGTGTGTTCTGTATAGGCACATCGCTGCTTGGCGGATTCTGCGTGGCATTCTTCACCGACATCATTTCAGTGGCGCGCTACACCTACGGCATCCAGGCCTATTTCACCGAATGGTATGTGTGGTACGGTCTGATCAAGTCGCTGGTATTCGCGTTCATAATCTCCTCGGTGGCATCCTACTGGGGCTACTATGTGAAGGGGGGTGCCCTCCAGGTGGGCAAGGCCTCGACCAATGCCGTGGTGTCCAGCTCCATCCTCATCCTCCTCTTCGACGTTATCCTCACCAAGCTCCTCCTGCAATGATTGAAGTAAAGAACATAGTCAAATCGTTCGACGGCAAGACCATCCTCCACGACGTCTCAGCCACGTTCTATTCCGGAAAGACCAACCTCATCATAGGTCAGTCAGGGTCGGGCAAGACCGTGCTGATGAAATCAATCATCGGCCTGGTGCGCCCTGAGCAGGGTGAAATACTCTACGACGGCCGCAATCTCCTCGACATGGGGGAGAAACAGGTAAAGGAGCTACGCAAAGAAATCGGGATGCTATTCCAGGGCTCGGCGCTGTTCGATTCCGAGACTGTGCTCGGCAATGTGATGTTTCCGCTGATGATGTTCACCGGCATGAGCCGGGGAGAGCAACTTGACCGCGCCCGCTTCTGCCTGGAGCGTGTCAACCTCCAGGGAGCGGAGAAAAAATATCCTTCCGAAATCTCTGGCGGCATGCAGAAGCGAGTGGCCATAGCGCGCGCCATCGCACTCAATCCCCGCTATCTTTTCTGCGACGAACCCAACTCCGGACTCGATCCGAAGACCTCCATTCTCATTGACGAACTTCTCCACGACATCACCCACGAATACGACATCACCACCATAATCAACACCCACGACATGAACTCGGTGCTCGGCATCGGCGAGAACATTGTGTTTCTCAACAAAGGCCACCGCGAATGGGTAGGCGACAAACACAAGATTTTCACTACATCAAACGAAGCCTTGAACGAATTTGTGTTCGCCACCCGCCTCTTCCAGGAGGTGAAAGACTATATCGTGTCGCACGACCGCGGCTGACACCATGGTCAGCCGTCAGTCACAATGCATTGCAGGCGCCCCACGGGGCGCCTGCAATGCATTTGGTCAATCCGATGTCAGCGGACAGATACTGAATTACCGTGCGGCCTGCTGAGCTGCACGCACACGGCTCATGCGCAGGGAGTCGATGCGCTGCGCCTTATCGGCACTGAGGCGTCCGCGGCGCACGGCTGCAACAGAATCGGCAGTGCCACGCTCGTGGCGGAACTTCCGTTCCAGCTTGCGGGCCTTCCCAGCCACGGAGCGGTCAAACCTCTTCACGCCGTCGGAAGCCTTCTGATACCCTTCTTTAACGCCGTCGCGGGTCCTGTTGTAACCCTCCTTGGCGCCGTCTTTAGATTTGTGGTAACCTTCCTTTACTTTGTCAAGACCCTTTCGGCCGAGTTCACCACTTTTGCCGGCAACTTTTTCGGCACCGTCAACAACCTCATTTTTTACCTGGGTGGCGGCATTGGAGAGATCCTCTTTCACTGTCTGCGCCATGCCGGCGGCAGGAAGCATCACAGCCATTGCCAAAACCACAATCATAAGTTTCTTTTTCATAACAGTATGCTTTATATTTCATTATCGCCTTATCATATTGACAATAATCCGGCAAAATAGTTTAGATAAAAGCATTATTGTTCACCCGAAAATAACTGTTTTTAACAAACGGCATAGCTTTGGCACAATCCTACGCCCACCGGCAATCATGGCGACGCGGCAATGACGTCAACGGGCGAGGTTGAGGTTGAGCGACAGACCGTAGGACGAAGAAGAAGTCGGATAAGCGGCGTTCGACACCAGCGGTGTGTTGACCTGATGGTCGAAATATGCAGCCAGGGTAAGCCTGCGTGAAAGGATATAGGAGGCATTGAACTGAATGCTCAGCGTGCGGGTACCCGATGTGGCCTGGGTGTAGTTCGACTCGATGCGGCGAATCAGTGCCTGGGTGTTCTGGAGCGAGAAGTCGGCATTGACCGTAAGGTCGTTGCTTACACCCGACTGCGAGCCTTTCATCTTAAGCACAGTATTGAATCCTACGATTTTATAGCCCACCCCCATTGTGAGACCACGGGTGGTGGCCTCCACGAGCTGCCCAGCCGAAGTGTTGAGGGTGAGAGTGCGCTGGTCGCGCCACTCTGCGTTGAACTGAAGCTCGTTCTTGAGTGTGGTCGACACACCGAAGAGCGGCGCGAAACGCTCGCTGATTGATACGGTGGAGATGTTGTAGGGCGACGATGGGATGGGCTGCCCCGAGAGTTCATCGAGAGTGAACCCGAGGTCGCCCGCCCCGGTGCCGAGCCAGTTGAGGTACGAGTTATAGCTGCCCACAGTGTAGGTGCACTGATATGCGTGGTTGATGGTAAACGACTTGAAGATGTTGCGCAGGTTGCCAAGGTTTATCAGGCCGTCATAGGTCACGCGCCAGTTGGGGAGCACGGAGCGGAACGACGGGAACGGGTCGAGATACTGCCGGTTGACGTCGGTACCGGTGTAGGCCGCCAGGAATGCCGGAATCAGCACATCCGACGAAGTTTCAGATACTCCGCCAATCTGCGGGTTAAACGGCTGCCCCGACAGCGGATTGCCGTCCATGAAGCCGCCGGCCGGGTAAAGCACACCGTTGTAGAGGGCAGTGTAGCGGTCGGCTATCACGGGAATATAGTCGAGCATCTTCTGGAACGGCGCCGAGTAGTATCCCGAAGCGGCGTTCGACGACCCGAGAGCCGTAGCGATGGCACAGTGTGTCTTGGTGTAGGAACCGGAGCGGGTTATGGGCATGTCGGCATACATGAACTGCACCTGGTTGGTGCGGTTGTCCGTGCGGTTCATAGTGAGCTGCACCTTGAGCCCCTTGACCGGCTCGACGGTGAATTCCAGGTTCAGCTCGTTGGCACGCGACCATAGAGCGGGCGAGGTCTGTCCATCGTCAGTTATGAGCCAGCCGCGGTCCTTTGCCTTGTAGATATAGTCCTCGTCGACGAAACCGAAGGCAAAATCAAGCCCAGGCGACATCGGCCCATATTGAGTGGACTGACCGAAAATATCGCCCACGCCATTACGGAACAGCGGTATGGTCATGGTGGATGTACGCTTCCAGCGTATCGAAGCCTGACGCGGCGACATGGCCAGACGCAGGGCATACTCCCCTATCTCGCGCCATACCGACTTATCCTCCTTAAGCACCTCCTCGATAGTAAATTTTATATCCTTGTCAGAGGGGGTGAGAATCTCCACCGTATTCGCATCGACAACCTTGTGTTTGAACACGAAAGGCTTGGAATCATCGGCGGTAACGGCCGTAATCTTTACCTTCTTGTTGCGCAGATTGTGGCGGATGGTGAAGGTTGTGTCAGGACGCAGTTTGTAAGTGCGCTCGAACTTTTTCGGCTTCTTCGGAGGAGTAGTGGAGCGCCGCGAGTTTGCGAAACGCTTGTTTACATCCTTAACGAAAGGAATCTTGTTGTAGAGTGTCTCGAAATTGATGCGGCCGTCGGCAGAGAGTGATGACTGGCTGGCGATGGTGTTGCCCATGGATATGCCATCGACATCGGCGCCGCGGTCCCAGCGGTATGTGGCGTTGTAGCTCACCGAGCCGGTGAGGAAATCGAGCACGGGGATGCGCGAGAAGGGGGCGCGGTAGGTTGCCGTCACCGCCTGGTTATAGGCCCAGGGGGTGCCCAGCGAACGGATGGACTGCCACACAGTGTCTTTCCACTCCTTATAGCGGTCGGGGAAAAGCTTCTTGTTTACAGCGCCTATGGTCTCCTCGATTCGCGCCGAGGTGTTGGAGTTGAACGAGAGGTTTATGCTTTTTGTAAGGTTCCATGTAATCTGGAACTGACGGTCCCACAGGAAGTTCTTGCTCACCGACACCGGAAGCTGGAACATGGCGTCCATCTCCGAGCGTGTCTGCTGCTCGTAGTAGTAACGCGACATTGTAGTGAGGAACGAGATGGAGTTGGGCAGATAGTTCAGTTCCCACTCCTTGAAGAACTTGAGGTTGCGGTTCTTGGTGTTGAGCCATCCCAGCGGACGCAGCCCCTTTATCATCGGAGTGTAGTTGTAGGCGAAAGAGCCGCGGTAGTCGTTGGTATTCTCGTATTCGGTGACGGGGTCGGATTTGGCCTGCTTGTTGAACGAGAAGTTTATGGTGAAGTTGGCGGGGTCCCACGGCATAGGCTTGGGCGAGCGCACATCGAACTTGAGCCCCGAGATGGAGAAACTCTGTATGGTGGAGCGCTCCACAGCGTAGGCCATGATGGAGTCGCGCGAATGCTTGTCGGGAGCATCGTCGAGAGCATCCTTCAGAAGCACATCCTGGTCGAGAGGATTATACTTGGGTGTGGTTTTCTCCTTCGACACGGAATAGTATATCGGAGCGCGCAGCTTGGCTTTCTCGGGGAGAAAACGGCCAAGATCGGCCTGCACGGCCACATTATACTGCTCGTAGTCGTCGAGTCGGCGGTCATTGAGACTCTGGTCCACGCCGCCGAATCCGGCTGTCTCCTTGTGAGCGCCGAAATTCACCTGGGCAATATCGCTCAGACCGAGATTCATGTTGGCCTTGGCCGCCCAACCGCCGGCCTCGTCAAACTCGGTGACCTTAAGCTCGTTGACCCACACCGTACCGTCCTTGGTGGCGTTCGAGTTATTGCGTACGCCAACCAGAATCACACGCACATCGCTGAGCGACGGATTACCCATCACAGCCATGCGGTTGCGTTCGTTCGACGGGTCGCGACCGGTGTAGAGCGTGGCGTACCCCACTCCGGAGCTCTGTGTGGCCTTTGCGCGGTTGCGCTCCTTCTTCAGCTCCACGAGGTTCTGGAGGTTGAGGTTCATGAAATTGTTTATCGGCCACACTTTCTCGCGGTCGGAGGGGAGATAGTTGTTGTAGCGGGCATGAGGTGTGAGTTCCAGCGGAATCTCGTACTCGTAGAAATTCTGCTTCACGTCGGTGCCAAGCCGCACGAACATAGAGAGTTCGCCCGAGCGCAAGTTTGTCACATCGTCAATCGGAGCTTCAGCGTGAACCCACATCTGCAGACGCTTGTAGTTGCGGAGATCCTGCTGTGTGTCGCGGTAGACACCGCGTGCGTCGCCGGCGTCGAGATTGCTGACTTTAAGCGACATCGACTGCTCGTTGAGCTGAACAATCTGCGACTGGCCGGGGTCGGATATACGTGTCACACCCGGCGGAAGCACGTAGTTTACCGGCTCGCGCGAGGCGTTCTCCTCAATGTTGACCACCGACACATCGAGATCACCCTCGGCAGGCGCGTCGCCGCGGGAATTGAGGTTGAAATCGTATGTGCGCCATTCTCCGCGCACCAGTTCAAGTGTGGCGAAACGCAGGTGTGTGGTGGCCTTGAAATTGGTGAGGAATATACGGGCGAAACGTATTGCCGAGAAGTCGTTGATGTTGCCCACCACCTTCTCGTAGGCGCTCAGAGGTATCTTGAACTGATACCACTCCACTTTCTCCTCCTTGCCGTTGCGTGTCAGCGGATATGACACCTGCTTGTCGGCGATGAAGTTTTTGCCCACAACAAGGTCCTCCGGGCGTATCGATATGCGGTACTGGAAGTAGCGCTCATATTCATTGAGGGTGTTGTCCTGGTTTATATCCTCCACGTCGGGCACCGCGCGCGAACTCTGGTAGAGGGGTTCGGGCACATCCTCGGGAGCCTGCGAGTTACCTTCCACTCCGTTGTAACGCTTGTATCGCTCAAGGATGGAAAGGCGCTGCTCATCGTAGTCGTAGCCGCGGAAAAAGTGATAGTTGTCGCCGGCAGGGTCGTTCAGAGGGGAGAACTGGTCGGCCTGCATCTGGTCGAGAGTCTGGGCGGGAAGCCTGGTGCGGAGCTCGTCAAGATAGCCGGAATATGTGGGGAAGGTATATTCGTCGTCGTTCTTCAGCCCGTCGAGACCGACATCCTGCACCACTCGCGAACCGGTATTGTTGTCGAATGCGTATGTAAGAGAGTTCTGGGTAGATACGCGCCCCCATACGGTGTTCTGCAGATACTGGTCGTTGCCGTCGTAGGGGATGCCGTTCTCGTAGGACTTCATGCCGTCCTTGAGTATATCTTCCGAAATTTCGCCGAAGTTGAAATAGAGGTCGCCCCCTTCGAGGTTATCGTTCTCCGGGTCGAGAAACGGGTTCATGAGCCAGAACTGTATGTAGTCGACGTTGGCCTGCTCGAAGTTGGGGTTATCCATCTTGCGCATGATGCCGCCCCATCGGCGCTCCGGGTTGAGGAGACGCCCCTCCGGGGTGATGTTGGAAGCGTCGAGATTGTATGGGCCGCGCTCGTCGGGATAGAACGAGAGGTTGAGGGTCTGGATGGTGGCCGACTCGCCGTAGGTGAGCTCGCGGTCGGGGAATATCTCCTTTGAAGTGACCTCGCGCACATATGGGTTCGACTGCTGGTCGAGGTCGTTGCGCAGGTAGCCGGGACAGAGGGAGGAATTCTTGTCGGTAAACATCCTGTCGATATAATACCAGTTCAGCAGAGCGCGGTTCTTGCCATAGTCCACGTTGTTGGAGAGCGCGGCCTCGGGGAAGAGGGCGCCCTGTCCGGAATCGTAGGGCGTTGAAGCCATCTGCCAAGCATAGGGGGAGCGCAGATCGATGCCCGACTGCGACGATTCGAAATCATCGATGTAGGAGCTTCCCTTGTTGGAGCCTGATTTCTGTTTGTGGGGCACAAGCTGGGCAAACTCGGCGTTGACATTGAACGTCGACGGCGCCACGGCGTTGACCGTGGGTATTTTGTTGAGAAGGTTCGTGAGCCACATGAACTTTGTGTTGTAGCTCAGATTGAAGCCGAACATCGAGTTGTTGATTACCTCATCGCCGATGTTGACTTTCTCTGTAAGCGCTTTCTCCGAGAAATGAAGCAGAGTGGCTCCGATGTTGAAGTCCTTGTTGATCTGATATTGGAGGTCGAGGCCCAGGAGAGTCTTGCGCTGGGTTGAGAAGAGCGACTGGTTCTCGAGTGTCACACTGATGCTCTGGCCCGAGTCGATAATAGACTGGTTGGTGATGGTGACGATACCCATGGAGTAGTCCACGGTATAGTCTGTGTTCTCCGTAAGCTGCACGCCGCCGGCAGTGACGATGACCGAGCCGCGCGGCACATTCATGGCGTTGAGGCGTATCTGCGAGCCCGACGAAGCCTGGTATGAGCCGGCGAGAATAAACTTGTTTTTGTCGGAGAACTGCCGGGCCACCACCTGTGTGGAGTCGTAAAGTTCTTTATATACATATTTTTCAGCCAGGGCCGGATTGCCTATTTTCTGCTCGAGATAGGAGCCGAACGGCTCGGCCACCGGAAAGATAATCTTGCCTGAAGAGGCTATGACAGTGTAGCCCTCGATGAAGTCGAAGAATCCGTCGGGGTTCGACTGCTGGTTGGAGTCGATGCGGTCGAGATTGAGCACCTGCAGAAGGGGCTTGTCGCTGAGGCCGGGCACGGGCAGGTAATTGATTTGCGTGCCTGTGGTGTCGCTGAGATATTTGATCTGCATCCTGAAATTCTGCTGCTGCACCTGGTAGGCTCCCAGCGAGTAGACATTCTTCATCATCAGGCGCCACAGCGGCATACGGGGGTCGACGGTTGTGGCTTTCAGCATTTTCAGATAAAGCGACTGTGTGGTGGTGGCGATGTCGCTCGAGAATTCGCCCACCTGGTAGACCTGTCCGTTATACGTGTACTGATAGGCCACGGCGAGCACCTCGTCGGCATTGAGCTGTGTTTTCAGCGAGATATAGCCGAGGGTGGAGTTGAGGGTGTACTCGGAAGCGCCCAGCAGGCGCGCGCTCTCCATCTTCTCATAGTCGTGCCCTCCTTCTATTCCATAGGCACGCAACGGCTCGAGCGCCTGCGTCACCTGATTGATGTTGCGGGCGTCGGGATACTGCTCCTTTATCACCGAGAGGAGGTTGTTCGACTGGTTGGATGGCACGGGCACAGCCATGTCGGGCTGCCAGTATGTGTTGTTGAGGTTGTGGTTCTCACCGAGGTCGGCGAAGCCCACAAGGTTGCGCGACTGCTCATACTTCCCACCCTTGTTGGTGACCCACACCTCGATGCGCGTAATGTTGACACCGGAGGATACGAAGGGGAGCTTGGAAGCGAAGCGGTCGTAGTTGGAGTAGAAGTACTGCGAGAGGAAGAAGTGCCGGTTCTGGTCGTACTGGTCGGCGTTTACTGAAAAGTCGGTTGTCTGGGCGCCACCTTTTGTGTTGACCGTTTTCGACTCGGAGTTCTGCTGCGACAGAAGGGCGGTTGCTGTGAGCTTGCCGAACTGGAGTTTTGTCTTGACACCGAATAGGGCCGTGGAACCTCGTATGAGTGAGGATCCGGTGGTAAGCGACACATTGCCGGCTTCGATTGACTTCACTATATCGTCCTCTTTCCCTTCATATCCGAGCTTGATGTTTTTTGAGTCGAAATCGAAGGTGGCATCGGTGTTGTAGGTCATGTTGAACTTGAGGCGGTCGCCTACCGACGCACCTATTGTGGCCTGTATTTTCTGGTCGAAGTCGAAGTAGGTCTTGCGTCGCGAATTCACCGAGAGCGAGGGGTTGTCGGTCTTGTTGGTCTTTATTCCGAGCTTGATCTGCACAGAGCCCTGCGTCTTGAGCTGCACGCCGCCGGGGCCGAAGATTTTCTCCAGCGGGCCATAGGCGAAATTCATGTCGAAGATGTTGAACGGCTGTTTTTCGGTGTTCTGCACGAGCTGCTGGTTGCGGTCCTGATAGTACTCCTGGAGCTGGCGACGCAACTGCCAGTCGTTGTACTGCTTCTCGGAGAGCATCAGCGGGGTGGTGATTTCAGTGTCACCGACTTTTGTACGTATCACATAAAAACCGGTGGCGGGGTCGTACTCCACTTCGGTTTTCACGTTGGAGGGGGTGGTGAGGTCGGCGGCAAACTGGTCGCGCATCAGTTCCTCGTAGGTCTGGGGCACGGTCTGCTGTACCCTAAACGGCATCATTATAGAGTCGGCGGCCACAGTGAGCGGGCCGGCCTGCGTCAGAAACGGCGGAGGTGGAGTGATGCCTGGCGAACTTCCAGGCAGCGACGACGAGGTCTGCCCCCAGGCAAACATAGCGGCAGCTCCCACGGCAACAATGCAGCCGAGGAGCTGGACCAGACGTCGGGATATAATATTTTTGCGGGCGTTTCGGGCCAAAATATCGTGATAATAAGAGTTTTGACGCCACGCCCCGGGGAGAGGAATCCAAAAGGAATCAGAGCATGGTAAGAGCCTTCTTGATGGCGGCCTCCACCTTCATGGCCGGGTCGCCTGAGAAAAGCTTGTCGAGCACTTTGAGTGTTGCCGGTTTCGGGAAACCGAGCATCACCAGAGCTGCCAGCGCCTCGTCGTAAGCCTCGGAGCGGGCAGCCGGTTGCTCTAATAACGTAGCTGATGTGGTTTTTATTTTATCACGAAGGTCCACAATTATTCTTTGTGCGGTTTTCGCCCCGATGCCTTTCACACTTTTGAGACGTTTTTCGTCGCCAGAGGCTATCACCGCCTCCAGTTCGCCGGGAGGGATGGCCGACAGTATGAGGCGTGCCGAATTGGCCCCTACCCCGCTTACGGCTATCATCAACTGGAACAGCTCACGCTCGGCGACCGTGGCGAATCCGTAGAGTTCATGGGTGTCCTCCCGGATGATTTCATGCACGAAAAGGCGCGTTTCCCTCTTGCCCTGAAGAGCATCGAAAGTAACGAGCGATATGTTCATTCGATAACCTATGCCGTGGTTGTCGACCACGGCATAGGCAGGAGTGATTTCGGCCAAAGAGCCGGCAATGTATTCAATCATATATATAACTAAGGTGTATAAGCAACCGGAACAGACTCCGGCCCGCGGGGCTCAGTCAAGTTTATGGATAACCAGACCGGAACGGAGCTTAGGCTCGAACCAGGTGGTTTTTGGGGGCATGATATTGCCGGTATCGGCAATATCCATGAGCTGCTTCATCGACACGGGGTAGAGCGCCAGAGCCATGGCCATCTCTCCGGAATCGACGCGGCGCTTGAGCTCGCCCAGGCCGCGTATGCCGCCTACGAAGTCGATCCGCTTGTCAGAGCGCAGATCAGTGATACCAAGGATGTCGCGGAGTATAAGATCGGACGATATTGTGACGTCGAGCACACCGATGGGGTCGGCATCGTCATAACGTCCTTCACGGGGCGTGAGCGAATACCAGTGGCCGTCAGCGAGATATAGCGCGAAGTTATGCAGGGCGGCGGGAGTGTAGATGTCTGTGCCCTTATCTTCCACGATGAAATCCTTTTCCAGACGGAAGAGGAACTCCTGGGGCGAGAGGCCGTTGAGGTCGCGTACCACGCGGTTATAGTCGATAATACGCAGGTGGGAGGCGGGAAATGCCACGGCAAGGAAGTAGTTGTATTCCTCGTCGCCGGTATGCGCTGGATTCTCCTGCGCCTTCTCCAGCCCCACGCGCGCAGCGGCAGCCGACCGGTGATGTCCGTCGGCTATATATAAATGAGGCATGGCCTCGAAATGGCGTGTAATGGCATCGGTCATTTCCGGGTCATCGATAACCCAGAATGTGTGGCCGAAGCCGTCGGGCGCCACAAAATCATATTCCGGCTCTGTGGCAGCCACCCGGCGGATTATATCCTCAAGCCCGTCATTGTCGGGGAAAGCGAAGAACACCGGCTCGATGTTGGCATTGTTGACCTTTACATGGCGCATACGGTCGTCCTCCTTGTCGCGGCGTGTGAGCTCATGTTTTTTTATCACACCGTTGACATAATCGTGCACATTGGCAGCAATAACGAAGCCATACTGGGTGCGGCCGTCCATGGTCTGCGCATATATATAATAGTGCTCGGCGGCATCCTGCACAAGCCAGCCTTCCTTCTGGAAAGCGGCGAAATTCTCCACAGCCTTGGCATAGACCTTCTCATCATGCTCGTCGGTGCCGGGCTCGAAATCGATTTCCGGACGGATAATGTGGTAGAGCGAGCGAGGATTCCCTTCCGATTCCTTGCGGGCTTCCTCGGAATTGAGCACATCGTAGGGGCGTGAGGCTACATCCTCGACCATGGTGCGGGGCGGACGAACTCCGCGGAACGGTTTTACTTTTGCCATATCGGTAAACTGTTAAAAAGATTTCGCGGGCACCGGCGCCGGATGCATCTCCCCTGCCCTGTCGGACTCGGCGGCTTACATTCCGGCATGAGGCGCTCCGGTTTTTCAGGTAGAATTAAGTGTCGTGACAAAGATATATAAAAGATTCGATTTTTCGGCATATGGCGCTAAAATTTATTTTACCGGCCGGGGAGGCAAAAATACGACAAAAAAGTGTAAATTTTTATTTTCTTCTTTTTATTTGAAAACCAATAATTTAGCACATCATTAAGCAATAAAGGCAAAAAAAGTTTGAAAAAAAATCGTCAAACCCCTTGCCAGTTCAAAAATTAGTCGTACCTTTGCAACGCAAAAGGGAAACAACCCCTCCCCAAAGCAAGAGAGAACCTCGAAATAATGCGAAAATAGCTCAGTTGGTAGAGCACGACCTTGCCAAGGTCGGGGTCGCGGGTTCGAGTCCCGTTTTTCGCTCAACGAGTCGTTATCGGCTCACAAGAACATTAAAATACTGAATATCGTCAGGCGGCTGAATCGCTTTAAAATGCGAAAATAGCTCAGTTGGTAGAGCACGACCTTGCCAAGGTCGGGGTCGCGGGTTCGAGTCCCGTTTTTCGCTCACTTCCAATCATTATCATTGAGAAGCAGTCAGCCTGGGAAAGCTCCCTCGGCTTCCCAAAGTCTGACAGATATTAAAAATGTCCGGATGGCGGAATTGGTAGACGCGCTACTTTGAGGGGGTAGTGATCATTAGATCGTGTGAGTTCGAGTCTCATTTCGGACACCTTGAAAAATCCGCAAGTGATTGATATTCAATCCTTGCGGATTTTTCTTTTATATTTCTGTCCCCATTTTGACCACCAATTTTTTTCTACAAACTTTTGCCCCCTCCTCTTTTAGGGTTCATGCACCGTGCTTTCGGCTTGAACCTTAAATAAATTGAATGATTGTGATTTCAGGGTGTGTTTTACAGCATAATTTTCAAGGCAGACAACTTCGTCCTGCGTCAGTTGCTTCAATCAGATAAAGAACAACGACTTCGACTGAATAATAATGTCACATGACCAATTTGGCAAAATCCCGCAGTTGCGCGATTTGCAGGAGGAAATAATGCAGGCGGTACTTGAAACATTCGAGGACGCGCGCCGTTAAGGCGCGGAAGTGGAGGAGGCTATGGAGATGGCAATCCCGGAACTTTTCACCAATATAGGAGAGTCAGAGTATGACATCGTTTCCGGATTCATACTTGACAACTTCGGTGACACCATCGATCTTGACAGCGAGGTTGCGGTGGAATGCTGGACAACTCAGGTGATGACCGACATTCCCGACCTGTTTGACGGGTTCGACCGTCAAGCTATAAGCGTGGACGCGCTCGAAATGGAGCGGAAGGAGACAGAAATTGTAGGCAAAATCGTGATAAATCTTACCGACAATGGCTTACAATAAGTTGCAGACAATGCGCGACAATATCAATGCCATACGCTGTGCGTTTCAGATAGGTGTTGAAAAGCGCGCTCCCGACCCCATAGAGGGCTTCGCGGAAATTGAGCGTGATTTCAACGGGTATTTCGATGTCGCCGCCTCAAATGTTCCTTTCGGAGATCTCGCTGTGGCGGATCCTGCATATGCCGTGAACAAGGAGATTGCATATCGTCAGGCTACCAAGTCGATACATAATTATTTCTTCCTCAAAACCCTTGACCAAGTGCGCGAGGGATTTGTGAGTCTAATATCCTGGTCCGGGTGTGACTTTAATAGGTACAGTGCTTTGGATATATTTGAAATGAAGGTATTCTTCATACCAAAAGTCGCTTATTATCAAAGTCAACATGGAAACAAAAAGTAATGCTTCAATAATTATCAGCAATTAATTTGAAATTACTCTTCTTATAAGAATATGGTTTATAACTGTATACACAATAAAGTAAGTTAATGCGATGGCAATCATACATGCCCAGCCTAAAGGTTTATTCGCTATGCAAACATAATATGAAATAAAAAAAATATGGAAGGAGACAATGGTTGCGGAACCTGTTCATATATATGCCTCACGTCGTGCTTTCTCCGGATTACGATAGAGAAACTGAACCGGCAGCAGATGAAATAATCAAATGCTGTCGGTTTTGTTTTTGTGACATAAAATCAAAAATGGGCTACAAATTCCATGACTATCTTATTCTGTTCTGAAATTGCCGGAGTTACTCCTTTGTTATAAAAATATTGTTCATAGTTGAGGCGAATATCTGCCTGTAATGATTTCTTTCCCAGACTCAATGTAACACCTCCAGTCAGTCTATGCCTTTCAGGATCATCTACTTTGAGATTGCCGGACTCATCTTTCGTACCTTTGCTGTGATCTGACATATAGTCATACCTTCCGAGGAATGATATGGAAGTCAGACCTTTTTTCATCGGAAGTCGATATGCGGCAAATGCGTCAACCGCATTTACAGGCGTGAAAGAGCCGTGGGCATAGTGCTTGCGGAGATATTCCGCCTCGATGTGCCATCTCCGGTTTTGCCAGTAGACCCCTGCATCGTACATCATCACGTTCACATCCCCGGCATTTGCCTTCTGGCAACTGAATGTAATATTAAATTGCCGGGCAATCATTGTCTGCGCCTTGAACGAGAAATTATAGTTGTTGGTCCAGAAATGTTTTTGATTTGTCAGTCCTGAGCCGTTGAATATACCTCCTTCAAGCGTAATGGGCATACGGTCGTTGAATGTCCACGATGCTGATGCTCCTACATCGCGCACATTGCCGACCTGCTTTGCTATGAAAGAACGATTGGCGAAATACTGTAGGTGAGGTGAACGATGGGCATCAATGGTAAACGGCACTCTCATCTGACCGAAGGTGAACTTTAACACGTCTTTAGGTTGCAGACGTATATATGCGTCAAGCATCTTTATAGTACCCTCGTCCGAAAGGTCTATCTCGGCCTTGTATCTTACAATAGGAATCACCTTGCCTTCCACGCTCAGACGCGCATTGCGTATCTCAAAGCGTCCCTTATCTATTTGAGGCTCATATTCATATTTGGCCCGGATAGTCCCGTGTATTTCAGGGATGAATGGATTTTTATCCTGAGCCACGGCAGGCAATGCAAATACAGACAATGCCGTCATAATTAAAATTCGTCTCATGCTGTCATTGGTTTATTGCTTGTTTCAATGTTTTTGAGTGCCTGTGAAAAGGAGCTGACAAAGGAATGAAGATAATACAGGAGCATAAGATAAGAATAAGCGGGAACTCCTTCATCAAAATCTTCATGGGTCATCCCTTTGGAATGTATGGCGATGCTGTGTTCGATAAAATCTTTCTCCAAGCCCGCATCTCCATTAATCTTCACTGTATCAACATCTGAACTGAGTATGCTGTCAGCTAATTGAAACAGTCGGACAATCCCTCCATGAATTGTTTCGATCTCACATTTGTAATAGATAGGTATATAGCCATCCGGGGACGTAACAAGATGACGTGTGGTTTCGGCAATCTTGTCCGTAGCCTCAAGCATATATTCACAATATAGCGCAGTCTTGCCGATAGTATCGTCAGTGTCTGCCGAACTATTCCGGACTTTATCGCTGATTATATCAATGGTCTGCGAACCGATTCGATGATTCTTGCATACCGCAATATTATCATTGTTTGAAAGACATTCCAACGCTTTGTCGATAATCGGACCGCAAGACTGCATCGTCATAGTCAAGCAAGACTTTTCAACAGGACGGGCGGGGATAAAACAATACATTTCCTTGACCTTACGTCTGCGGATATGCCGTCGCAACATAACGATGATTCCGGCCAAAGCCATTATCAAGAGAACTGTAACGTACATGATTTATAGTATTTCTTTGATACAAAGTAACCGCATTTTTATTTCACGTTTATATCGGTAATATTAGATAAATATTAAATCTATCAGTCAATTACGACATAAAAAAGATGGGAGATATGCACTCCCATCTCAACCTTTGGTACAATCCTTTTTACTTAGACTTTATACTGTGGGTACCATGATTTTGGCAGGGCGTGTGCGGAAATCCGAGTCGCGCAGCTTGGCAAACGCCCGCAGATATTTCCTTATTGACGATACCATTTCCTGCGTTTCCTGAAGCAGATTGACATAGACATACAGAACCGCCATTGCCGATGTGTCTCCGTCGCGGAGCTGGTCATGCACACGATGATATGTGTCGGAAACAGTATCCTTTATCTCGTCACAGTGTCGGCGAAGAGTGCTTATCATATCTGTATCCCCGCTCCCCATAAGTTTGACGGTATCATTGAACAGTGTACTTATTTGTGTCCGTATCATCTCGTATTCAGTAGTATATTTGGGAGGCAGAGGAAGGAAATTGTTGTCGACATGCTCTTTGCAGACCTCGTTGATGCGGCGCAGGTTGTAAAGTATGCCCATACAGCAGTTGTTGCTGAGATAGAACCAAGTGCTTTTTTCTATCGCCATCTCGCGTGTCAAATGACGCAGACATAGAGTTTCCTTACGGCGAGCGTTTTTAAGCGTGGTTTTTTGGCGGGCGAGACTCGATTCCGTCTTGCCGAGAATCCCGGCGCTTTCAGTTATGAAAGCCGATGTTATATCCCGGTATTTTTCCTCGGCATAGATCATGAACTTCTCTTGTTGTTCCGTGATATACATCATAAGCAACGGCCATGTCTGTGTTTTATCCTGAGTGGATATTATAGTCTGGAACAGTGCATCACCGTTATCTTCTTGTGTCTTCTTTCTGAACCTCCGGTTGCTGTTGATGATTATGAATATCGTCAAAGCCGCCAACAGAAGCATCACCCACTGACCACCATAGTGCATTGCTGCAACAATCAGTCCTGCGCCGATAAACGCCGCACCCGCAGTAAGAAACCAACCGCCGATTACGGAAATCACGCCGGTGATGCGGAACACAGCACTTTCACGCCCCCATGCCCTGTCGGCAAGAGAAGTACCCATAGCGACCATAAATGTTACGAAAGTGGTTGACAGGGGCAGTTTCAGCGAGGTGCCGAGGGCAATGAGTGCTCCGGCAAGCACCAGATTGACAGAGCCGCGTATGAGGTCGAAAGCCGCACCTTGATCCATAATGGTCTCATCCACATTAAAACGACGGTTGAACCAACGGCGTACTTTCGCGGGTGTGACACGCCTTAACCAAGAAAGGAATGATAAGGTCCATCTTACCAGCCGCCGGGCAATGCGGGAAGAACCAAACATCTCATCGCCACCCTGCTGGCTTCCGAGACCGATTTCAGTCTTGGTCACATTCCGGGCTTTTTTTGACGTTGCAAGTGACACCACCATTATGACTCCGGCACCGATGAGGAAATATATCGGTGTATTTGCCGGGCCGTTAAGTGAATCCATAAGGAAACCTTTGGAGTCCCCTCCGCCGTTAGCCATAAAATCCTGATATGAAGCCAGACCGCTCAAGGGAACACCTATGAAGTTCACAAGGTCATTACCTGCAAATGCCACAGCAAGCGAGAATGTACCCATCAGCACAATTACTTTCAGCACATTAACCTTGCAGACATGGAGCAGTTGCATCAGCACTGTAAAAACTGCGAAACAAGACAGTATGATCAGCGCAGTATTGTTTTTTATCCACGCTTTCAGTTCAGGGGTCATGAAAGAAAGATCTTTAGCCCCTTTAATCAGAAGAAAGTAAACAATCGCAGTTGCACATATACCTCCGAATATTCCTATCTTCCATTTCAGGTTGCTCCAGTAATTGAACGAGAACACCATACGGGATATGAACTGCACCACCGTTCCGAAGAAAAAGGCTATCGCCACCGACAGGAATATTCCGAGAATCACCGACAGGGCTTTCTCCGTGTTAAGCAAGTCATCAAAACCGAGACCGATGCCGCCTGCCATTTTAATCAATGCAACGACAAAGGTGGCACCCAGCAGCTCAAAAACCATTGACACGGTTGTAGAGGTAGGCATACCCAGCGAGTTGAACACGTCGAGAAGGATGATGTCCGTGACCATTACCGCCATGAAGATGCAGATAAGGTCATAGAACGAAAAATGCTCGGGACGGAAAATTCCGTGCCGGGCAATCTCCATCATTCCGTTACTCATTGCCGCACCGATGAAAACACCGATGGAAGCGACAATCAGGACTCTTTTGAATGATGCCGCCTTAGACCCGATAGCCGAGTTCAGGAAGTTGACAGCATCGTTACTCACACCCACCGACAAGTCGAACACAGCCAGCAGGAAAAGAAAAATTACTACGCAAAGAAACAGTATTTCCATTGTTTTCTCAATTACTTATTCTGCCGCAAAGTAACTAAGAAAACATTTCATGATTATTTCAAAATCCTTAACCATTTATTAAAACTGCCGGACTGACAGAGAGTTTAATTGCGGTCAAACCTTATATAGCTCTGTTCGATGGGTTTATACGTCGGGTCATCCCACAGACGGCTTGAAATCATCAGGTCCGCACTTATTCGGTTACAGGCAATCGGCACGTTGTGGAGACGACATTGACGCAAAAGCATCTGAATGTCCGCCTCGTGGGGCTGCGCATTGAGGTCGTCTATCAGGAATATGGCAAGATCAATTTCGTTTCTTACCACCATTGCCGCTATTTCGGCATCACCGCCCATCGGTCCGGAGTTCATACATTCGATTTGGGCATCTATTCCTGCTTCTGAGAAAGCATTTTTTATAAGCCCTCCAGTCGTGCCGGTACATACCAGCTCATGCTGTGAAAGGTATTGGGCGTTGAATTTTACCCAATCGACCATATCGGCTTTGCGTTGGTCGTGAGCTACAAGCGCGATTTTTAGTTTTGTCTTCATTTTGAGTTTCTTGAAAATGTTATTTTGAACAATAATCCACCTGAGCATTGAGTTTCGGCGGAGATTTCACCGCCATGAAGAATCACGGCGTTTTTCACTATTGAAAGCCCGAGTCCGGTGCCGCCTGCCGCTCGTGACCGTCCCTTGTCAATGCGATAGAACCTTTCAAACAGTCTTGGCAGGTGTTCGGGAGGAACGCCGCATCCGTTGTCGGACAATGCAATTACAACTTTATCGTTGTCGATACTGATTAATTCTATTTTTATTCTGGTTCCTCCACTATAAACAATCGCATTGTCTATAAGGTTGTTGAAAACGGCCTCAAGCAGAGAAGCATTACCGGCCATGATTACGTTATGAGAAACAAAATTCTCAATCCTTATGCCCTTTGTGGCGGCGATTATCTGTCGGTCCTCAACCACGTCATTTATTATATCCGTGAGATTAACCTGTTCTTTCAATATAGAGGCGCTTCCGTCGTCCATGCGTGTCAGGATCGAGACATCGGTCAGAAGCCTTTGGAGCCTTTCTGTGTTTGTAAGACAACGTTGCAGGAACAATATCTGCTTTTCATCGCTCATATTCCTGTGTGCCAGCATCGTCTCCACACAGACCCTGATTGATGCGACAGGGGTTTTCAGTTCGTGGTTTATGTTATTCGTGAGTTGCTTTTTGATGCGTTCCTTTTCAAGCTGTTCATGGAGGGCTGCGCGATGTTCGCTGTCCCTGTCAGCGACAGCCTGTTGCAAACGGGCATAAAGGCGGACAATGTGGTTTGAAATCTCGCCAAGCTCGTCATGGGGGAACGGTTCTGTGTCGGAAATCTGGGCACCGTTTTCTACGTTTTCCGCAAATCTGTTCAGCCTGATTATGTGGAGGCCGACCCTTCGGGTTGCGAAATAGCCAAGTACGCACATCACCATTGTGATAATCCCCATAATCCACAGAAAGCCATAATCGGCCTGCAACAGTCCTCTGAATGAAACCGAATATGGCACCGCTGTACGGACAATATAGCCGTCATCGCTCTTTTGCGCCGAATAAAAATAGTAGTTGCCCGTACTCTCGCTGTGCCGTCTTACAGCATAGCCCGCCCCATGCTGTAAGGCATCCCGTATTTCCTGACGGTCAAGGTGGTTGGTTTTAGGCAGGGAATCAAGTGTATTGTCGTATATTATATGTCCCTTGTCGGAAATTACGCTTACACGAATATCGTTGAACGGTTTGAACTCGTCAAGTTTTATATCCTGGACATCATGCCCTTCGCTCAGTTCTGTAAGAATATATGTGTTGATGAGCTGGAGCTGCTTGTCAATCTCTTCCACCTTGAATTCCTTTTCCCTGTGATACTGAAACACGACAAAGCAACCGACCATCAGCAAGGAATATCCAAGAAGCCACACGAACAGCCGCTGCGGATAGGAGAGCTTATTCAATAAACCCATAACCGTAGCCCGATCGAGTTACAATATTCTTGCCGTAGCTGCCGATTTTCTGGCGTATACGGGTTATGTTCACATCTACAACCCTGTCAAGCACCACAACCTCGTCGGGCCATATCTCGTTGAGCAAATCCGCGCGGGTGAAAACCTGCCCCCGGTTGGAGATTAGTTTGAGCAGTATCTCAAACTCCTTTTTGGGCATTTTCACCTCCGTCCCGTCAACCGTGCAGGTCCTGTTTTTTGCAGACAGGACCAGCCCCTTGTATGAAACAAGGTCAGAATCAGTCTTGGCAAGTGCGACAGAAGCCGCCGTACGGCGAAGCACAGTCCTTATTCGGGCAAGCACAGCATTAAGAGAATATGGCTTCATGATATAGTCATCAGCCCCGAGATCGAGTCCCGAAATCATATCCTCCTCCGTGTCTTTTGCTGTGCAGAATATGATGGGAACGGAGGCCGTTGCCGGATTCGACTTCATTATGCGTGCCAGTTGAGTCCCGGATATTTCCCCCATCATAATATCGAGGAGTATCAGGTCATAGGCGGCAAGGTTGAGGGCAAGAGCCTCCTCCGCGCTATACGCCATGTCGACCTGATAGCCTTCCGCTTCAAGATTGAATCCAAGGCCGTCACACAGGGCTTCCTCATCATCGACAACAAGTATCTTCTTTTTTGTTTCCATGCCGCAAAATTACTAATAATCGGTTAAATACCATCCTAATACTCAAAAGTTTAATAAAAGTTTAATGACACAATCTATTTCATAAAATCTAAACAAATCTGATAAACCCATGAAATATTAGTTGGCGAATTTTGCAGCGTGAATCAGAAACAAAACAACAATCACAATGAAAAAAGTAATGTCAACTTTTTGGGTCGCACTTGCTTCAAGTCTGACCATTATGGCGGCTGACAGTCCGAAATACGGACAACTTAAAGGCCGCATCCTTGACAATGAGAAGAACCCGCTGCCGGGAGCGGTGGTTATCATTGACAGCAACAAGCTGTCGGCGGTTACAGATCTCGACGGCTTTTTCTCGTTTGCCAACCTTTCATCCGGGAATCATAATCTGAAAGTAACTTATATCGGTTTTCTTCCGGTCAGTAAAACAATCGTGGTTTCGGAAAAATCGACGGTTGACGACATTGTAATGTCGGATACATCACGGGAACTGAATGAAGTTGTAGTGACCGGCGTTTTCTCCGGGCAGCAGAGAGCCATAAATGCCCAGAAGAATAATGTCAATATAACCAATGTGGTGTCTGCCGACCAGATTGGCAAATTCCCCGACTCGAATATCGGAGACGCTCTGAAACGGATAAGCGGTATCAATGTGCAGTATGATCAGGGCGAGGCCCGCTTCGGTCAGGTACGCGGCACTCCGGCTGAGTTCAGTTCAGTGACAATCAACGGGTCAAGACTGCCATCGGCCGAGGGAGACATTCGCAATGTTCAGCTTGACCTTATACCGTCCGATATGATTCAGACAATAGAGGTCAGCAAGACACTTATGCCGGATCAGGACGGCGATGCTATCGGCGGTTCTATCAACCTCGTTACGAAAAATTCGCCACACAGATTTACTGTCGGAGCCGTAGCGGGAACAGGCTACAACTGGATAAGCCGTAAGGCGCAGATGAATTTCGGACTCACTCTCGGTAACCGTTTCTTCAATAACCGCTTCGGAGTGATGCTTGCGGCCTCCTATAATAATGCGCCAGCCGGATCATATAATACAGAATTTATATGGGAAAAGGATGACGACGGCAAAATCTATGTCAACGACTATCAGATAAGGCAGTATTATGTCACACGAGAGCGACAGAGCTACTCATTGTCGCTCGATTGGAAGTTCAATGACTTCAACAAGGTCTGGTTCAAGGGTATTTTCAACAACCGCAATGATTGGGAAAACCGTTACAGGACAACACTCAAAGACATTACGTCCGAAGGGAAAGCCGATGTGCGTGTCCAGACAAAAGGAGGTTCGGGTGACGAACGAAACGCCCGTCTTGAACGCCAACGGACAATGGATTTCACTTTGGGAGGTGAAAACCGTTTAGGTATCCTTGGCATGGACTGGAAACTGGGATATGCACGGGCTACGGAGAAACGCCCGAATGAGAGATACATCGACTACCGTCTCAAATCGCAGAGGTTCAGTTTCGACCTGAGTAATCCGAGAGAGCCATTTGCCACTCCCGACGAAGGATATACAATGACCTTGAATGATGACTTTTCGCTCAAAGAGCTTACACAGCAGCAAGAGGATATTGTGGAGCAGGACTTCAAGGCGGCACTGGATTTCAAGGCCCGACTTAGCGAACGCTCAAAAATCAAGTTTGGATGCAAGTTCGTGAACAAGACAAAAGATAAGGAGATAGACTATTACGAATACACTCCGCTTGACAAAAAGGCATTTAACGCAGATGCGCTTGCACATACCACAGACCAAAGTACCGACAGATTCATGCCTTCCTCAAAATATCAGGCTGGCACATTCGTTGACAAGAAATTTCTTGGCTCCCTCAATCTTGACGATTCCAATTTGTTTGAGCGAGAGCAAATTGCAGAGGAACTTGCGGGCAATTTCCATGCGAGGGAGAATGTGGCATCAGGTTATGTGCGTATTGATTCCAGACTTTCCGACCACCTTAACTTTATGGGCGGTCTGCGTGTCGAGAACACATCACTGCGTTACATAGGCAGAAATTACGATGATGAATCCAACAGCGTCTCCAAGACCGAGCCTGAGACTTCAAATTATATAAATTTCCTCCCCTCATTATTATTGAAATGGGACATCAATAAGGATTTCATGCTGCGTGCCGGTTATAACCAGTCCATATCCCGGCCAAAATATTCCGCACTCGTTCCCGGCATGAATATCAAACGTGGCGACAATGAGATAAGGATCGGGAATCCCGGTCTGAGAGCAACGACATCTCACAATATCGACCTCAACGCTGAATATTATTGGAAATCAATCGGACTTGTGTCCGCCGGAATTTTCTATAAAAGAATAGAAGGCTTCATCGTGGACGAAGTGGCATACAACAAGGAGTATCAGGGTACTGTCTGGACTAAGTTCACACAACCTAAAAACGGTGGAAACGCTAATCTTTTCGGAGTGGAAATGGCATGGCAGCGCGATTTCAGTTTCATCACACCGGCGATGAAGTGTCTCGGACTTTACGCTACATACACCTATACCCACTCACGCATTACCGACTTCAACTTCGAGGGCCGTGAAAACGAGAAAGGCCTTAGCTTGCCCGGTTCTCCCGAGCATACAGCCAATCTCTCGCTATATTTCGACAAGTGCGGTTTCTCCGCAAGAGCCTCATTCAACTATGCCTCGGCATTTATCGACGAAATGGGCGCAAGTTCGTTCTACGACCGATACTATGATGCCGTGAAATATCTGGACCTGAACGTCAGCTACACATTCGGGCGCAAAACAAAAATAACCGTATATGCCGACTGCAATAACCTCCTCAACCAGCCTCTGCGCTATTATCAAGGTAGCAAGGACTACACGATGCAGCAGGAATATTACGGAGTGAAACTCAACGGCGGTGTAAAAGTAACATTCTAAAAATACAAAACAATGATTCGTAAATTTCTTATCGCGGCTTTGGCTCTCATCACATCTTTTGGAGCCATTGCCCAGACTGAAATCGCCAAAGGCGATGTGAACCTGATGGTAGTGTCAGACCTCGGACGTAATGGTCACTATGACCAGAAGCCTGTTGCCGCGACGATGGGTAGAATTGCAGAACAAATAGGACCCGATGCTATTCTTGCTCTTGGGGACACACATCACTACGGCGGAGTGGAAAGTGTGACAGACCCGTTGTGGATGACCAACTATGAGCTTATCTACGACCACCCGGAGCTTATGGTGAACTGGTATCCCGTCTGCGGCAACCATGAATATCGCGGCAACACTCAGGCGGTTATTGACTATTCCGGCATATCTCGCCGTTGGGAGATGCCGGCAAGATATTACACCAAGACCTTTGAAGATGACGGGACAACTGTCAAGGTGGTATTTCTCGACACTACTCCTTTGATTGACAAATACAGGAAAAAGACCGAAACATATCCCGATGCTGTGAATCAGGATACCGAAGCCCAGTTGCAATGGCTCGAAAAGACTTTGACAGAGGCGACGGAAGACTGGATCGTTGTGGTCGGTCATCATCCCATCTATGCCTATACTGACAAGTCGGAATCTGAGCGGGCAGACATGCAGAAGAAAGTTGACACAATTCTGCGGAAGCACAATGTGGACATGTATATCTGCGGTCATATCCACAATTACCAGCACATCCGCCGCCCGGATTCAAAAATCGACTATGTGGTCAACACATCCGGCTCCCTCACACGGACTCCGAAACAAATCGAGGGCACCGTATTTTGCAACAATTCTCCCGGATTCTCTGTCCTGACCGCCGACAAAGAGAATCTTAAACTGAATTTGCTCGATAAAGAAGGCAAAACCATACATGTGGTAAGCCGCACCAAATAATACATGGCTTATGTGATATTCTGACAAATAACTACAAAACTCAGATACGTTTCATGCTCTTTCATGGAACGTATCTGACTGTGTATTTTAATAATCTAAATTTATCTAACAATGAACAAAATCCTCATTGTAGATGCCTCCGACTCCGACCGTCGGCTCATGGTTGGCTTGCTTACGCGAGCCGGCTACGAGCCGATAGCAGTCGAGACGATGGAGGCTGCAAAAGACGAGGTGGCAAAACTGCCATCCGGCGCAGTGATTGTCGCGGCGATGAAATTCGTCCGTGGCACAGCGCAGAAGTTAACCAACTGGTAGAGGACTAAGGGATACGGATTTACCGTAGCCGCCATAACACTCATTCAAAAAGGGATTATTTTGCAAACTCATATATAATGATTAACTTTGTGGAACAAATCGAAAATACAGCACAGTTCAACAATATGAAATGGCAGTTGTGCATATAGCTACGCTCAACGAATAGCACTCTCAACTAATGCTATTCAGCAATAGGTAGGCTTATCGAAGCCTGCCCTTTATTGCTTTGCCATATATCCCCATTTAACAATTTCATTTTACATTAAGCAGCGTTACACCGCATTATGTGGTGTGGCTTACTGTATCTTATCATATTGATTTGAACAAGTGAATTATAGCTATAAACAAATATGGCTCATCGCATATCCTGTGATGATGAGCTTTCTTATTGAACAGCTGATAAATATAACCGATGCCTTGTTCTTGGGGCATGTCGGTGAAATCGAACTTGGCGCATCCGCACTTGCCGGAATATGGTTCTTGGCAATCTATATGCTTGGCTTAGGGTTCAGTGTAGGGTTGCAAGTTGTAATTGCACGACGCAACGGAGAACAAAAATACGAAGAAACTGGAAAAACGTTTTTTCAAGGCCTGTGTTTCTTACTGATACTTGCGTCATTACTTTGTCTGTTATCAAAGTTCTTTTCTCCACAACTATTAAAGTATCTGATTACCTCTCCCGAAGTCTATAATGCAGTTGTCAAGTATCTGGATTGGCGTATAATAGGATTGTTCTTCTCTTTCCCGTTTCTTGCCATCCGCTCGTTTTTAGTCGGCATTACAGAAACAAGACCTCTGAATTTAGCTGCTTTAACTGCCGTATTGATGAACATTCCTCTCAACTGGCTTTTGATTTTCAGATATGATATGGGTATATCAGGAGCCGCTATCGGCTCTTCATTTGCAGAGTTGTGCTCATTGTTGATATTGGTAGCTTGTATGTTTCTTTGCGTAAGAAAACACAAGTATGGTTTATCTTGGCGTATAGACATAAAAATACTAAAAGAGGTGTTTTCTGTCTCTGTCTGGAATATGCTCCAGTTTTTTACAAGCGTAGCCATCTGGTTCTTGTTTTTTATCGCTATTGAGAGATTGGGAGAAATCGAATTGGCGGTATCTAATATTGTAAGAAGTGTTTCCGCTTTATTCTCTGTTATAGTAACTGCATTGGGGGCTGTCACAAGCTCTTTGGTAAACAATTCAATTGGCGCAGGTGAGAGAAATGCTGTTTTTCCGCTTTGTCATAAGGTAATCCGATTGGGGCTTTATATCGGTACCCCATTGATTATTATTGCGTTGTCACTTCATCAATTAATTATCGGGGCATATACTGAAAATCCGGTTGTTAAGCAAATCGCATGGCAACCATATGTGGTTATGCTTCTGAATTACTTCTTCGCACTGCCGGGTTATATTTATCTTAATGCGGTGACAGGTACCGGTGCGACAAAGACCGTATTCTTTTTTCAAGTAATCACTACTATCGCCTATTTATTCTGTTTATGGGGATTGAGTAATCTCAATGTCCGATTGGCAACTTATTGGAGCGTAGAATATCTATATGTGATAATGCTCGGTATTCAATCTTTTATTTATCTGAAATTATACAATTCAAAAAACAACAGGATATGATGAATAAAATATATCCCCGTAAGGGTGACACACAAACCGTTTATCTGAACGCAGTGGTTAAAGACCCGTCGATTGAGGTAGGTGATTACACGATTTACAATGATTTTATCTCAGACCCTCGTCAGTTCGAGCAGAATAATGTGCTGTATCATTACCCAATTAATCATGAGCGACTGATAATTGGCAAGTTTTGTTCCATTGCCTGTGGTGTAAAGTTTCTGTTTAACTGTGCCAACCATACACTAAAATCTTTGTCAACCTATACCTTCCCTCTGTTTTATGAAGATTGGGAATTGGAGAAGTCAAATGTAGCCTCTGCTTGGGACAACAAAGGTGACATCGTGATAGGCAATGATGTATGTATTGGTTTTGAGGCAGTTATTCTTGCCGGTGTAAAAATCGGAGATGGTGCCATTATAGGAACAAGAGCAGTCGTAACCAAGGATGTTCCTCCTTACTCTATCGTTGGCGGTATACCGGCAAAAGTAATCCGCAAACGGTATAGCCCGGATATTATTGAGCAACTACTGTCGCTTCGGTGGTGGGATTGGACAAAGGATAGAATAAAAAGAAATCTCCCATTCATTATGGCTGGCAATATTGAAAACATGACAGAATAATAAATATTACATATCTGTTTAACTTAATTATTTACTACACGATGAAGACAATTCTAATTGTAGATGCCTCCGAATCAGACCGTCGGCTTATGGCGGGCTTGCTTGTCAAGTCCGGCTATGATCCGATTGCAGTCGAGGCTATGGAGGCGGCAAAGGACGAGGTGGCAAAACTGCCACCCGGAGCAGTGATTGTCGCGGCGATGAAATTCGTCCGTGGCACAGCGCAGGAGTTAATCAACTGCACGGCTCTTTCATTTAAAATTGGTGGAAGTTTACGAAAATAGTGGTATTTTATAGCGAAAATGTCTACCTTTGCACATAGCGATGCCGAAGCACCGCCTTCGGTGTTTCTTTATCATAAGATTTTAATTTTAAAAGAGGCGGAGTGGCCGAGAAGGCTCTTCCGCCTCGATTTTCGCTACGCGAAAATACGCATTATTTGCCTGATATGCAACATTTTCGACTTAATATATATTAAAAAGGAACATCGTTTTTACCCTACGGGCAGCATCATGGACAGACTGGTTGATTTTGCCTCGTCAGTGCCCGATTTCCGCAGAACAGGCAAAGGAAACCACCGTCACAGACTCCGTGATATCATAATGCTGATGGTACTTGGCCGTGCCTCTGGATTTGTCGGCCGTGCCGATATAATTGCTTTCGGCAAACACAATATCAAAAGGTTCCGCAAAATGGGGATGATGAAAAATGGGGTGCCGTCCGAAGCGACCCTTTGCCGAGTGGATAACGGCATCAATGACTGCGCCATGGCCGACAGGATGCAGGAATTTGTCGAAGTGTTTCATGCCCAGTTGCGGAGCCGATCCTGGCGGGAGATAATCTGTGTTGACGGCAAGGCCGAGCGGGGCACAGTTCTGG
>SCEJ01000002.1 GCA_004102785.1 Muribaculaceae bacterium Isolate-013 (NCI)
ACTACCGCCTCGCACGCAAGTGTTAAAGTAAAGTTAAAAAATCAGACGGTTGCCGTATAGCTACATTGCTATCGCGGCAACCGCCTGTGTATCTATGCGTTACAAATCAAACTGTCAAACTCAGGAAGTTACGATTTTTTCGTCAAGCGCCAAAACTGCATCCGAAGTTTATGCCACACACCGGCGAAAAGTGTAGCCGTAATTTTGCGGCATGGAAACACAGACAATTACAATCGAAGAAATATTATGTGAAAACACACGGCGCCGCCTGAAAGAGAAGGAGGCAGCCGCCTACGACCCCGAGACGGGGCGCGGCTGCTCGTGCCCTCTGCGGCGAGTGGAGAAACTCAACCCCTTCACAGGTCACAAAGAGCATGTGCCCGAGGAAATGACAGCCGACCCCGACTGGCCGCTGATGCACACCGCCAACGACTGGCGCAGACTACGATGCCGCCACGATTTCGACTACTGGGCCTGGACCTGCGCGCGCATCAAAGACAAGGTGCGCCCCGAAATCGTGCCTTTCCGCCTCAACCGAGGGCAGCGGCGCGTGGTGGAAGCCCTCGAAAGCGACCGCCTTGCCGGGCGCCCTATGCGTCTGATTGTGCTCAAAGCCAGGCAGTGGGGGTGCACCACGGTGGTGGAGATGTATATCGCCTGGCTACAGTGCTGCCGCGTGCGAAACTGGCACTCGCTCCTGTGCTCGCAGGTGCAGGGGGTGTCGGGCTCCATCCGCGGGATGCTCGAGACCATGCTGCGCCACTACCCCTCCGAACTTTGGGAGGGGGATGAGGCCCCGTCCCTGCGCGCATACCAGGGGCAGAGCGGCATCCGCGAGCTTGCCGGCCGCGGATGCCACATCACAATAGCCACCTCGGAGAGCGTGAACTCCGTGCGCGGCTCAGACTATGCCATGGCCCACCTCACCGAGGTGGCCTTCTGGAAAGACACCCCCACGGCCAAACCCACCGACTTTATCCGCACCATCTGCGGCGCCATAGCCCGCGAACCCCTCACGCTGATAGTGCTGGAGTCCACGGCCAACGGCGTGGGCAACTACTTCCACCGCGAATGGCTCAGGTCAGCGCGGGGGGAGAGCGACAAGCAGGCGGTGTTCGTGCCCTGGTACGAGATAGAAATATATCAGGCTCCCGTAGCCGACCCCGAGGCTCTATGGCGCTCGATGGACGATTACGAACGCGACCTCTGGCACACCCGCGGACTGACACTCGAGCGGATACAGTGGTATCACGACAAACGCTCGGAGATGGCCGACCACACCGCTTTCATGGCCGAATACCCTACCACCGCCGAGGAGGCTTTCGCCTGCACAGGGGCCGCGGTGTTCTCGCCCGAAGCCATAGAGCGGCTGCGCCCCGGCACTTCGGCCGGATGCCGCGCCGGCGAGATAGCGGCGGCTTCGGGAGCGCTCACCGGAGTGGAGTCGCTGCGCGGACTGCGCTTCACTCCCGACTCTGCCGGACACCTCCTGGTGTGGCGACAGCCCGAAGCCGGAGCGGCCTATGTGGTGGCCGTGGATGTAGGCGGACGCACGGCAAAAGCCGACTGGAGCGTAATCGCCGTGCTCAAAAACGGGCCGCACCCCGAAATCGTGGCGCAGTGGCGAGGCCACACCGACCACGACCTCCTCACATGGAAAGCCGCACAAATCGCCGCGCACTACAACACGGCTCTCCTCGTGTTTGAATCGAACTCGCTGGAGCACAGCGCCCCCGCAGGCCACACCCCACCGGCCCAGGGAGCCTACATGCTTCACGAGCTCGCCCTCTCCTACCCCAACCTATACTATCGCCAGTCGGCCGGCGAGGATGGAGGCCGTCTCCCGGGGTTCCACACCAACCGGGCCACGAAACAGATGATTATAACCGAGCTTATCGCCGCCGTGCGCGACGGCTCATACACCGAACGCGACCCTATGGCGCTCGACGAGCTGGCCTCCTACGAGCTGCAGCCCAACGGCTCGTATGCAGCCGCCGACGGCAACCACGACGATATACTGATGACCCGCGCCATAGCCCTCCACGTGTGCCGCCTCCCCCACCTGCGCGTGACCCTCGACTCCGACCCCGACCTCGCCTCATTCATCGCCCCCTGGCAGCACGACCATCCCCTTTAATGTTGCGGCCATGTAGCCAATTAGTCCACAATGCAGTCAGGAGGCCGGCAGAGCGCGCACCGATGCCAGCAGAGCGGCGGCGGAGCTTACCGAAGGCACCGTGGCGATGGCGAAGGAGCGGCGCCCGGTGGCGGCGTTCTCGCGGATTTTCACCCGCGCCGGATTCTGCTGAAGGAAGGTGACAAGGCGCCCAAAAGCCGCCGACTGATAGTAAGCCCTGTTGGAGTCGTCGACGAAATAGAGATACATCTTTCCACCTTTGAGCGCCACCTTCTCCACCCCGAGCTGACGTGCCAGCCTGCGCAGGCGCGGCACTCGCACCAGCTCGCGGGTAACCTCCGGCAGGGGGCCGAAACGGTCCTCAAGCCGCGAGCAGAAAGCATCGATGTCGGCATCCAGCTCCATGGAGTCGAGCTCGCGGTATAGCGCTATGCGCTCACTCTCCTGCGGCACATAGTCGGCCGGCAGAAGCAGCTCGAGGTCCGACTCGATAACGCAGTCGGCCACGAATTCCTCCTCGTCAGAGCCGTCACCGCCGGTTTTCTCCGCGGTCATCACGCCGGCGAACTCGGTGGTGCGCAGCTCCGTGACAGCCTCTTTGAGTATGCGCTGGTAGGTTTCATAGCCCAGGTCGGCAATGAAGCCGCTCTGCTCGGCGCCGAGAAGATTGCCGGCGCCGCGTATGTCGAGGTCCTGCATGGCGATATGTATTCCCGAGCCGAGGTCGGAGAAGCTCTCAATGGCCTGCAGGCGGCGGCGCGCCACAGGCGAGACCGGAGCCCCCGGGGGCACCATAAGGTAGCAGAAAGCCTTGCGCGAGGAGCGCCCCACGCGGCCGCGTAGCTGATGCAGCTCGCTGAGGCCGAAATTCTGTGCGTTGTTTACGATGATGGTGTTGACGTTGGGCATATCGATACCCGACTCGATGATGGTGGTGGCCAGCAACACGTCATAGTCGTGGTTGGCGAAATCTATGATTGCCTGCTCAAGTTCGCCGGGGGGCATCTGCCCGTGGGCCACCAGGGTGCGGGCGTCGGGCACCACTCGCTTCACCATCTGCTCGAGCTGGTAAAGCCCCTCGATGCGGTTGTTGACGATGAACACCTGGCCGTTGCGAGCCATCTCGAAGTTGACGGCCTCGGCCAGGAGCTCGTCGGTGAGGGAGCTCACGGAGGTCAGCACCGGGTAGCGGTTGGGGGGCGGGGTGTTGATGTTGCTGAGGTCGCGGGCCCCCATGAGCGAGAACTGGAGGGTGCGCGGTATGGGTGTGGCCGACATCGTGAGGGTGTCGACCGACGTTTTCATCTGCTTGAGTTTCTCCTTGACCGCCACGCCGAATTTCTGCTCCTCGTCGATGATGAGCAGCCCCAGGTCCTTGAATCTCACATCCTTCCCCACTATGCGGTGGGTGCCCACGATGATGTCGATTTTACCCTCGGCAAGGTCGGCCAGAATCTGGCGCACCTGCTTCGGTGTGCGGGCGCGCGAAAGGTAGTCGACCCTCACGGGGAACCCCTTCAGTCGCCCGGCAAAGGTGCGGAAATGCTGGTAGGCCAGCACGGTGGTGGGCACCAGCACGGCCACCTGCTTTGAATCGGCGGCGGCTTTCAGGGCGGCGCGCACGGCAATCTCCGTCTTGCCGAAGCCCACATCGCCGCATATCAGGCGGTCCATCGGGCGCGGGCTCTCCATATCGTGCTTCACGGCCTGTGTGGCCGAGGTCTGGTCGGGGGTATCCTCGTAGATGAACGATGCCTCGAGTTCATGCTGGAGATAGGTGTCGGGCGAGAAGCTGAAACCCTGCTCGTCCTTGCGGGCGGCATAGAGGCGTATGAGGTCGCGGGCTATATCCTTGAGCTTGCTCTTTGTTTTCTCCTTCAGGCGGCTCCATGCCCCGGAGCCGAGTTTGTTGACGGCCGGCTCCACCCCCTCCTTTCCGCGGTACTTCGAGAGCTTGTGCAGAGCGTGAATCGACACAAAGATGCAGTCGTTGTTCTTGTAGACGAGCTTTATCATCTCCTGTGTGGTGCCGTTGACGTTGGTGCGCAGAAGGCCGCCGAAACGCCCCACGCCATGATCGGCGTGCACAATGAAATCGCCCGGCTCAATGGCCGTCAGTTCCTTCAGCGAGAGGGCGAGCTTGCCCGAACGGGCGCGCTCGCTGCGGAGGGTATATTTATGGAAACGGTCGAAAATCTGGTGGTCGGTGAACACACACCGGCGGGTGTCGTGGTCCACGAATCCCTCGTGCACAGTGCCGCTCACGTAGTCGAAGGCGATGTCGTCGCCACGCTCGGCGAAGATGGCGCGCAGGCGCTCGGCCTGCTTCTCCGAATCGGAGAGTATCATGATTGTGTAGCCCTTCTTTTTCAACTCGCGGAAAGAGTCGGCTATCAGGTCGAAATTCTTATGGTAGAGCCCCTGGGGAGTGCAGTTGAAAGCCATCGACGCCCCGGCGGTGTCAGCCGGAAGATAGGTGTCGGTGCTCAGGGAGTTCTGCGCGCCCGAGAAGTAGAGGCGCGGCATGGAGGCGAAGTCGGCGGCAAACGCGGCGGCATCTACCACACGTGCGAGCGCCTGCTCGTCGGCGCTGCCGGCATATGCCGCCGAGGCCGAAAAGCTTTCGGAGGCGATGGCCTCCACGCGCTGAAGCAGGTGGCGTGCGTCGCGCACGGCCAGCAGCGAGCCGGCGGCAATGAAACGGAGCACCGATATACCCATGGCGTCGTCGCTGCCGGAGGCCATGTTGGCGGCCACGGCCACACGCTCCACCTTCTGCTCGGAAAGCTGGGTCTCTATGCTGAAGGTGCGGATGGAGTCGACCTCGTCGCCGAAGAGGTCGATGCGGTAGGGAAGCTCGTTGGAATAGCCGAACACATCGATTATGGAGCCGCGCACGGCGAACTGCCCGGGCTCATACACATAGTCCTGGCGCACGAATCCGTTGTCGAACATCCAGCGCGTGAACTCGTCGAGGCGCAGCTCGCCACCCACGGCAATCTGCAGGGTGTGGTCGCGCACAGCCTCGCGCGGGGCCACACGCTCGGCCACGGCCTCGGGGTAGGTCACCACGAAGCGCAGCGCCGGGTCGTCGTTCCAGTGCGAGAGGGTCTCGGTGCGGAGCACCTGCGAGGGAGGGTCCTCCTGGCCGTATTTTATATCGCGTTTGTAGCCCGAGGGGAAGAACATCACCGCCTGCTGTCCGCAGAGGGCGCAGAGGTCCTGGTAGAGGTATCCGGCATCGTCGGCCGTATCGGCCACGACAGTGACCGGGGCGCCGCCGGGGCGCTCCAGCCCGGCAAGGGCCATGGCGGCAGCCGACCCTGCGACTCCGGTCACGGCCACCGGAGCCGACGGCGAGGCTATGGCTGCGCCCACAAGCTCCCTCAGCCCGTCGCGCCTGGCGCGGGAAAGGAATTCATCAGCAAGCTCTCTGGTATCCATCGCATTATTAGTTTCTTATCACCCTGATGAGCTCCAGGCGGGTGGCCGAGCGGCTGGTCACCTCCAGGCGCAGCCCCTCCAGCTCCACGGCCTCCCCTTCCTGGGGAATGGTGCCGGTGGCATGGAGTATGTATCCGGCCAAAGTCTGGTATTCGTCATCCTCGGGTATGTCGAAATGATATTTCTCGTTGAGATATTCGATTTCGGTGCGTCCGGAGAATTCGTAGACCCCCGGCGCCAGCTCCCGCTCCACAAGGTCGGTGGAGTCGTGCTCATCCTGTATGTCGCCGAAAATCTCCTCCACAAGGTCCTCGAGGGTAACCATGCCGGCGGTGCCGCCGAATTCATCAACGATTATCGCGATGGAGCGCTTCTCAGAGAGGAGGCGACGCATCATCTTGTTGGCCAGCAGGGTTTCGGGAGCGAACACCACCGGCTTTATCTGTTCGCGCCAGTCGCGGCCCGGGGTGAAAAGCTCCGACACGTGGATATAGCCCAGCACATTGTCGATATCCTCGCGGAACACTATGATTTTCGAGCGCCCCGACTCGGTGAAGAGCGCCGACAGCTCGCAGCGCGAGGTGGTGTCGATGTTTACGGCCACAATCTCGTTGCGCGGCATCATGCAGTCGCGCAGGTGTATGGTTGAGAAATCGAGGGCGTTGTGGAATATCTTCACCTCGTTCTCCACCTTCTGATGCTCCACGGCCTGCTCGTCGATGCTCTGTTCAAGATATTCGTTGAGGTCGCCCAGCGACAGCGCGCCGAGCTTGGCCTGGCCGTTCTTTATGCCGAAGAGCTTCATCAGCATCTTCGAGAGCCATGTGGCGAAGAGCGACACCGGATAAAGGCAGATGTAGATCAGCGCCACAAGCGGCGCCAGCAGCGACATGGAGCGGTTGGGGTTGATGCGGAACACCGTCTTAGGGAAAAACTCGCCCGTAATGAGGATTATGCCGGTCGATATAAGTGTCTGCGCCACAAGGATGAACCCCTCGTGAGGCCATATCTGCGCCAGCCACGGCTCGATGAACTTGGCCGCGCCCATGCCGTAGATTACCAGCATTATGTTGTTGCCGACAAGGATGGTGGAGATGAAAAAGTCGGGATTGTTGTAGAACAGACTGAGGCTGCGCCCCATCAGGCCGCCTTTCTTGATGTCGAGCTCAACGCGCACGCGGTCGGAGGTCACGAACGCTATCTCCATCCCCGAGAAGAGCGCGGAGAAGGCAAGTGCCACAATGGTGAGTATCAGCCAGGAGTAATCGAATTCCATTTAAATGAAAAAACTTGTATCTTGTGTATTGTCAACAAAAACAGCCTTTGTTCAGTTCTGAGCCTGTGGAGCCTGCGCCGCCGCGGCAGGCAGCGGAGCTGTTGCCGGAGGGGGTGTCGGGCCGGCGGCAGGAGACGCGTGGCGGTCTCCCCCCACGAAGTCGCTGGTGGGGAAGATGCCGGTGGGACGGCGTATGATATATTCCGTCATATCCTGGTTCGACTCGAAACCGTAGCCCTCTATAATGCGGTCGGCGCGCTCTATGTGGATAAACGAATCAGAGTAGAGCTTCGCCTGGGCCTGGTCCCAGAATAGCTGCTGGGTAAGGAACTTGTCGCCGTCGACATTGAGCATCCTCACGTTGCGGTCGAAGCGCCATATCCTCTTCTTGCTCAGGTAGGTGGCCGAATCGGCGGTGAAGGAGCCGTTCTCGTTCATCGAGTTGTCGAAACGCAGGGCATACAGCCCCTCGGGGAAGGACCAGTAGGGGTCCTTGGCCTCCTCGAATATCAGCCATACCGGCGCTGTGATACGGTAGCGCGTATATGAGGAGTCGGAGATGTAGGAGTCGACATCGAGGGTTTTAAGCGTGGGGAATTTCTCCGGGTCGGCTCCGATGCGGATGCTCTCCTGTTTCGATTCCGAACAGGCGCAAAAGGCCACGGCCGCCACAACGACGGCCGCAGGCAGTAATTTCATTCCGGTCAACGGGCGCGCCATCGCATCAACGTATCTTGTTGCGCCAGAACCACAGCTCGTTGACGTTGACGCCGACAGTGACCATAAAATAGTTTTCCTTTACCAGAGGCGCCGGGGTGGCCTGGCGGTGGCGGTACTCGAAAGCGAGGTTGACCATCGTCTTGGCCGACGGAGCGGGGAGCCCCAGACCGAACGACACGCCATACTCGCGGAGCGAGTTGTCGCCAACCTTCACGTAGTCGTTGGAGTAATAGCCGCCCACACGGTAGTTCACACGCTTGAACCACGATCCGCGCGGATTAGGCATATAGCTGAAACCCAGCGCGGCGCGCCAGCGGTTGTCGAACTGCTGGCCGTCGGAGTTTTCGGCATCGAAGCCCTCTATCGCGCCGAAGCGGGCATCCTTCCAGGGCTGATAAGTGAAGTCGGCCTCAAGCGAGATGCGTTTCTCGAAGGTCCAGGCTATGCCGGCGCCCCAGGTCTCGGCTTTCTGATAGTTGCCGTTGAGTTTCGAGAATCCGATAGTGTCGGGGGCGGCCGCAGAGCTGTTCACTTCATAATTCACCAGGCCGTAGGCGTGGCCGTGGAAGTTCATCTTCGGTGAATACACCACGCCGAGACCTATGGTGTTGTCGGCGTTGAGGTTGAATTCATACTGGGCGCCCACGCTGACGTTGAAGTCGCGCACCTCGAACACGCGCTCGAAGAGCGACACATTGCCGGCCTCGGTGTAGACGTAGGTATCGTTCAGGAGGGTGCCGAAAAGATAGCTGAAGTTGGCGCCCACCGTGAAGTTCTTGAACGGACGGGCTGCAACGCCTAAAAACAGCTCGCTGAGGTTGCCCGAGCCTTCGCGCGAGTTGTGGCCGTTGACAATCTCGCTGCCGAAGTTGTAGCCCACGCCGGAGTAGGGCTTGAGCCCCACGGCGCCGCCGCCATAGCGGGTTATGGGGAACTGGAGGGTCACATAGTCGAGTCCGCCGGTGAAGTTCTTGCCGGTCTCATCGCCATCGGTGGTGGAGAGCCCTTTGGCGTTGACGGCCATGTCGAACAGGAATGTGAGGGAGTCGATGGCGGCATACGATGCCGGGTTCATGAAGTTTATGGCGCGCCCTGAACGCTGGGCATATCCCACACCGCCCATCGAGCGCTGGGCCGCGTTGGCGTTATCCGAGAGGATGCCATAGCCGAAGCGTGAATAGGGCGTTACGGTGGAGTTCTGCGCCGACACCTCCAGGGTGCCCGACGCCAGAAGCGCCACGAATGCAAGAACCGTGACCTTCAGACTGTTATATATCTTATTGCTTTTCATTATACAAGAGAATGCTAAGAAGCCCCTTTGTGACCAGGCAGGAGTCGGTGGTCACGGGGAAATCAAGGAAATCGCTGAGGCGTTTCGACCAACCGCCGGTGAGCACCACCTCGGTGTCGGGGCTGAGCAGCGAGCGGTAATAGGCTATCTCGGCGGCCACGCCGCGCACGGCGCCGGCACGCATGGCCGTCACGGTGTCGAATCCGAACTGCGGGGTCTCGCCATAGCCGCTGACCTCCGGCAGGCGCGCGGTGAAGCTGCGCAACGCCCTCAGACGCATACCTACGCCGGGAGCTATGTTGCCGCCGGCATACACGCCGCCGGCCGTAACCACATCGTAGGTCACAGCCGTGCCCATGTCGACAACCAGGAGGTTACGCCCCGGCAGAAGGCTCCAGGCCCCTACCGCGGCGGCTATGCGGTCCTCGCCGAGGGTCTCGGGGGTGGCATAACCGATTGACAGCGGCATCGGAGTGTCGTGGCGCACTTCTATTGCCTCGACCCCCAGCTCCCTGAGCCATGATATGATTTCAGGCCCGGAGCCCGTGACCGAACAGCACACGCCGCGGCGCGGGTGGTAATCCTGCACCACATCGGCCAACGCGCTCTGCGTCAGCTTGCTGATGGTAACTTGGTCAACCAGCTCGGAGGCGTTCCATACCGCCACTTTGGCCGAACTGTTGCCCTGGTCAATGGTGATGTTCAGACTCATTGTCAGAGTGTTTCGCAGCGATGCCGCGTTTTGTGGGGGCAAATTTACGAAATCCCCGTTAAATAACCGCCTCCCCAAACCTTTAAAAATTAAAAAAAAGAGGTTAGAGGTGAGAGGCTGGGGGTGAGAAGTTGGAGGCGAGGGGTGGGAAGTTGGGAGGCGTTGCTACAACCGTGACATTTTTCATTCCGTTTCATCCGCAGGCCGTCGACGGCCATCCGAAGTCAATTCCCCGCGGGTTATCCGTAAATCCGTTTGATCTGCGAGAGCCTTTGCGAGAGTAGAGTAGCCACCAGGGGGGAGGGAATGGCGAGCCTACAGCAACAACCCATAGAGGGGACCGCTCATTGCATTCGCGGCACGATAAGGGAGCGATGATGAGGGGGAGGCGAGGGGTGGGAAGTTGGGAGGCGTTGCTGCAACCGTGACATTTTTCATTCCGTTTCATCCGTAGGCCGTCGACGGCCATCCGAAGTCAATTCCCCGCGGGTTATCCGTAAATCCGTTTGATCTGCGAGAGCCTTTGCGAGAGTAGAGTAGCCACCCGGGGGGAGGGAAGGGCGAGCCTACAGCAACAACGCATGGAGGGGACCGCTCATTGCATTCGCGGCACGATAAGGGAGCGTTGATGAAGGGGGGAGCGAGGGGTGGGAAGTTGGGAGGCGTTGCTACAACCGTGACATTTTTCATTCCGTTTCATCCGCAGGCCGTCGACGGCCATCCGAAGTCAATTCCCCGCGGGTTATCCGTAAATCCGATTGATCTGCGAGAGCCTTTGCGAGAGTAGAGTAGCCACCAGGGAGGAGGGAATGGCGAGCCTACAGCAACAACCCATGGAGGGGACCGCTCATTGCATTCGCGGCACGATAAGGGAGCGATGATGAGGGGGAGGGCGAGGCGCGGAGGGGCGAAAACAGCGGTGCCGGAGACCGCGGGAGCGGCTTCCGGCACCGGAGTATAACAAGGGTTTATATATCAGATGTTGTGCAGGCGGGATTAATCCTTGTTGGCGGCCTCGGTTTCGGCTACGCCGGGATCAACACCCCACTGAGTCTGCGACAGGCGCAGGTAGTTGTTGTAGCGCCAGCGGGCGTTGGCCTTGGCTGCGGCGAAGAGCTCGGCGGCCTCTGCGGGATACTGCTTGAATACGGAAGCGTAGCGCACCTCGCCCTTGAGGAAGTCCTCGAACTTGTCCCAGTCCGGGGTCTTGCTGTCGAGAGTGAAGGGGTTCTTTCCTTCCTCCTCCACGGCGGGGTTGTAACGCCACAGGTGCCAGTAACCGCACTCGACGGCGCGCTGCTCCTCGGCCTGCGAACGTCCCATGCCCGACTTCAGGCCATGGTTGATACAGGGAGAGTAGGCGATGATGATCGACGGACCGTCGTAAGCCTCGGCCTCGCGGAATGCCTTGAGGGTCTGGGCCTGGTCGGCACCCATGGCAACCTGTGCGGCGTAAACATAGCCGTAAGTGGTGGCGATGAGGCCGAGGTCCTTCTTGCGCACGCGCTTGCCGGCAGCGGCGAATTTGGCGATGGCGCCCACGGGGGTAGCCTTGGAGGCCTGGCCGCCGGTGTTGGAGTAAACCTCGGTGTCGAGCACCAGCACGTTTACATTCTTGCCCGAAGCGAGCACGTGGTCGAGACCGCCGAAACCGATGTCGTAGGCGGCGCCGTCGCCGGCGATAATCCACTGCGAGCGCTTCACGATGTAGCCCTTGAGCTCTACGAGGCCCTTGCATACATCGCAGGTGCAGGCAGCGCAGAGGGGCACGATGGTCTCGTAAACCTCGCGGGTGGCCACGGCGTCGTCGCGGTTGTCGAGCCACTTCTGAGCCTGAGCCTTGATTTCGTCGGAGCAGCAGTCGCATGTGAGGGCCTTCTGCATGAGGTCGGCCACGCGGGCGCGCATCTTCTCGTCGGCGATGGTCATACCGAGGCCGAATTCAGCGAAGTCCTCGAAGAGCGAGTTGCCCCAGGCCGGACCGTGGCCGCGGAAGTTGGTGGTATAGGGGGTGGAGGGCACGGAGCCGGAATAGATGGAGGAGCAGCCGGTGGCGTTGGCAACCATCTCATGGTCGCCGAAGAGCTGGCTGACGAGCTTCACGTAGGGGGTCTCGCCGCAGCCCGAGCATGCGCCGGAGAACTCGAAGAGCGGTGTAGCGAACTGCGAGTTCTTCACGTTGGCCTTGATGTCGACGAGGTCCTGCTTGGAGGAAACGGACTTGATGCAGTAGTCCCATTCGGCCTGAACACCGAGCTGCGACTCCAGCGGTTTCATCTCGAGAGCCTTCACGCCCTTCTTGCCGGGGCATACGTCAACGCAGTTGCCGCAGCCGAGACAGTCGAGCACGTCGACGGCCTGCACGAAGCGCATGCCGGCGAAAGTCTTGCCGATGGCGGGGAGAGTCTGATCCTCGGCCATGGGAGCGGCAGCCATCTCATCGGCGTCGAGAACGAAGGGACGGATAGCGGCGTGGGGGCAGACATAGGCGCACTTATTACACTGGATACAGTTCTCTTCCTTCCACTCGGGCACGAAAGCGGCCACACCGCGCTTCTCGTAGGCGGCTGTGCCGTTCTGCCATACGCCGTCGGCGATATCCTTGAAGTCGGAAACCTTGAGGAGGTCGCCGTCCTGGGCGTTGATGGGGCGCACGATGCGGTTGATGAATTCGGGATCGTCGTTGGCCTGTGCAGTCTCGGGTTCGAGATTGCTCCACGCGGGATCGACGTCGAGACGGAAGTATTCGCCACCGCGGTCGACTGCGGCATAGTTTTTGTCGACAACGTCCTGACCCTTCTTGCCGTAGCTCTTGACGATGAATTTCTTCATCTGCTCCACAGCCAGGTCAACGGGGATAACCTCGGTGATGCGGAAGAAGGCGCTCTGGAGAATGGTGTTGGTGCGGTTGCCGAGACCGATCTCCTGGGCGATGCGGGTTGCGTCGATGTAATAGACGGTGATGTTGTGGTCGGCGAAATATTTCTTCACCTTGTTGGGAAGGTTCTTTGCCAGCTCCTCGCCGCTCCAGATGGTGTTGAGCAGGAAAGTGCCGTTGTCGCGCAGACCGCGGGTCACGTCATACATGTGCAGGTAGGCCTGTACATGGCATGCCACGAAGTTGGGGGTGTTCACCAGGTAGGTCGAGCGGATGGGCGCGTCGCCGAAACGGAGGTGCGAGCAGGTAAAGCCGCCCGATTTCTTCGAGTCGTAGGCGAAGTATGCCTGGCAGTATTTATTGGTGTTCTCGCCGATGATTTTCACCGAGTTCTTGTTGGCGCCCACGGTGCCGTCGGCACCGAGGCCGTAGAACTTGGCTTCGTAGGTCGACTTGTCGCCCAGGGCGATCTCCTCGGGGAGGGGGAGCGAGGTGAAAGTCACATCGTCAACGATACCCACGGTGAAGTGGTTCTTGGGCATGGGGAGGGCGAGGTTCTCGAACACGCCGATAATCTGGGCGGGGGTGGTGTCTTTCGACGCCAGGCCGTAGCGGCCGCCTACGATAACGGGGGCGTTCTCCTTGCCGTAGAAGCATTCCTTCACATCGAGGTAGAGGGGTTCGCCGTTGGCGCCAGGCTCCTTGGTGCGGTCGAGCACAGCGATGCGCTTGGCGGTTGCGGGCACGGCGGCAAGGAAGTGCTTGGCGGAGAAGGGACGGTAGAGGTGCACCGAAACGAGGCCGACTTTCTCACCTTTCTCAACGAGATAGTCGATAGCCTCCTGGGCGGCCTGTGTCACCGAACCCATGGCGATAATCACGCGCTCGGCATCCTCTGCGCCATAGTAGTTGAAGAGGGAGTATTTGCGGCCGGTGATTTCGGATATTTTGTTCATGTATTCCTCAACAACCTCGGCAACGCCCTCGTAGGCGGGGTTGCAGGCTTCGCGGTGCTGGAAGAACACGTCGCCGTTCTCGGCCATGCCGCGCGACTGGGGTGCCTGCGGGGTGAGGGCGCGCGAGCGGAATCTGGCCAGAGCCTCGCGGTCGAGCAGCGGCTCGAGCTGGTCCTGTTCGAGCATCTCGATTTTCTGGATTTCATGCGAGGTGCGGAAACCGTCGAAGAAGTTCAGGAAGGGAATCGACGACTTGATGGTGGCCAGGTGGGCTACACCCGAGAGGTCCATAACCTCCTGCACGGAGCCTTCGGCCAGCATGGCGAAGCCGGTCTGGCGGCAGGCCATCACATCCTGGTGGTCACCGAAGATGCTCAGGGCGTGCGAGGCAATGGTGCGCGCCGACACGTGGAACACCGTGGGGAGCTGCTCGCCGGCGATTTTGTACATATTGGGAATCATCAGCAGCAGACCCTGCGATGCAGTGTAGGTTGTGGTGAGAGCACCTGCCATCAGAGAGCCGTGCACGGCGCCTGCGGCACCGCCCTCCGACTGCATTTCCTGCACCAGTACGGTCTCGCCGAAGATGTTCTTGCGTCCTGCGGCGGCCCATTCGTCCACGAACTCGGCCATTGTCGAGGAGGGGGTGATGGGATAGATTGCGGCAACCTCCGAGAACATGTAGGAGATGTGGGCCGCAGCCTGGTTTCCGTCACAGGTCAGAAACTTTTTTTCTTTGCTCATAATTGACTTGTGAAAAGTATGTAGTATTAAGAATTTGTATCAATCGCTCATATCGGCGCCCCTGCGGGCACCTTGGAAATCAACGTGCAAATTTACGACTTTTCTGCAAAAAATGCCCTATAATTTCCACATTAATTCCCTATCCCACCTTAATTAACAATAAAATCTCTTTCATTACGCTAAACGCAACCCGCCCCGCAACTCATCACCTCACACTCCGGCCACAGCAACACGCGCACTGAAACAGAAAAGGGCGTCCCTGCACGGGGCGCCCTGCGAGCAAAGTAAAGGATGTCGTTTATTATTTAACGAGATGCTTTACAAGAAATTGCTGAATCTGTGGCGGAGAGAGCGGCAGCGGGTTGCCGTTATCAGAGGATAACCTTGGCAACCTTCGAGCCCTGGCGCATGATGTAGAGGCCGTTGGCGGGGTTCTCTACGCGCACGCCCTGGAGGTTGAAGTATTCAACGGGGGCGTTGAGGTCGGCTTCAACACCGGCGATGCCGGCGGCAGCCTTGATCTCGATGGGGTAGATGGAAGCGGAGGGAGCGTCGGCACCCTTGGCCTGATAGTAGTTTACAACACCGATAACGTCCTTGAGCTCAGTGGTCTCGGGCAGGTCGATACCAAACTTGTTGTAACCGGAGATTTTGTCGTTGCCGGCAACGATTTCAAAGTTCTTCTCAACGATGTTGGCGAGGTCGCAGTTGCGGATAACGATGTATTTGTTGCCCATGGTGGCGCCGTCGATGTCGGCGATGGCTACCTCTGCGGGCTGTACGGGCTCGCCGTCAACGCCGGCCTTGTACGACGCCTTGCTGGAACCGTCCTTCGGGAGCGAAAGCTCGATGGTCGAGTAGTAGTTCACATAGTTGCCGGTGAAGCCTGCGGGGATAGTCTGGCCGGGGGTGTAGGTCTGGTCGGTGGAGCCGTAGATGAACATCGAGCCGGTCTCATCCTGAACGTAGAGGTTAAGGCCGTTCTGGTAAACAACCTTCACAGGGTTCTCGAACTCATAGAGAACATCGGTTTTGGCATCGGCAAGCCATGCTGCGATGTTGGCTACCTTGACGGTCTCACCGGGAGTGGGTGTAGGCACAACGGGGGTGGAACCTACCTCGTCGGAGATAACGAGCTGGCTGAAGCGGATCTGACCTGCATCGGCGGTAGCTACGAAAGGATTCATACCGTCGGCATACTGCCAGGTGATGATTGATGTACCGTCTGTGACAGCACCCTTGTTGTCCTGCGGTGTGAAGCTTGCGTGCTTCTCGTTGGCTACGGTGAAGACAATCTGCTTCATGGCGCCTACATTGGCGGAGGCGGTGATTATCAGCTCATAGTCTTTGTACCAGCGGCACTGGTCGCTCTGACCGACAATGTTTGTGGGTGCGGTGTTTGAAGCCTGCTGCTTCATAACGACATTGAACACTGTGCCGTCCTCGGCGCTCCATGTGCCGGCGATCTGCTTTTTTTCCTTGTTATCGTAGGTGTAGGTACTTTCGGTGAACTGGGTCATATCCACTTTGGAGATGACATAGTCCTTTGCGGAGACTGCGGAGGCCATAATGGCCACACAGCCGGCTGCGAGTAAAAATTTCTTCATAGAAACGTGCTTTTGAGTTTGTATTAAGGTTAAAAATATTTTCAGAGGGTGATGCGGCGGGTGATACTGCCGGCACGGAGGATGTAGATGCCGCGGGCGGCCAGCTTAAGGCGGTGGAAGCCGGGCTGGAGCGTCTCCGAGGCGATAGGCTGCCCAAGCAGCGAGATGAGCTTCACCGGAGTGGGACGCGACACATAGACGTAGACATATCCCTCGGCCACAACCACTTCGGTGGCACTCTCGGGCGTGACAATCTCCACTATCTGCACCGGAGGCGCCTGCACATGCTCCCACGACGGCGGAGCAGCCATCGACATCAAAGCCGCAGCCGCCACAAACACCATGGATACAATCAGTTTCCTTATCATCCGATGCAATAATCCGGTTTTAATTCCTAAGGATGGCGCATACCGCCACTCCAGTCTACAAAATTACTGATTAACTGCGAACCCTCCAAACATTTAACATAAAAACTTTTCACACACTCCTCCCCCGCCCCGCTCAGAGCAGCGGATGCTCGCCGAAAAAATAGCGGGGAGACACCAGGCGATACAAAGTGCGCCCCGCCTGGGTACGCACCGGGATGCACATCACCGGCCGGTCGTAGCACACAGCCCCGGGGAGCGCCGGGAGATACAGGTACGCCTCCCCCTCCATGCGGAAATCGCGCATCGGAGGGAGGGAGCTCACGAGCACCGAGCCGTCGGGAAGGGGATACGAACTGCCGGCAGAGAGCGCCGAGGCCACTGAATCGAGCGGCACGCGGCTCATGGCTGACGGCAGCACCGTCAGCGACTCCTTGCCGTAATATTCGGCTATCTGCTTGAGCGTAAAGGCATCGGCATCCTCAAGAGCGCGCACACGCCCCAGGCGCCACAGCGGCTGTCGGTGTTCGTCGCAGAGGTCGCGGTAAAGTATGGGGTGCTTCCCTGAGCCGTACGAAGACAGGAGCCGGCCGATAGCCTCCACATCTCCGGCAGAGGCATGAAGCCCGCCCACCGGAGCCACCACGGCAACCAAAGCCGTCAACGAGGCCGCGGCGGTGGCTGCCGCGGCGGCACCACGCCGCAGCCTAACACCCGAGAGCGCCCCCATGCGCAGCAACGCAACCAGGGCATAAAGCTGTGCGAACCACCCGGAACGACCCGTGACACCGCTCACGGCACAGAACACCAGCGCCACAACGCAGGCCACCGCCGCTCCACTCCACATGCGGTCGGCCATAACGCTCGCCATCCACCGGCGCCCCCTCCCTCCGCACATGGCAGCGGCAACTACCGCGGCAGCCACAAAAGCCAGCGGTGCCGAATAGAGAAGCTGCAGCGGCAGCGGGTGGTCAGCGCCGCCGGGCGAGGCGCCCAGACGCCCCCACACCCCCGGCGAGGAGGCAACCAAAACGCACCCCGCGGCGAAAGCCCACAATGCGCCGCGCGCTGCACGCCCGGGCCTGCATCCGTCACCACGCCACCAGAGCCACATCATGGCCGCGGCCACCGGCAGCGAGGCAGCCTCGTGCATCGCTCCGGCAAGGAATCCCAGCGGACATAGCAGCCAGGGGGTGACACGCACGCCACGCCACAGCAGCCACACGAACGACAGGAGCACGGCCGACGAAAGCGCATAGTTGAAGTTGACATCAATCGAAAAGAGGTAATTCCACCACGGAAACAGGAGCACCACCGCCGCCATAGCCACACAGCAGAGCGCCACACGGCCACGCCGGCGCCACACCCCGCCGAGACGCAGCACCATAACAGACATCCACGCCGCTGCCGCGCCGGCCACTCCAGACACCAGCCACTTCGGCAGAAATCCCAAAGCAAAGGCGGCCATAAAGTTGGCTGCGCGCCCGTTGGTGTGAAGCCAGTGGAACGGCACCCATCGCCAGGCCTTGTCAGGCGGCCATATCCCCTCCCCCACAGCGTGGGCCGACCGGAATGTGGAGATATACCCCCAGTCGTCGGCGAAATAAGGCGCGGCCTCATAGACCGCCACCCAGGCCGCCGCCAGCAGCCACGCCAGAGCCACCGGCCACCATGCCGCTATATTTTCTCGCCGCTCGATAATATATAAGAATTACAAAATTTATAAGATTTATAAACCTGATTCGATTCATGAGATTTCACATCGGAATCGCCTCGAACTCATAGCCGCGGGCAAGCAGATACTCGATAGCCCGCGGAAGCGCCGCCTTCATGTTTTTCTCGGCCTTCAGCGAATCATGAAACACGATTATAGAGCCGTTGCGTGCATAGCGCCTGACGTTGTTGAACACCCTTTCGGGAGTGAGCTTGCGCGAGTAGTCGCGCGTCACGAGGTCGTAGAGGATTATGTTGTAGTGATCCTTGATGGCACGGGCCTGCTTCCAGCGTATCAGCCCGTGAGGGGGGCGGAAAAGCGGCGAGCCTATCAGGGAGTTGGCCTCGGAGATGTCATGCATATAGCGGTAAGTCGACACCAGGCGCCCCTGAAGGTGATGCATCGTGTGGTTGCCCCAGGAGTGGCCGCGGCGCTTGATTTCCTCGAAGAGGCCGGGGTTGCGGGCCACATTGTCGCCCACGAGGAAGAAAGTGGCCTTGATGCCGTAGCGGTCGAGGGTGTCGAGCACCCAGGGTGTGACCTCCGGCACCGGGCCGTCGTCGAAAGTGAGATACACCACCCTACGGCCGCCGCCGCGCTTTATGCGCCATATCCCTTCGGGAAACAGCAGTCGATAAAGCAGCGGCGGGCGTTCGATAAGCATGGTGCGGGGGCGTGTCAGTTGCGCAGATAATCCTCCAGGTCGTTGAGGTTCACACCTTTGGCGGCAAGCTCCTTCTGGAGGGCGTCGGTATCGCCTCCGGCCTGCACATAATCGTCAAGGAGGTAATAGAGGTAGGAGGGCACAAAGCGGTCAACACCGCTCAGGCCGCCGAAGCCGCTGGCAGGCAGGGTTTTGCGCAGTTCCTTGAAATAGGGAAGATAGGCGCCGTAGCGGAGAATCTCGCCGTGGAGTATGTCAAGCCCTTTGAGGCGGAGTGCGTCCTTGCCGGTGGCGTCGGCCAACTGGATGTAGCAGCGGGCTATCTGCTCGCCGATCTGAATGGAGTATGGCGCCACGGAGGTGGGGAGTTTCTCGCCGATAAGGTCGAGCACGGTCTCGGCCTTCTTGTAGCGGTCGGCGGCGAAAGCGCGGTCGGCCTCGGTCACGGTGCCTCCGTTGCCGAGCGAGTCGGCGCGGTGAGTGGCGTCGTACCCCTCGAGGTAGAGGGCGGCGGCGAGGTCGGCCATAGCCGAGCGATGGGTGGTGACCATGCGCCTCACGGTCTCGTCGAGGTAGATGTCGCCGCTGCCGGCCTTGTCAAGACCGCCCCAGCGGAATTTCCCGGTGACGTTGCGGTACATCTTGTCGGTGGCCGTCCACGGATGGTTGCCGGCATCGCCCTGCTCGGGGTTGCGCAGCGGCGTCACCTGGTAGGCCAGGCCGGTGTTGCGCATGTAGGGGCCCATTGAGAGATAGAATTCGTCGGGCACGGTCATGGCGAAATAGGCCGGACGGTTCCAGCCGTTCTGCACCTGGGTGTTGATCATGTCGAGCGAAAGCGCCTGGCTCAGGGTCACGCCTCCGGAGGTGTTGTAGGGGTCGTTGGGCAGGTCAATGCGTATGGCCTCCTCGGCGGCGGGAAGCTCGCGCTCCTCTATCACACCGGCGCGGGCGGCGGCCCCGGCGTTGGCGGGGATATACATCATGGGGTAGCGCATCACACGGGAACCGTTGTAGGTGGCCTGCGGGCTGTGATATAGGTCATCAAGCGATGTGGCGGCGCTGACCTCCTCGCTGCTCATGTTCTCGGGGTCGAAGAAGGAGTATTGCAGACGGTCGTAGGCATAATCGGCGGGAGAGGCCGACACGGGTATGCCCGAGGCGCCGTCGGTGGCCACACGCATCTGATGGGCGTACCAGTCGGTGGTGAGGTAGGAGAGGTTCACCACACGCACGTCGGTGCGGAATCCCTCCACCTCCTGCGCGTACCACAGGGGGAAGGTGTCGTTGTCGCCGTTGGTGAAGATTATACCGTTGGGGTCGACCGACGACAGATAGTTCATACCGAAATCGCGGGTGGTATAGCGGCCCGAGCGGTCGTGGTCATCCCATGTCTGCGACACCATCTGGAGCGGCACGAGCACGCCTGCGGCGGCGGCCACTCCGGCTGCGAGCAACGCTTTTCCGCGTCCGTCGGAGGGAGCGGCAGCTCCGGCTTCTTTCTTCTTATCCTTCAGCAGGTGGTGCAGGATGGCGCTGATGGCAGCCACACCCATTCCTACCCATATTGCGAAGGCATAGAACGAGCCGGCGAAGGCGTAGTCGCGCTCGCGAGGCTGCAGCGGCGGCTGGTTGAGGTAGAGCACGATGGCGATACCCGTCATGAAGAAGAAGAAAAATATCACCCAGAACTGCTCTATGCCCCGCTTCGAGTGGAACGACTGCCAGCAGAGACCGAGGACACCCATCAGCAGCGGAAGCATATAGAACACGTTGTGGCCCTTGTTACCCTTGCCGTATTCGTCGGGGAGGAGGCTCTGGTCGCCCAGACGGGGATTGTCGATGAAGGGTATGCCCGAAATCCAGTTTCCGCGGTTTGCCTCACCCTGGCCGGCATAGTCATTCTGGCGGCCGGCGAAGTTCCACATGAAGTAACGCCAGTACATGTAGTTGAGCTGATAATTGAGGAAGTAGCTCATATTCTGTGCGAAAGTGGGGCGGGCAAGCTCGGTTTCCTGGATGGTGTTGCCGTCGGAGTCCACCACCAGTGGCACGGTCACGCGGTCGAGGTCGCTCTCGTCGGCGTTGATCCATTCCATGTAGGTTTTGGGATGCGACCCGGCGGTGGAATACATGCGCGGGAAGAGCATTTTGGGCACCATCTCGTAAGAACTCTGCTGACGGGCAACCACATAGCGGTCGGGCTCGTCGGGGGAGTTTTTCACAACTTTGGTGTAGATATCCTTGCCGAGTTTCTTGCGGTAGGTGTATTCGCCGGCGTCGGTGAGCTCGCGCTGCACGGTCGAGGCAAAGGTGTGGCCATAGAGCAGCGGCGTGTCGCCGTACTGCTCGCGCGATAGATAGGAGGCAAGGTCAAACACATTGTCGGGGGCGTTCTGGTTCATCGGCGGGTTGGCGGCCGAGCGAATCAGCAGCAACGCGTACGAGGAGTATCCGGCAAATATCACCATTATGCTCAGAGCCGAGAGGGTGAGCCAGCGCACGGGGAGCTTCCGGGCGGTCCACAGCCAGAAAGCAAGCGCGGCGGTTAGCACTACCGGAATCCAAAGCGACGAGCCGATGAAGGGGATGCCGCTGAGGAGCACCGAAAGCAGGAACGACCACCGTATGGCCGACACCGAGCGCTGACGGTAGAGCGAACGCACACACCAGATTATCACGCCCACGAAGAGGAGGGCATAGAAGAGCACACCTATATTATAGGGAGTGCCGAGGGTGTTCACGAAGAAAATCTCGAAATAACCGGCAACCTCGATAAATCCGGGCACCAGTCCGTAGAGTATCAGAGCCACGATGGCGGCGGAGATGGCCAGGGCTATCAGCGAACCCTTGGCGTTGGTATCCTTGAACTTGCGGTAATATATCACCAGCACTATGGCCGGGATGCAGAGCAGGTTGAGCAGGTGCACGGCAATTGACACGCCTATCACATAGGCTATCAGCACCAGGTAGCGGTCGGCATGAGGCCGGTCGGCGCGGTTCTCCCATTTCAATATCAGCCAGAACACCAGCGCAGTGCAGAACGACGAGAAGGCGTAGACCTCACCCTCCACGGCCGAGAACCAGAAGGTGTCGCTCCAGGTGTAGGCCAGCGCGCCGCAAAGACCCGAGCCGAAAATGGTAATCATCTTCGGGAGTGACACCACGGTGGCGTCATCCCTCACTATGAGACGTTTCACCAGGTGGGTTATAGTCCAGAACAGCAGCAGGATGGTGCCGGCCGAAAGGAGCGCCGACATGGAGTTGACCATCAGGGCAGCCTTCGACATATCGCCCCCGGCGAAGTTCACGAAGAAACGCGCCGCAAGCATAAAGATAGGGTTGCCCGGCGGATGCCCAACCTCGAGTTTGGTACCCTGGGCTATGAATTCAGGACAGTCCCAGAAGCTGGCCGTAGGCTCCACTGTGAGCAGATAGGTCACTGCCGCCACAAAGAAGCAGAACCAGCCCAGCGAATTGTTTATGATGTTGTATTTTTTCATGTTTACATCTTTTCAATCTGCAAAATTAACTTAACGCCCCCGCCCCCGCAAATTTTTATGTTTTTTTATCAATAGCATGGAGGTGAGCGGGAGCTGGGAGCTGGGTGGTGCGGTGGGACCAGTAGGACCAGTAGGACTTGTGGGACTTGTAGGACTTGTGGGAGACTGCCTCCACATCAAATTGCTCCTACAAGTCCCACAAGTCCCACAAGTCCTACTGGTCCTACAAGTCCTACTGGTCCCACTGGTCCCACTGGTCCTACTGCTCCCACCAGTCCCACCTCAAAAAAATCCCCTGAAAATTTGGATTGAATGAAAAAAGTCGTACCTTTGCAGTGTTGCACACATCTACAACACCAAAACAACCATTCCCGAAACCACAAAACCGACATTCACCACCATGGCCGAACCAATCATCGTTTGCCTGCTTACTATCCTGGTAATCATCCTCATCTAACCGACCGACAATGTTAAATCTCAACCATCTTTCATTCACATACAAAAAAGGACCGGAGGCGCTGGCCGATGTCACCGGCACACTTAAGCCGGGCATCCACCTGCTGCTGGGCGAGAACGGCGCCGGGAAAACCACCCTGCTCAAGGTAATGGCCGGCCTGCTGCGCCCCGCAAAGGGGGAAGTATTGCTCGACGGCCTCAGTGTAGGCCTCCGCTCGCCTCAAGTGATGCGCTCGCTCTTCTTCCTGCCGGAAACGATGGAGGTGCCTTTCGCCACCTTCGGCGAACTGGCGCGCTACCACGCCACGATGTATCCGGCCTTCTCCGCCGCCGACTTCTCGGAAAACCTGGCGGCATTCGGGCTCGACGGCTCGGAGAGAATCGCCGACTGCTCGCTCGGCACACGCCGCAAGGGGCTGGCGGCCTACGCCCTGGCGCTGCACACGCCGCTGCTGATGATGGACGAGCCGGCCAACGGCCTCGACATAAACTCGCGCAAAGCGCTGCGCGCAATCATGGCCCGGTGCGTGGCGCCTGAGCAGACCGTTATAGTGTCGACCCACAACATCGCCGACCTGCGCGACCTCTACGACGGCCTGATGATGCTGCACCGCGGACGCCTCGAGATATGCCGCCCGACCGATGCCCTGGCCTGCAGCCTGGAGAGCGTGGCCGGCGCCGCTCCCGCCGACGGAGCGCTCTACTGGGAACAGACCGCCGGACGATACCACTCGCTGGTGGCCAACACCTCGGGCGAACCCGGCGCGCTCGATTATGCGCTGCTGTATTCGGCCCTGATGTCGACCGCCGCCCCTCAGGTGCTCGCCACCGCCAACCGATACCCCCCCAAAAAAAACTCGGAAATGACTGACTCCACCGCCATATACACCGCCATCCCTGAAGCGCTCCCCCGCTTCTCCTGGCGCCGCATCATGCAGCTCGCCACACTCTACCGCCGCGCGCTGCGCACACAATGGACAATCTACGCCATAGCCATCCCGGCCATATACCTCGGCATGGTGTTCCTGCCGCAATGGTTCCACTCGATTTTCACCCTGCTGATAGCCCTGCTCACAATGGGTGCCCCGCTGGCATTCTGCCGCCACGGCGACAACATCCTGGTGCGCCTCGCCCCGGTCACGGGTGCCGAACGTCTCACTTTCTACCTGCTCTACACCTTCGTAATCGTGCCGGTAGTTCTGGAACTATATTTCCAGCTCATACAGGGGGCAGGCACACTTATCTCCCCCGCCGGACATGTGCTCCCGGCCTCCTACGACTTCGTGGCGCGCGCGGCATCGGCCGAGCTCACGCTGAAGCAGTGCGTGATACTCACCGCAGGCTCCTGCGGCATCTCGGTACTGGTTATCGGCACAATCCTCTACGGAGCACTGTGCGGCCGCAATCCGGTGAAAGCAGCCATACTCTACGGAGCCGGCACATATGCCGCAGTCATGGCGGTGATTGTAATCTTTTCGGCCATACTCGGTTTTCTTGCCGCAAAAGAGACGGACATCGCCGGCGACGACATCGAACAATTCGCCTCCGATTTCATGGGCCTCATGCCGGGGATGATGCTCGCTATCGGCATAGCGGCGACAGCCTTGTTCATCGTGCTGTGCATCAAACTATACCGCCGACTCCGCTGATTTCTGCTTTATGGATTTCGCAACCGACAAACCTATATACCGGCAGATTGTAGACTACTGCCACGCACGGATTCTGGCCCGCGAATGGCCGGCCGGCGAACGCATCCCCTCGGTGCGCGAGCTGGCTGTGACCCTCCAGGTCAACACCCACACCGTGCTCAAAGCCCTCGAAACCCTCCAGGCCGAGGAGATTATCGTCCCCAGGCGCGGCATGGGATATTTTCTGGCGCCCGACGCACCGGAGAAAACCGCCCGCGCCCGCCGGCAGGAATTCTTCATCAACACCCTGCCGGCCCTGCGCCGCCAGATGGAGATGCTCGGAATCACCCCCGAAGAACTCCTCGAGCGCCTCACAGCCCCCGACGGCGACTGAGCCGCCGAAACATCCTCACGCGAATCGCCGCATAACGCAGTTTTTCAAAAAAATTGAAATTTTCTTGCGTATTAAAAAAAAAGAGTGTAATTTTGCATCGCAATTAAGGAAAGCGCACCGTAGATTAGCGTTTCCGGCCGGAAAGTGATAGAGTTCGCCACCATGCCGGCAAGATGCAATGCTTCAGTAGCTCAGTTGGTTAGAGCACCTGACTGTTAATCAGGGGGTCGTTGGTTCAAGCCCATCCTGAAGCGCGACTTCAAAAACACTTCTTTTTTTTGCTTCAGTAGCTCAGTTGGTTAGAGCACCTGACTGTTAATCAGGGGGTCGTTGGTTCAAGCCCATCCTGAAGCGCGAAAGGCGATTCCCCGAAAAGGGAAGCGCCTTTTTCGTATTCATCACCACATCAACAACCCATAATTCAACACTCATAATGGACAATCAATTCGACCCATCACGCCAGGGCCCGCAACAGCAGCAATGGCAACAGCAACAGTGGCAGCAGCAGCAACAGCAGCAGGGCCACTACGACCAAAACGGCCAGTGGCACCCCAATCCGCAATACCCCGGCCCAGTTGAAATCGGCTTTGCCGACGCCATAAGAATCTGCTTTAACAAGTATGCCGACTTCAAAGGACGCGCTCCCCGCGCCGAATACTGGTGGTGGGTGCTGTTCACATTCGTTGTAAGCATGGCCACCGGCTGGATTCCATTCCTGGGCCACATCGCCACGATAGCCCTCTTCATACCCGGCCTGGCCGTTTCGTGGCGCCGCCTCCACGACATCGGCAAGAGCGGCGCATGGTACTTCCTGCCCGTAGTGCCTGCGATATTATTCTGCAGCACATTAGTATTCATCTTTGCCGACGCCCTGCTTTCCGGCCACAGCGGATTCGTGAGCTCCGTAGGCCTCCCCATATGGATTTTATTCGGCGCATCCGGCATAATAACCCTGGTATGCGAGATTCTGCTGATCGTATGGCTGGCACGCGAAGGCGAACCCCACCCCAACCGCTTCGGACCCAACCCCTACGGCTACGACGACGGAGCCGCTCCCTGGCAATAAACCATCCATCCCCCATAAAAAGGCGGCACGCTTCCTTCCACCGGAAAAGCGTGCCGCCTTTTCCGCACACTTTTCGGCCTTGTATTGATTGTTTCTCATCAACTTTTTTCACGGAAATTGCGCCATTGTGGAAAATTATCGCTATATTTGGCCGAAATTTTGTGTTGCGCCTCAAAAGCGCATATAAGCCCCTGAATTCTAACTATAAAAAACTCTTATGGAAATGCGTGAAAAGGGCCTTGATGCCGAAATGCACATTGATGCCCCCACCCCTGCCCCCACCCCTGCCGCCGACGCCGAGGTGACCCTTGACAACAACACACAGGCCGCCGACGCGTGCGCCGAAACCTCCGACCCCTCTCTCGACATGGCCGGGGTGGCCGATGCCGCTGCCGAAATGGCCGACGGCGCCGACGCCGAAATGGAGGTTGAAAACGAGGAGGCCGCCGCCGAAGAGGCTGCAGAGCGCCCCGACCTCCGCACTAAAGAGGAGGTGATGGCCGCCGTGACCGAACTGGCCGCCCGCGATGCCGCCGACATCACCCGTGAAGAGATTGCAAGGATGAAACAGCGCTTTTACGCTATCCGTAAAACCGAACTCGATGCCGAACTGGAGGCATACATAGCGGAAGGAAATCCCGCCGAAGAGTTCAAACCCGCTCTCGACCCCGCCGAAGAGGAGTTCAAGACACTCCTTAATAATATAAAAGAGAAGAAAGCCGTGCTTGCCGCCAAAGAGGATGCCGAGCGCCAGGCTAATCTCGAGCGCAAACGCGCCCTCATCGCCGAACTGCGCACCATATCGGAGGATACCGACAACGTAAACCGCGCCTTCCCCCGCGTGAAGGAAATCCAGGCCGAATTCAAGGCCACCGGCGAGGTGCCCCCCACCGAAGCCACCGAGATATGGAAAGAGTATAAAGCCGTGGAAGAGCAGTTCTACGACCAGCTCAAAGTCAACAAGGACCTCCGCGACTACGATTTCCGCAAAAACCTCGAGCTGAAGACCCTCCTCTGCGAAGAAGCCGCCAAGCTCGCCGACGAGAACGACATAGTGCTCGCATTCAAACGCCTGCAGAACCTCCACGACGAATGGCGCGAGGTTGGCCCCGTGGCTAAGGAGGTGCGCGAGGAAATCTGGGCCCGCTTCAAGGAAGCCTCGGCCGTGATAAACAAAAAATACCAGGCATTCTTCGAGGAGCGCAAGGCCCGCGAAGCCGAGAACGAGCGCGCCAAGACCGAGATATGCGAGCGCGTAGAAGCACTTGACTTCTCGGGGATAACCACCTACACCGCATGGGACGAGATGACCGCCACCATACTTCAGGCGCAGGCCGACTGGAAAAAACTCGGATTCGCCTCGCGTAAGGCCAACAACGCCCTCTTTGCCCGTTTCCGCGCCGTGTGCGACAAATTCTTCACCCTCAAGGCCGAGCACTACCGCGCCATGAAGGATGAACTGGCCGGGAACCTCGAGAAGAAAATCGCTCTCTGCGAGAAAGCCGAAGCCCTGAGCACCTCCACCGACTGGCGCAAGACCGCCGACGCCCTCGTGGCGCTCCAGAAAGAGTGGAAAACAATCGGAGCCGTGGCCAAGAAGCACTCCGACAACGTGTGGCGCCGCTTCCAGAAAGCATGCGACACCTTCTTTGAGAACCGCAAGAAAAACTACAACGAAGGACGCGCCGGCGAGCAGGCCAACCTCCAGGCAAAAAAACAGGTTATCGAAGAACTGAAAGCAATATCGCTCGACACCCCCCGCGCCGAGGCCATGCCCAAAGTGAAGGCTCTCCAGGCCAAATGGCAGGAAATCGGCCACGTGCCCTTCCGCGAGAAAGACACAGTCTACAACGAATACCGCGCCGTGTGCGACAACCTCTACAACAACCTCGGCGGACGCCCCGGCGACCGCGCACGCTCACGTTTCGAGGATGTGATAAAGGAGATCGGCTCCGACCAGCAGCAGCTCTACCGCGAGCGCGAGCGCATCCTGCGCCAGTGCGACATCAAGCGCAACGAGCTCAAGACCTATGAGAACAACCTCGGCTTCCTCTCGTCGAAATCGAAGTCGGGCGACTCTATGGTGCGAGAGATGGAACGCCGCATACAGCGCATAAAAGACGACCTTGCCGCCACCGAAGCAAAAGTAAAGCTCATCGATGACAAAATCGCCGGAAAATAACCCTACACAACGCCGCGGGCCGGCCGGAACCACGCAACAACGCGTGCTCCCGGCCCCCGCGGCCTTTCCTTTTCAAACCGCCACCCCCCCGGCGAACCCCACGCCCATTATCACCCTTCCACAAAATGATAGCCGACGACATAATGAAATCCCTCGCCGCCGACCCCGACGGCCTTCTCACCTACGAATACATCGCCAACCATATCAACGTACTCTCGCCCGACGACATGACCGCCCTGGCCGACAACATGATACAGGTCGACCGCAACGGCCAGTTCGTGGTTTCGGCCGCACGCTACCTCTCGGCCACCGACCGGGAACTGTTCGCCGAACCGATAGCCAGGCTCATCGCCGCCGCGATTGACAAAGACCGCGAGCGCCGATACCTGGGCGACCTCCTCCAGGCCATTTACGGACCCGACTATGCCGAGCGCGCAGGGGAGCTCTCCGCTGCCGACGACAACTTCCGGCGCATATACAAACGCCTCTACTCCAACTCCCCTCTCTGACCCATCAGCCCGATGAAACGAAAACCGCTTGCCATACTCCTCACCGCCCTGGCAGCCGCCATACTCACCGCCGGCGCCCTGGCCATAACACGCAAAAAAGCACGTAAACGCAATATGAACACTACCACCGAGCAGACCGCACAGCTCAAACCAGGCGAAGCCCTCGTGGAAATCAACACCACCGAAGGCCCCGTGACCGTACTCCTCTTCGCCGATACCCCCGCCCACCGCGACAACTTCATAAAACTCGCCGAAGAGGGCTACTACGACGGCGTACTTTTCCACCGCGTAATCAACCAGTTCATGATACAGACCGGCGACCCCGACTCAAAAGACGCCCCCGCCGGCAAGCACCTCGGCTCCGGAGGCCCGGGCTACACACTCCCCGCCGAAATCCACTTCCCCGCCCACATACACAGCCGCGGCGCTCTCGCCGCAGCACGCCAGGGCGACCAGGTCAACCCCGAGCGCCGCTCGTCAGGCTCACAGTTCTACATCGTCACCGGCAAAACCTTCGCCGACTCGGCTCTCATACAGATGGAGCGCCAGATACAGATGTTGCGCACACGCGAAATCTTCGACTCACTGGCCCGCGAAAACCGCGACAAAATCATGGAACTGCGCCGCAACCGCGACCAGGACGGCCTATCCTCGCTTCAGGACGCCCTCATAGCCGAAGCCGGACGCCAGGCAGCGCTCACTCCCGCAGGCTATAACGCCGAACAGCGCCAGACATACGCCACACAGGGAGGCTCGCCCCACCTCGACGGCCAGTACACCGTGTTCGGCCAGGTAGTCAGCGGAATGGACGTCGTTGACAAAATCGAAAAAACCGAAACCGACCGCAACGACCGCCCCGTGGCCGACATAAAAATACTCTCTACCCGCGTCATCGCCCGCAAATAACCCCGCATACTCCATCATACCCCTCCCCGGCAACGCGGCAAAAACCGCCCATGCCGGGGAGGGGATGTATCAAAATTATGGAAACAGTCTCGCAGTAGGGACACTCCGCGGAGCGTCCGGAGAATCGATTGAATTCCAAATATTTGCACGGACGCCCCACGAAGCGCCAATACTGTCTGATGAAATTTGACACCACCCCCTTTGCATAAAAAGTCGCAAAAAAAATCCGAAAAATTTCACCAATTCAAGAAAAAGCATTACCTTTGTGCCCGTAAAAGGGCTATAACCCGATATGGAAAGATGCCGGAGTGGTCGATCGGGACGGTCTCGAAAACCGTTGTACCCTTACGGGTACCCAGGGTTCGAATCCCTGTCTTTCCGCAAAGCCCCTGCCCCGCCGGGCACAGGGCTTTTTTCATAACATATCACACAACATCAGGAAAGATGGCAGAGTGGTCGATTGCGGCGGTCTTGAAAACCGTTGAGGGTCACACCTCCGGGGGTTCGAATCCCTCTCTTTCCGCAGAAAAAGCAGCCTCAACGAGGTTGCTTTTTTTGTTGGAAAGGAGGGATGAGAACCCAAGGTTCGTTATCGCGAAGCGCTTTCGGAGCGCAGCGGAGAAAGAATCCCTCTCTTTCCGCAGAAAAAGCAGCCTCAACGAGGTTGCTTTTTTTGTTGGAATCACATCAATACATATACACAATAAAGCAGTGGAGCACAACGTTATCAATATGGCAGACTATGCCATAAACCAATTATGACTATATTCAAGGTTCTACATAGATTTTTCGAGACTTTCGCCGGCAACATGCGCCGCCGCGCACAAACCGCAGCCATACTGCTGCCGGCGCTGATATGCGCCGCCGCGGCCCATGCCCTCCCCACATCGCACTACGCCACACAGTCGCGCCTGGCGTCAGGCCAATGGGTGAAAATCGCGGTGACCGACGACGGCATACACCTCATCTCCGAGCAGACCCTGCGCTCATGCGGCTTCCGCGACTATGAAAAAGTAAAAGTCTACGGCTACGGCGGACGCCGCCTGCCGGAGATTATGGACGCCTCAACCTACCTCGACGACCTGCCTCAGACCCCCTCGGTATATGTGGCAGGCCGCGGCATCGTGTTCTACGCCCAGGGAGTGCAGAACGCCGAAACCTCCATCGGGCAATGGATACATCCGGCCATAAATCCCTTCAGCACAGCAGGCTACTACTTTATCAGCGACAGCGGCGAAGAGCCGCGCCTGGAGCCCGGCACCACAGCCCAGCCTGGAGCGACACCCGAAGCCGACCCGCAGCGTCCGGGCACCGACGATGTGGCACGCGGCTACTGGCACGGCGTATGGCACAAAAGCGAGCTCACCTCGCCCGGACAATGCGGCCACCTGCTCGTAGGAGAAGATTTCCGTTACACTCCCAAACGCGACTTCAGAATCGACATGCCCGGCATGATGCCCGACACCGTGGCATACCTCGAAACTTCGTTCGTGGCCAACGGCACCCAGGCTACCACCGTGGCATACTCGGCCAACGGCTCCGAACTCGAATACCAGGCATCCGACCGCCTTTATGCCAACAACGACGAGCACACCCACGGCACCGAATCACTCTCGCGCCGCGAACTGCGCGACCTCACCAAAGAGCAGCTCACCATCGGAGTGAACTATACCAACGGCTCCACCGTAAGCCTGGCCAACCTCAACTACATAGCCGTGAACTACCTGCGCGCGCTTGATGCCACCGCCCTGGCAGGCAAGCCCTTCACCCTTCAGAGCAACCGACGCAAAGCAGCCCTTTCAGGCGCCGGCGCCGAGACCGTGGTGTGGGACGTGACCGACCCCATGGCCGTGGCCCGCGTCAACGCATCACTCTCGGGGAGCACACTGAGCTGGACCTCCGACTACTACTCCGACCGCACCTACGCAGCATGGACGCCGCAGATGGCTATGCCCTCACCCACAGTGGCAGGCACGGTGAGCGCGCAGAACCTGCACGCCCTCCCCGTCACCGACATGGTGATAATCACCGCCCCCGACTGGCGCGACCAGGCCGAGCGGCTGGCCGAATTCCACCGTCGCCCCGGGCCCGACTCGCTGAGCGTGACGGTGCTCACCCCCGAAGCCATCTACAACGAATTCTCATCAGGTCAGCCCGACGTGATGGCATTCCGTAAATTCTTCAAAATGATGTACGACCGCGGCACCGAAGCAGGCCACCCGCTGCGCTACGCCGTGATAATGAGCCGCGTCACCTTCGACAACCGCCGTATCACCCCGCAGATCAAAGCACTCAGCTACCCCACCCTCCCGGCATGGTTCACCGACGCCGGGCTCAGCGACAACTCCGCCTACACCACCGACGACGTGATGGCATTCCTCGAGGACGGCTCCGGACGCGACAAAGGGCGCGACCGCCTGTCAATCGCCATCGGCCGCCTCCCGGTGACCTCCGCCACCAGCGCCCGCGACGCCGTCGACAAAATCATAAACTACTCCACCTCGTCGCCCAAAGGTAACTGGCGCAACCACGTGCTGTTCCTTGCCGACGACCAGGACAGCAACATCCACTCGCAGCAGAGCGAGCGCCAGCAGCGCTACATGAAAGCCTCCGACGGCGGTCCCGAGCTCTTCTACAAAAAAGTGTACGTTGACCAGTACGACCTCATCTCCAACCAGTGCGTGCAGGGACGCGCCGACTTCTACCGCTACCTCGACGAAGGGGTGATGTGGTGGAGCTACATAGGCCACGCCTCCCCCACCGCCCTCACCGCCGAGGGCATCGTGACCTACACCGACCTCAACGGCCTCTACATGCGCCACTGGCCCGTGATATACGCCGCCACATGCAACTTCCTCCGCTGGGACGCCCCCGACATCTCCGGCGCCGAACTCCTGTTCTTCAACCCCAACGGCGGTGTGTCGGCCGCCATCTCCGCCACACGTCCGGTGTACATCTCCGACAACGGCTATCTCTCCGACGCCATCGGACGCAACGCATTCGAGCGCGGAGCCGACGGCCGCATACGCACCATCGGCGAAATCTACACCGGGGCGAAAAACAACTTCCTGGTAAACGGCGCAGTTGCATCCAACACCAACAAACTGCGCTACGTGCTCCTGGGCGACCCCGCCATGCGCCTGGCCATCCCCTCGGCGCGTGTGGTGCTCGACACCGTCAACGACGCTCCTTTCGTAGGGCTTGACGACGACCCCGACGAACCCACCACCCTCATGGCCCGCCAGAAAGTGACCATCACCGGGCACATCGAAAACCCCGCGGGCGAACTCATGACCGGCTTCAACGGACGCCTCAACTCAACCCTCTACGACGCCGAGACCTCCTACACAACCCAAGGGCACGGAGGCGCCGACCCACAGACCTACGACCAGCAGGGGGGACGCCTCTTCATCGGCACCGACTCCGTGGCCGCAGGCAAGTTCACAATCAACATCACAATGCCCGCCGAAGTTGCCGACAACTACCGTGCCGCAGCCCTCAACCTCTTCGCCTCGGCCGACGACGGCACCGAAGCCGTGGGTGTCAACCGCTCGTTTGTGGTCTACGGCATGGACCCCGACGCCGAGCCCGACGATGTGCCCCCCTCCATCGACGCCTTCTATCTCAACCACCCCACATTCCGCGACGGCAACACCGTAAACCCCTCGCCGATGCTAATCGCAACCGTAACCGACGACCGCGCCATCAACCTCTCCACAGCCGGAATCGGCCACCAGATGCTCCTGACCCTCGACGAGGGCGCCACACAGTACACCGACGTGGCTCTCTACTATACCCCCCTTTCCGACGGAACACCGGGCGGCACAATAGCCTATCCCCTCGAAAACCTCACCGAGGGGGAACACACCCTGCGCCTGCGCGTGTGGGACACCGGGCCAAACTCGGCCGAGGCCACCCTCTCCTTCCGTGTGGCCAAAGAGGTTGCTCCGGTAATCTACGATGTCTACACCGACACCAACCCCGCCTCAGTGCAGGCCAACTTCTATGTGTCGCACGACCGTCCGGACCGTCAGCTCAACGTCACCATCGAGGTGTTCGACCTTATGGGGCGGCGAGTGTGGGAGGGGAGCCAGACGGCCCGCAGCGACATGTTCTCATCCGTGCCTCTGGTGTGGAACCTCACCGACGGAGCCGGACGCCGTGTGCAGCGCGGCATATATCTCTACCGTGCCACCGTTTCCGACGACACATCAGGCGACAAGACGGCCACCGCCACACGCAAACTGGCAGTCACAGCCGAATAAACACCTAAATCCATCACGCAGCACCATGCCATCGCCAGAAGCGAAAAACAAGCATACCACCACGGCCATCCAGGCGTATCTGCGCCGGGGTGGCTGCCTGCTTATGCTGGCCGTCGCCGTGGCTGCTCCACTGGCAGGGGTACAGTTCGGCGCCCTTGACCCCTGCGACGAAAGCTACCAGGCGCTGTGCGTCGGCTCCTACTCATGCCAGCCCTCAGCCCCGGCCATATTCGCCGCAGGGCATCTGTGGCAATGGTTGTTCGGACACGACGCACTGACCCTCCGCTACTTAGGCGTGATATGCGTGCTGGCGGCGATAGCCATCGGCGCGCTGTGGTATTACCGCCGCCGAGGCAACGCCCTGGAGGCCTGCGCCCTCATGGCCGCGGCATCGCTCACGGCCACCCCCGCAATATTCCGCATCTACAACTGGGATACAGGCGCATACCCCGTCGAAGCGCTCTCGCTCGTGGCCGCACTATCGCTGTGGCTCAGACCCCGCATGTGGAAAACAGCCCTGCTCGGCGCACTCTGCGCCCTGGCATTCCTGAGCCGCGTGCAACTTGCCATATACCTCCCGCTGGCGCTATGGCTGGCGGCTGCCGCTCTTCCGCGCCGCCGAAGAGCGGCAGCCGCACTCACTCTCGGAGCTTTCACCGCCGTGTGGGCCGCGGGCGCCCTGGTGATTTTCGGCAGCCCCCTCGGCCATGCCGAGGCTATCATCTCCGGCAACTTCATCAGCGGCCACACCCTTGACAACTGGCGCTACTTACTGCGCCGCGCCCGGCTCGACACCATCGACCTCCCCCTCGCCTGGCTGCCGCTGGGAGCGGCTGCCGCCGCTGCCGCGGTGTTCCACCGCTACCGCTCCCCCCGGCCCTGGCTCCGGCCGGCTCTGGCTGCACTGCTTTGCGGGTGGATATTCCTGGCCGCGGCCATCACCGTCACCTTCTACGACGGCATCATCTTCGCCGCCGACCTCCCCCTGTTCATCATCGTGGCGATCCTGCCGGCCGCCATGCACTGCCGGCCGATGCCGGCAGCGGCGATATGGATATGTGTTATTTCCGTAGCCCTCACGGCTTTCGGCTCCGACGCCATAGCCGAACGCTACTTCTCATCCTACGCCCTGGCTCCCCTTGTGGCTGTGGTGCTTCCCGCGCTCCGACGCGGCGGCCGCAGGCTGCTTTGGACCCTGATAGCGTTTGCGGCGACGGCCGGCGCCTGCACCTCGGCCATGCGCCATATTGCGCTGGCACGCGTCTACACACACGCCATGGACCGGTTCCCCCTCCAGCGCGGCCTGCTCGGAAGCCGGCGCGACCTCATGAGCTGGAGCGCCATGCAGGCTGAAACAGATATGCGTGCCGGAAAACGCATAAAATTCGTATGCCGCCCCTACGGGCTGCTGCTCAGCTACGGCAAAGAGTCATATGACTGGGCTGAATTACAGAACTTTCACTTTAAAGACGGGGATGCCACGCCGGAATACGACAATGCCGGCGCCCCCCTCTACGATGCATATATATTCACACTGGCCACACCTGAGAACATGCCACTGACCATGCGGCAATTCTCAGAGGCCGGATACACCCTCGCCCCCCAAAGCGAGGCATCGCTCAACGGCGAATATTTCATTCTGGAATCACATGAAGCCAACAACTGACAACCAACCAAATACCGGCCGAAGCCATACACTCCTCACCATCCTGACCATCTGCGCCGGGTGCGTGATCGGTTTCTCGGGCGTGAACCTCGGCCTCCCCGGCCCCGGCGACGAGAGCTACCAGGCCCTGTGCGTGGCCGACTACCGCAACAATCCCCTGGGGATGCTCGCCTTCTTCATCGGCCACCTGTGGCAGAATCTCTGGGGCGATACAGTGCTGTCGCTCCGCTGCCTGGCCTCGCTTGAGATGCTTATGGCCGTGGGGATTGCGGGCCTCTACCTCTGGCGCCGCACCGGCCGGGCACTAATGTCGGCGGCGGTGTTCACATTCTGCATCCTTGTGGCGCGCGCCACCGCATTCCAGCTCTACAACTGGGACAGCGGCTCATATCTCTTTGATGCCGTGGCCCTTGTGGCCGTAGCATCATTTCTGCGCGGTGGCGACCCACGCAAAGCCATTGTAGCCGGCGTGGCCGTGGCGTGCATGGCGCTGGCCCGGGTGCCGTCGGCTGTTTTCGCACCCGTTGTCTTCGGCTTCATATGGGCCGGATGCCGCCGACACGGCTTCAGCACCCGCCACACATCGCTGGTGCTCGGCGCATACACCGCGGCCGTACTGGCCTCGGCCCTGATTCTTGTCACACTCATGTGCGGCTCGCCGGCGGAATACATTGCCAGCTTCCGGCCCGAAAACCTTGTGGGGGGGCACTCCCCCTCCGACCTCCCCGACTGGATAAAGCGCATCGGCGAACTGGGTTATAACCAAATGGTGTGGATCACACCGTCGGCCGTGGCAGTGGCTGCCGGGCTTCTTCTCCACCGCCTGCAGTCCGGCCACCGGTGGCTGCGCGCCATGGCCGTAATCTTCACCGTGGCCCTGACCTTCGTGGTCTACCGCCACCGCGAGGCATGGTGCGACTTCGAGTGGAACTCCCTCGGAGCCGACCTCCCGCTGACGGCATTCCTGCTCCTGCTCTTCCCGGTGTGGAATCTCACCCACACCCGGCGCGCGGACGCTCCCGGCGCGGAGCTGTGGTGGTGCGCCGCCATGGTGGTGCTCATGTCGTTCGGTTCCGACACCTTTTTCGAGCGGATGTGCGGCGCCTTCACCCTGCCGGTAATCATCGCCGCGATATGGCCGCAGGCACCCGGGGCGATGCTGCGCCTGGTGCGGAGCGTGCTCATGGTGTCAGCGGCGGTGTTCGCCACCGTTGTCGCCGAGCAGTGGGTGATGAAAGCCCGCCACAACACCGCCGCGCCACCCGAGCGATATGAAGCCCTGCGCGGACTGCGGGTGAGTCCCGCCGACCTCCGCTGGCTTGAAATCAACGAGACCGCCGCACGCACCGCCCGCGCCACCGGCATGCGCTACGTGACCTGCGTAAACCGCTTTACCCCGCAACTTATATTCGGCCGCGACAACGGTCCGCGCCTCTCCATATTCCACATCGACTCCACCGACCCCTCGCAGTGGCCGCCGGAGCAGACCGGGGCAGTGGCCGCCGCACAGATGATAATCTATAACGAGACGATGGCGGCCGACGCCCCGGTGTTCGCACATCTGCGCGCCCTCGGCTTCACCGACGTGCTTCACCGCGACGATGTGCACATCTTCGCCCGCCATGCCGACACGGCGGCGATAACCCCTGAAACCGACAGCCTATGACTCTGCAATCGCTCATACCCACGGGCCGCGCCATGCGCGCGGCGCTCTCGCTGCTGTTCGTGGCGGCGGGCACGGCTCTGATATTCAGCTCCATCGAATTAGGCGGAGTAGGCGAAGGCGACGAGGGCTACCAGCTCATGTGCGTGGAGAATTACTCCACGTCGCCCCTCGGCATGTTCTCCTACTGGACGGGACATATCTGGATGAACCTCTTCGGAGGAGAGGTGCTCGCACTCCGGGCCCTGGTGTCGCTGACAATGCTTCTGGCCATCTTCATCGGATGCTTCTACTGCTGGCGACGCACCGGCAACATGCTTCTGGCAGCGGCCCTGGTGCCGGTCTGCGCAATGGGCAACCGCTTAGGCGATTTCCCGATATTCAACTGGGACACCGGCACATACCTATACGATGCCATCGCCCTTGTGGCGTTGCTGTCGTTCACAGAGCGGCCACGGAGATGGAAAGCCGCTGTGGCCGGGGCGGCAATCGCCCTGATGACCCTCGGACGCCTCCCGCTCGGCATCGAGCTGCTCCTGGCCATGGCCGTGGTGTGGGCTTCATGCCGTGCCGCAGGCCTGGGCTGGTCGCGGATACTGACATTCTGGGGCATCGGCCTGGGAGCCTTCACAGTCTGCGCCCTGCTGGCGATGACGGCGATGTGCGGCTCGCCCGCAGCCTATGCCGCCTCGTTCGTACCCGAGAATTTCATCACCGGCCACGGCGCCGGCGATCTCTCGGCCATAGTGCGCCGTCTGTGGTATCTCCTCCCCCGCCAGATATGGTATCTGGCCATCGGAATGCTGGCTCTGGCAGCCGCCGTGGCCGTATGCCTGGCTAGACGGCACAAAGCCGCCGTTGCCGTAACCGCCACATGCGCCCTGATATATTATTCCACCCTGATGATTATCGAGGGGCAATACGGCTCGGTGTGGTCGTGGCTTTTCCTGGGGAGTTTCCTGTCGGTGTTTCTCATCGTGCTGTTCTGGTATCCGATGGCGCGCATGATGCGCCCGGCCGACAACCCCGGCGCCCCGGTGCCATGGCTGCAACTGCTCACCATCCTGGGGTTCATCACCCTGATTTCGTTCGGCTCCGACACCTTTTTCGAGCGGATGTGCGGCGTGTTCGCCCTCCCGATGGCCGTTGGCGTGACCTGGCCGCTGATGCGCGGCGGCGAACGTCACATGCTTAAAGTGTATCTCATTTTCTTCATGGTTGCCTTCGGCTCGATATGGACAACCAGGCAATATCACCAGTACCGGCTCTACCGGGTGCCTATGGATGAATTCCCACACCATCGCGGACTCCTGGCTCACCCCGTGCAATATGGCGGCTATAAGGTGAACCGGGCCGCAATCGAATCCTGCCGGCGCAACGGCAAAAGCTACATGGTTTTCGGAGCACGGCTCAACCTACTCTACACATTCGGCCCGGATGACGGCTACCCCTACCACTGGTTCGACAGCCACCTGTTCCGCTATCCCGGAGGCTACATAGAGGCGATAAAGCCTTATGCCGAACGCACCGACGCCGTAATCTACGCCGGCGAGATGGGGATATCATACGACGAACTCGTGGAAAACCTCGCGCCGATGGGGTATGTGCCGCTGTGGCGCCACCTGCGTTGCTCCATATTCGTGAAAAAAGAGTCGGCGGCGGCAGTGGGCCGCACTCTGCGCGAGATTCTCGACACAGACCCCTTCCTCCGCCGGCACATAATCAGAAAACCCCGCAAACAGGCATGAAAACCTCCACAATCCGCATAATCATAACCCTGGCAACGGTGGCCGCAGGCATCGCGGCGGCATTCATCGGCCTGACCGCCGGAGCGGCCGGATACTCCACCGAGTCGTACTCCATGCTGATGACTCGCAACCCTATGGCACACATCGCCGGGCTCCCCGTCTGGCTTGCCGGATCAGGGTGGGCGGCGGTTTTCGGCCACAGCGTCACCTCCATGCGCGCCCTTGTCAGCGTATGCGTGGCAGCGGCTGCGGCCATAGGCGCCATATATTACCGCCGGAACACGGGCAACACCCCGGCGGCCGCCATGATTTTCCTGCTGTCGGTGCTATGCGCCCGCGCCGGGGAGGTGTTTGAATACAACTATTTCACAGTAGGATTCCCAGCTTACGCGCTTGCTACCGTGGCACTTATATCCGCTGCGAGGCGCCGCACGCCAGTGCGGTGGCTCGCAGCAGCCCTGTGCACAGGGCTGGCCGCCTGGTGCGTCTCGGCGCGCTTCATTGGTTCGCCGGCCGCCGCATATGGTGCCAACATCGTCGAGACCCTCACCTACTATCCCATCGTGAATATGGAACTTGTGCTCTACTGGTCGCCGATGGTGGCGGCGCTCCTTGCCGCGCTGGCCATGACGCGGCGGCGGCTCCGACGGCCGCGGACGGCGGCGCTGTGGTTCATTGTGATTGTCACGGCATACACAGCCATAATATCGCACGCCCTGATGAGCGACTACTTCCTGGAGCGCGGACTCATCGGCGCCGCACAGCCTCTGGTGCTGGCACTGTTGCTGCTGATTCCGGCACGCAATCTGCTGCTGGCCCGCACTCCGGAGGAAAAGATACCGGTGCCGGCCGCCCCTCTCTGGTGTGTGGCGGCACTGTTGCTGCTGCTCCCTGCCGGTGTGGCAGCCGACGGCTCCCGCTGCTCGATAGCCGTGTTCTTCGCCATAGGACCGGTGGCGGCGGTGATACGCCCCTGCCTCACCCCCGCGCTCTCACGCTTCGTGAAAAGGTCGCTGGCGCTCGCCGCCATTGTGGCCGCCACCATCCTCATCACTCTCACCGCCTACCGTCACAAGCATTTCGTATATCCGCTTGACGAATTCCCGCTGCACGCCGGCCGCACCACCCACGCCTGGGAGTACAACACCGTAAAAGCACAGGCCGACTCGCTGGCAGCCTACCGCGCCAGGGGGATAAACACCCTGGTACCCTACGGCCACTGCCGTCTGCGCATGATGTACGGCCCGCAGCTCACCGACAGCCGCGACTCCTTCACCGATGAGATGATAACCCCGGTGCAACCCCCTCTGCTGCGCACCTACGGGCACTATACAGCCCGGGTGCTCCCCGCACTCGACCGGGCCGATGCTGTGATATACGAGGGATACGACAGGCAGGAGGACTGGCTGATACCACGCATGATGGAGGAACGCGGCTTCGACCTCGCGGCCGGTCTGCGTTACAGCGCCATATACCGCCGCGCCGAACAATCCGGCGCCCATACGCATTAATCAATTATGAACATCTGACTATGGAAAAGTTACGACTCACTCTGATATACATCGCCTTGCTGCTGCCGTCCCTCGCCATGGCCGTAAGCCCCGGCGAAGTGGAGAACGTGCAGTTGCGCGATTCGCGGCGCTACGTCTCCGACATGGCCGGCGTGCTCTCGCCGCAGGCGCTGGAACGCGCCGACTCAATACTTGCCGACATCCGTTCCCGGACTTCGGCCGAGGTGGTGATGGTGATTGTCGACAACCTCTCGGGCCAGGATATCGACGACTGGGCCACAGAACTTTTCACCCTATGGGGCATCGGCAAGAAGGACCGCGACAACGGTGTGCTCCTTGTAACCTCCGTAGGCGACCGCGAGAATGTTATCCGCACCGGCTACGGCGCCGAACCGGTGCTCCCCGACCTGGTGTGCTGGAACATCATACAGAAAAAGATGAACCCGCGGTTCCGCGACGGCGACTTCGACGGGGGCGTGATTGACGCCCTCGATGCCGTGCGCGCCTCCATGACCTCGGAGGAGGCCCGCAATGAACTCGCATCGCAGCAGCCCGACGGCGCCGGCAGCGACGACTCCGCGGAACTGTTCGCCGGATATATCACCCTGGGGGTAATCAGCTCGCTGGCTCTGCTGCTGCTCGTGGCCGGACTGTGGGTGAAGACCCGGCGGCTCCCCACAGTAGAGGCATATGCCCGATGGGACCGCTGGAAACTCCCGGCAATAATGATTACGGTGCTGTTTATCGGTATGCCGCTGCCCTGGCTTGTGGTGATGCTGCTGAGAATGCGCCACATACGCCTACACAAACACCCGTGCCCCAACTGCGGCACACTGATGCAGCGGCTCGACGAGGATACCGACAACAAATACCTCACCCCCTCGCAGGACCTTGAGGAACAGCTCAAATCGGTGGACTACGACGTGTGGCTCTGCCCCAAATGCAACGAGCGCGACATAATACCCTACATCAACCCACGCTCCACCTACAAGCAGTGCCCCGCCTGCGGCACACGCGCCGAGCAGATGGTGGCCGACCGCGTGGTGCGGCAGCCCTCCGAACTGCGCGACGGCCTCGCCATAAGGCAGTTCCGCTGCTCCAACTGCGGCCACACCCGCGCCGTGCAGACCACCCTGCCCAAGCTCCCGCCGGTTATCATCGGCGGATTCGGAGGCCGCGGAGGGGGTGGAGGAGGCTTCTCCGGCGGCTCGTTCGGAGGAGGCATGACCGGCGGAGGGGGAGGCCGCGGAGGCTGGTGACAGCCTGCTGCATACGCCGATGACAACACTGACCTGCATAGCGCTGCGCACGGTGAAATACTCCGACCGCGCATCGATACTGAGCGTCTACACCGCCCAGCGCGGCCGCATGTCGCTTGCCGTGCCTGCCGGAAAAGGGAAAAGCGCCGCGCGCTTCCGCGCCCTGACCATGCCGATGGCCGTGTTCGAATGCCAGGCCGACGTGCGCCCCGGCCGTGAGATTGCCACCGCCCGCGATGTGCGCGGCATAGTCCTTCCCCCCTCGGGCTCCCCTGTGGCCATAGTGCAGGCGCTCTTCCTGGCCGACCTGCTGGGGGGGCTCCTGCGCGAGCCTCAGGCCGACGCCCCCCTCTTCGCCTGTCTGCTCCACACCTCGGAGTCGCTCGCAATGGCCGCCGGGCCTTCCGGCGCCGGCGGCCGCGCCTCGCTTATGCTCCCCAACTTCCACCTGGCCTTCATGCTGAGGCTGCAGCGGTTCATGGGTATTGAACCTGACTGGAGCACATACCGCCGGGGGAGCGTGTTCGACATGGCCGCCGGGGTGTTTCGCGCGCTCCCCCCGCCCCATCCGCACTATCTGCCGCCGGCCGAAGCGGAAGCGGCCTTCAGCCTCTCCCGCATGACGCCGGCCAACTGTCACCGCTTCAGGCTTTCGCGCCTCGACCGCAACACCATCCTCGACCGCCTGCTGAGCTACTACCGCCTGCATTTCCCCACCCTCCCCGCCATCACGTCAACCGACATCCTGCACCAGCTTTTCTCCTGACCCTCCTGGCCATTTTTTAAAAATCAAGCATCAGAGCCAACTTTATGCCGAAATATTTTGCCAAACAAAAGCATTGTATTAATTTTGTACGCGTTTTTAGGTTTTATTAATATTCAATATGGTACTAAAGAAACGCAAAATCAGCACCGGATGGCTCCTGGTGCTCGTCGCTCTTTTGGTGACAGGAGCGCTCGGACTCAACTCCGACTCACATGCAGCTAACTTCAACCTGGCCGGCAACCATCTATGGGCTAACATAGCCTGGATGATTACGGCCACAATTTTTGTGCTGATGATGACTCCCGGGCTATCATTCTTCTATGGCGGCATGGTGCGCCCCAAGAATGTGATTTCGACTATGCTCCAGAGCTTTATCGTTATGGGATTCGTGAGCGTGATATGGGTGGTGTTCGGATTCGGGCTGGCTTTCGGCAACGACATATGCCACATTATCGGCAACCCGATGGATTTCTTCATGATGAACAACGCCGGGGTGACAAACGTCACCGCTCCGGAGGCAGAGACATCGCAGATAGGCCTGGCCACCACCACCATACCGCTGGCGCTCTTCGCGTTATTTCAGATGAAATTCGCCATCATCACCCCCTCGCTTATCACCGGGGCCTTCGCCGAGCGTGTGCACTTTTCCGGCTACCTACTCTTCATGGGCTTATGGACAATCGTGGTCTACTGCCCGCTGGCACACTGCACATGGCATCCCGACGGACTGTTCGGTATGCTCCATGTGCATGATTTTGCCGGCGGCATAGTGGTGCACGCAGCCTCGGGCGTGGCCGCCCTTGCCGGAGCGATGTTCCTCGGACGCCGCCAGACAGCAGCCGGCGAATCATCTAAACCGGCCAATGTGCCTTTCGTGCTCCTCGGCGCGGCGCTCCTGTGGCTCGGATGGTTCGGATTCAACGGCGGCAGCTCTCTGGCAGCCGACGGCATAGCCATCTCGGCATTCCTCAACACCAACACCGCCGCCGCCACTGCCATGGTGACATGGATAACCCTCGACACCCTGCGCGGCCGCAAACCCTCGGCCATGGGTGCCGCAATAGGCGCCGTAGTGGGACTGGTGGCCATCACTCCCTGCGCCGGATGGGTTACCGTGGGCGAGAGCATCTTCATCTCGATTTTCATCACTGTATGCTGCAACATGGCGGTGTGCTGGAAAGGATACAGCCGTATGCTTGACGACGCGCTCGACGTATTTCCCACCCACGGACTCGGCGGCATACTCGGCACCCTTCTGACCGGTATATTCGCCTACGACTATTTCGCCGCCGGTGACCCCGCAATGATTTCGCGCGGCGAATTCTTCCTCAACCATGTGCTGGTGCTGGCCGGGGTATTCATCTACACTTTTGCCATGAGCTACCTGCTCTACTGGCTCACCGACCTTATCGTGCCGATGCGCGTATCGCGCCAGAACGAGCGTCGCGGACTCGACGCATCACAGCACGGCGAGGAATACGGCGCCGAAGGCGCCGAAGTGCCCTCGCCGCTGGAATGGTTCCAGAGCGTGGAGGAAAACTGACCCCGGAGCGGTGGGACTGGTAGGACTTGTAGGACTTGTAGGAGCAGTAGAAGCTTCTCCCACTGGTCCCACTGGTCCCACTGGTCCCACCAGTCCCACCAGTCCCACCGGTCCCACCACTGCTGTCAGCGCTTTGCGGCGGCGGCATCCGCCTGGCGGATTGCCACATGGCGGATTTTGCCGGAGATTGTCTTGGGCAGTTCCCTGACGAACTCTATGATGCGCGGATACTTGTAGGGGGCGGTGATGCGCTTGACATGGTTCTGTATCTCCTTGACAAGATCGGCTCCGGCACGCGAAATGTAATCTTTTGCCAGAACGATGGTGGCTTTCACCACCTGGCCGCGCACCTCGTCGGGCACGGCGGTGACGGCACACTCCACCACGGCCGGGTGGGTGAGGCAGGCGCTCTCCACCTCGAACGGCCCGATGCGGTAGCCCGACGACTTTATCACATCGTCCTTGCGCCCTACAAACCAGAAATATCCGTCCTCGTCGCGCCAGGCAATGTCGCCGGTGTGATAATATCCGTCGTGCCAGGCCATAGCCGTGAGCTCAGGGTCGTCAAGATACTCCTTGAAGAGTCCGGCAGGCTTCTGCGCGCCCCGTGGCACATGAATCACAATCTCCCCCTCCTCGCCGGGAGCAACCTCCTCCATGCGGTTGCTCATCACCTTTATATCATACTGCGGATTGGGGAGCCCCATCGAGCCGGGGCGCGGCTCCATCCACGGGAATGTGCCCACGGTGAGGGTGGTCTCCGTCTGCCCGAACCCCTCGCGCAGAGGAATACCGGTAAGCTCAAGCCACCGGTCGGCCACCGACGGGTTGAGCGCCTCGCCGGCGGTGGTGCACCATTCGAGAGCCGAGAGGTCGTAGGCCTTGACATCCTCGCGGATAAGGAAACGGTAGACCGTGGGAGGGGCGCAGAACGATGTGATGCGGTAGCGCTCCATCTGCCGCAGCAGGTCGGCGGGCACAAACTTTCCGAAATCGTACACAAAAACCTCCGCCCCGGCCAGCCACTGCCCGTAGAGCTTGCCCCACACGGCCTTGCCCCAGCCGGTATCGGCCACGGTGAGGTGGAGCGACCCCGGGTGAAGGTTATGCCAGTAGGATGCGGTGACGATATGCCCCAGCGGATAGGTGAAATCGTGCGCCACCATCTTGGGCTCGCCCGAAGTGCCGGAGGTGAAATAGAGGAGCATCGTGTCGGAATTCTCATTGGCCACGGCGGGGCGGCGGAAAGCCGGAGCCTTCTCCACCGAGCGGTCGAGGTCGAGCCATCCGCGCGGCACCACAGGACCGGTCGACACCAGCCACCGCACCGACGGGCAGCGCGGCATGGCGGCGCTTACATGCGAGGTTATATCCTCGTCGCCGGCAGCCACAATCATCTTTATATCAGCTTTCTCGCAGCGGTACACAATATCCTTGGGCGTAAGCAGATGAGTGGCAGGAATGGCCACCGCGCCGAGTTTGTGGAGCGCCATCATCGAGGTCCAGAACTGCCAGTGGCGCTTGAGAATGAGCATCACACGGTCGCCGTGGCCGATGCCGAGACTTTGGAAGAAGGCCGCAGTGCGGTCGGAGAGCGCCGACATCTCGCCGAAAGTGAAACGCCGTTCGGCGCCGGTCTCGTCGGTCCACAGCAGGGCCGGGCGGCCGGGCTCGCCGGCAGCCATACGGTCAACCACATCGTAGGCGAAGTTGAAACGCTCCGGAATATTTATATGCAGATTCTTACAGAAATCATCGTAAGAAGTGAACTGTGTCTGAGTCAAGTACCTTTCAATCATAGTGGAAACGCATTATGCTCCGGCCGAGAATGGTGATTGGAACCGCACGATATAATCGCTGTCGCCGAAGACGTGTTATAATCAAAACAATAGCTTTTTCTTCAAAAGCCTAAACCTAAAACGTCCGCAATTTACAAAAAGATTTCAAGACGCATACTGATATGACAAACTTTAATTTTCAGCACAGACGCTGTTAATATCTGTTAATATGTGCAACTCTACCCCCTTTCACCATAAAATCGCAGTATTTGAAAATTATAGAAAGCTTACATCCATGCAGCATTATAAATGCGTAAAAGATTTTTCGTAACTTTGCATGGATATGGAAAAGAGAAAGATATGCATAGTGACTTCGGCGAGGGCCGACTGGGGGCTGCTCCAGCCGGTGGCCGCCGAGCTGCGCCGTGCGCCGGAGGTGGAACTGCAGATTGTGGCTACCAACATGCACCTGATGCCGCAGTATGGCATGACCGTCAACGAGATAGAAGCCGACGGCTTCAAAGTTGACGAGCGCGTGTCAATGGAAGCCGACGGCGACGCTCCTCTCGACAAGGCACTGGCCACATCGCGATGCATGGCCGGAATGGCCGAGGCCTTAGCGAGGCTGCGGCCCGACATAGTGCTCCTACTTGGCGATCGCTACGAGATGCTTGCCGTGGCCTCCGCCGCGACCATTCTCGGCATTCCGATAGCCCACATATCAGGAGGGGAAATCACCGAAGGGGCCATCGATGACAACATACGCCACGCCCTTACCAAGCTTTCCTCGCTCCATTTCACCGCCACGGAGACCTACCGCCGCCGTGTGATACAGATGGGCGAAGACCCTGAAAGGGTGTGGAACGCCGGCGCCCCCGGAGTTTACAACATAGTGCACACCAGGCTGATGCCGAAGAACGAGCTTGAGGAGTCGATAGGCTTCAGGCTTGACCGCGACACATTGCTGGTGACACTCCATCCGGTGACGCGCGACACCGAGCCCGCCGCCGAACGATGCGCGGCCATGCTCCGGGCAATCGACCGCTTCCCCCGGTGCCGCATGCTGTTCACCTACCCCAACAACGATGCCGACGGCAGCGTGATAATATCGATGATCGAAGAGTATGCCGCCCGCAATCCGGAGCGCTGCCTGGCGGTGCCATCGCTCGGCCGGCTGCGCTACCTGTCGGCGCTGAAATGCGTGGGAGCCGTGGTTGGCAACTCCTCGTCGGGTGTGGTTGAAGTGCCGTCGGCCGGAATCCCCACCGTCGACATCGGTCCGCGCCAGCGCGGCCGCATAGCCGCCGGGTCAGTGATACACTGCCGGCCCGACACCGACTCGATAGCCGCCGCCATAGCCGAGGCCCTCTCCCAGGCGTCACGCGCCCGCGCCGCGGCGTGCCACAATCCCTATTACCGGCCCGACACCCCGGCCACAATAGCCCGCGCGCTTGCCGGCACACCCCTCGACACCCTCAACATAAAGCATTTCCACGACCTATGAGCCTCAACCCGCTATATATCATCCCGGCCCGCGGAGGCAGCAAGGGGATTCCCGGCAAAAACATCAAGCTCCTTGCAGGCAAGCCTCTGATAGCCTATACCATAGAGGCCGCGATTGCCGCCGGGGCCACACCCGGAAGAATCATACTCTCCACCGACTCCGACAGCATCGCCGCCGTAGCCGCCGCGCTGGGACTGCCTGTGCCCTACCGGCGCCCCGAGGCACTGGGAAGCGACACCACAGGCTCGCGCGAAGTGATTCTCGATGTGATGGACTGGGCCGACTCGCAAGGCATAGCCTACGACTGCGTGGTGCTGCTGCAGCCCACCTCGCCGCTGCGCACCCCCTCCGACATCACCGAATGCATGGCAAGGTTCATACCCGGCGAGACCGACATGGCCGTGACCGTGACCGAAGCCGCCGCCAACCCTTACTACGACTGCTTCGAGACAGATGACCGCGGACTGCTGCACGTGAGCAAGGGCGCCGGCGACATCACCCGCCGCCAGGACGCCCCGCAGGCTTGGCAGATGAACGGCGCCGTATATGTAATCGACCCCGCGGCACTGCGCCGCCAACCGCTGGGGGCACTCCCACGCCGCGTGCCCTCGCCAATGCCGCGCTCACGCTCGATTGACCTCGACACCCCCCTCGACTGGCAGATAGCCGAACTTATCATGGCGCAAAACAACACTCTCGAAAATGACTGACAAGCATATAATCCACATAACAGCCTCGGTGACCGACGCCCTCGCCAAGCTCAACGCCCTTTCGGGCGGAGTGATGACCCTGGTGGTAGAGGACGGCCGGGGACGTGTGGCCGGAACGGTGACCGACGGCGACATACGCCGCGCACTCATCGCCGGCCGCTCGCTTGACGACGATGTGACGGCGGTGATGAACCGCTCCTTCCGCTCGCTGCGCCCGGGAGCCACACCGCAGGAGATTGCCCTGATACGCGCCGCGGGGATAAAGCTCCTCCCCGAAGTTGACAACGACGGACGCCTGACGGGGCTCTTCGACTTCACCGCCTGTACAAACCGCCTGCCGGTGAGCGCGCTCCTCATGGCCGGAGGCAAAGGGGAACGCCTGCGCCCCCTCACGCTCCACACCCCCAAGCCGCTGCTCCCCGTGGGCGGACGCCCGATTATCGACCACAACATCGAGCGGCTGGCACGTGCCGGAATCACCGACATCACCGTGTCGGTGCGCTACATGGCCGACCAGATAAAAGGGCATTTCGCAAAACCTTGTCATGGCATAAACGTTAAAACTATACAGGAATCAGAGCCGCTGGGCACAATAGGAGCGGCATCGCTGATGAAGCGCAATCCCGACGGATGCACCCTGGTGATGAACTCCGACCTGCTCACCGACCTCCCGCTCGAAGAGTTTTACTTCAGGCACACGGCAGAGGAGGCCGATGTGACCATAGCGGCGATTCCCTACACGGTTTCAGTGCCTTACGCCGTGCTCGACATTGCGGATGACTCCGGCCGCGTGGCCGGAATGGCGGAAAAGCCAGTCTACTCCTATTTCGCCAACGCCGGCATATATCTCTTCGCCAACCGGGTGCTCGACACCCTCGCACGCGGAGAGCATAAGGACGCCCCCGACCTAATCGCAGAGGTGATTGACAACGGTGGCAAGGTGGTGTACCACCCAATCAACGGCACATGGATCGACATCGGCACCCCGGCCGACTACCGCCACGCCTGCGAGATGATGAATTTCCACCGCCTGGCAGCCCTCTGACACTCAGAACGAACACTAACAACCTGACTATATGGACTCCAACTTCATAGACTATGTGAAAATCCTTTGCCGCTCGGGCAAGGGGGGCGCCGGCTCGCGCCATTTCTACCGGGCAAAATACATTCCAAAAGGGGGACCCGACGGAGGCGACGGGGGCCGTGGCGGCCACGTGATACTCCGAGGCAACAAGAACATGTGGACCCTCCTTCCGCTCAAATACCGCCGGCACGTGTTTGCCGGCAACGGACAGTCGGGCTCCGGAGGGCGCTCGTTCGGCAAGGACGGAGATGACCAGATTATCGAAGTGCCCTGCGGCACTGTGGTGTTCGACGCCGACTCCGGCGAGTTTCTCTGCGAGGTGACCGACGACGGCCAGGAGGTGAAGCTTCTCCGCGGCGGCAAAGGCGGCCTGGGCAACTGGCACTTCAAATCGCCCACAAACCGCACACCGCGCTATGCCCAGCCCGGGCAGCCCGCAATAGAGAAGGCCGTGGTGCTTGAGCTGAAATTGCTGGCCGATGTAGGTCTTGTCGGCTTTCCCAACGCCGGGAAATCCACCCTCCTATCGGCTGTGTCGGCCGCCCGCCCCAAAATCGCCGACTATCCCTTCACCACAATGGAGCCACAGCTCGGCATTGTGGAATACCGCGGCAACCGCTCCTTTGTGATGGCTGACATACCCGGCATCATCGAAGGCGCCAGCGAGGGACGCGGCCTGGGTCTGCGCTTCCTGCGCCACATCGAGCGCAACGCCGTGCTGCTCTTCATGGTGCCGGCCGACGCCGACGACATCGCCGAACAATATAACATCCTGCTCGAGGAGCTGCGCCGGTTCAATCCGCAGCTCATGGATAAGGAGCGCGTGCTGGCCATATCGAAGAGCGACATGCTCGACGACGAGCTCAAGGCCGAAATCGAGCCTACCCTCCCCTCCGACCTTCCGCACGTGTTCATCTCAGCCGTGACAGGCGAAGGCATCACCCAGCTCAAGGACGTGCTCTGGAGCGCCATAACCGACGACCGCAACCGCATAGAGGTCAACCCGATAACCCACCGTCCGCTCGACGGTCACCACCGCGTGCGCGAGGAGGATGAATTCATCTTCGAGCAGGCTCCCGCCGGCGACGACGACGACGAAATCTATGACGAAGGATTCGACGACGACGGATTCATTGACGAGGACCTCCCCGACGATTTCGACTATGACACCTCAGGCGAGGAATACGAACATCTCAAATAACCAAAAACAATCGTAAAGCTATGAAAGCAAAAGCAATTCTCGCCATAGCGGCAGTGGCTGCCACCATGACCGCCTGCTCTCCCTCCCAGACTAAAGTAGAGGAAGTTGCTCCTGAAAACAACCCGGATATGGGCGTTATCGACAAAGGCGACTCCCTCGTGGTGACCGATGTCGCTCCTTCCGACTCGGCCCAGATTGCCGCAGACACCGCCGCCGTGGCCCGCTGACCGCCCCGGCCCATTCCCACAACGGAACACCAGAAAGGGTGTGTCAAAACCGCCGAAAAAACAACATTGACAAGATTCGGCAATTTTGACACACCCTCTTTGAATCTGCCGAAGATGAACAACCGCCGAAAAAAACACGTTCTTACTGAATATCCCTGATTTCAGGACTCTCTGAAGAATAAAACGTAAAAAAATAAGATTATGAAAAACGGCGTGATGATGCAGTATTTTGAATGGAACCTGCCTAACGACGGGCAGCTATGGAAGCAACTCAAAGAGGATGCGCCACACCTTGCCGAACGAGGAATAACTGCCGTGTGGATTCCACCAGCCTATAAAGCCGACGAACAGGCCGACGAAGGATATGCCACATACGACCTCTACGACTTCGGTGAATTCGACCAAAAGGGCTCCGTACGCACTAAATACGGCACACGCGCCCAGCTTCACGAGGCTATCGAAGCACTGCATGCCAATGGCGTGCAGGTGCTGCTCGACGCAGTGCTCAACCATAAGGCCGGAGGCGACTATGCCGAACAGTTCAATGCCATAGAGGTAAAGGGCGACAACCGAAACGAAATCATCGGGAAGCAACGCCGGATAGAGGCAATGACCGGATACAGCTTTCCGGGCCGAGGCGACAAATATTCCTCTTACAAATGGCACTGGAGCGACTTCTCGGGTGTTGACTATGACTCACTGACCGATACACATGCCATATTCAGAATTACCGGCAAGGGGAAGGGATGGAGCCAGGGGGTCGACTCCGAAAACGGCAACTATGACTATCTGCTGGCCAACGACATTGATCTCGACAGGCCCCAGGTGCGCCGTGAACTGTTCAGATGGGGACGGTGGGCAACAGAGCAGTTCGGCTTCGACGGCTTCAGGATGGACGCCATAAAGCACATGGACTACAACTTCACACGTGACTTTGTGGCCGACGTGCGGGCCGCCTGCGGCGAGCAATTCTACGTTGTTGGAGAATACTGGAGCGGCGACATCGACACCCTTGAAGATTTCATCGAACACACCGGCGGCACTCTTGATATCTTCGACGCACCGTTGCACTACAACTTCCATGGAGCATCGGAAGAGGGCAGTAGCTTTGACATGGCCACACTGCTTGACGGCACCCTCGTGGAACGCCATCCCGAACTGGCCGTAACGCTGGTCGACAACCACGACTCCCAGCCGGGAAGCTCGCTGGAATCAAGCGTAGCCGACTGGTTCAAGCCCATGGCCTATGCCCTCATTCTGCTTATGAGCGAAGGCTATCCGGTGATTTTCTACGGCGACTACTACTCCGAAAACCGAGTGGCCTCGCCCCACCGCCACATCATTGATCTGCTCCTTGACCTGCGGCGCAGCCACGCGCTTGGTGAACAGACTCTATATTTCGACCACCCATCATGCGTGGGCCTGGTGCGTCACGGCGTGGCCAACGTGCCCGGTTCAGGGTTGGTGCTTCTCATGAGCAACGATCTGGCAGGAAACAAAGAGATGTCGCTCGGACCGCTGCGTGCCGGCGAAACATGGCATGAGGTCACCGGCGCGGTAAACGAGGATGTAGTGCTTGATGCCGAAGGGACTGCTACATTCACCGTACCTGCGCGCTCCCTGGCCGTATGGATAAGAAAACAGCTATAAATAACCGGTCGAAACTATTTTAGAGGTCGTACATTTGTACGACCTCTAAGTAACCGTTCAGTATAAAATGATTTTGAGCGTGTACTTACAACACATTACTTATATCATAATCGAGGCCATAAAAAAACCGGGATCTTGTCCTCGCGGATTCGTTCCCGGCAAAACTTCTTAACTTCTTTCAAATGCTATGTCTGTTCGCGTAAACAAGCTATGTAAGTACCTTAACTATGAAAAGTCGCTTTCATTATCCGGGTGGAACCCGTCCGCCCGGCTCTTGCTGTGCGCTTGTACATATTAGACGTTCTGCGCGCCGAAAAGTTGCATCCCCTCCGGTTAAAGAACCTCAAAAGAGGTTAATATTCTATTATTCAAATAATTAACGACTCCAGCCACCCAAAGACGCTAAAACGCAATACTAAAACGCAATAATGGTGTTTGTTTATCCAAGATCGCTCAGCCGGTGGTCGAGGTCAATGCGCCATACATAGAAAATATCACCTTCCCGATGGCCGAAGCAGCGTATTTCCTTGTCGATACGAAATTTGTACACCCCTTTGCGCCATTGCTCCGTGGAGAAGAAACGCCTCGTCTTCCTGTTATTTGAAAATGGTTTGTAATCCAATCCTTTATCAGTGAGAATCTGCTGCCAGTCCTTTTCCTCGAAATTTCTGAAGGAATCAATAAACACCGCACTGTTTACATTGTCAATCAGATTAAGCCCGTGCGAGGCGTCAGTCTCAGAGAAATCAAGCTTTGTGCGGAATTTCCCGGGTATATACTCATCGATGCCGATAACCCCGCTTTTGAACAAGACATCCGGCAACATACCGGCCCGATGCAGATTATGGATAACATGCGGCTCGTCCTCCTCTTTATCATCCGAGCACTTTATGCCGATTGTATCCACCTCATAATCTGACAAACCGAATGACACGGTGCATCCTCCGCGGGCAAACGCCTCGGCCACGCCGGAACTTGATATGTCAGCCTCGAGACCCTCATCCACCCGACGATATACGACAGCACTGTCCTGACATGAATTCTCATCCCAATAAGGACGTTTCTGCAACGCCCCCAGAGTTACCTTCATCCGCCGGATGGAATCGTTTATACGGGCACCTTCATTGTACAAAATCTGATATAACTGAACGCCGGGCATTACCTCGCGACCATAGAAATCACTCTTCTTCAATAACAGCGCATTGCTTATCCGGATTTCATTCAGTATATTATTAATATGCGACAGCCCTGATGTATAAAACTCCTCGATTCCGGGATACTGGCCGTTTAACGACAGTTCATTCAGAATATATTCCATTTTTAAAACGGCATTACATCAGAATCTCGTCAAGGTCCCTGTCAAACTGGTCAAACATTCCGGGCACATAATTCTCTATGCCACCGAACCGGCTCAACTGCACCGGCAGGGCTTCTGTAAGACCGGCTTTCTTTGTGAAATTGTATACCGATACTTTTTCAATCGAAATAGCACCTGTCTTTAGCGAACGGCGGATACCATTGAAAATATGGTCGCTGTGGCTCTCTATTATAATCTGTACGCCGGCATTAGCCACCTTAACCAGGAAATCCAGCATACGCGCCTGTGCTCCCGGATGCAAGTGAATTTCCGGATTCTCCACAATCACTGTACTGCCAATTCCGGCTCCGAGGCAGACTATCAGTGTCTGACAGATGAAGTTCACGCCTGTACCGACATTATAGGGATGGAGCGACTTCCCTTCGGGTGAGATATAACGCACCACATATTCCGTGCCGTTGAAAGTCACTTCAACCGTATAGTCGGTCAGTTGCTTCAACCAATAATTAACCTGCCCTTCAAGCGTGCGTACACCATTGTTGTTCACCAGTACGTCAGGGAGTATATCCTTGAGGTGGCCGTAATAATAATCTATTATATATTCCCCGTTGACTCCAAGCGGATTGGTATCCGCATCAGGATTAATCCTCGGACTGCCAAGGTCGGCCGACCTCATTGCGGCCAGATGAAACAGGCTTTTGACGCCGTCTAATACGTCGGCCGGCACGGCATCTTTCTGGGTCACCGCGGTTGCGATATAATTGTCGTTAAGGGGAGTGAACAGGAGCCCGGCTGTATGATTCCGGCATTCAAGGCCTACACTATACTCCTTTGCGTTGGTAATATAGTTGCGTGACTCGTTGAAGGATATGGCCGGAAAGAATGTTGAACGCATCTTGCGCACACCCCCTGTCTGTTCAATATTGTCGGAAGCCAGCAGGAGAGCTTGAATCGCCGAAGATTTCCCGGAAGAATTGGTTCCTGAGAAAAGTGTTACATCAGTCAGGCCGAAAGATGCCTCCTTTATGGATTTGAAATTTTTTACGGTGAGCCGGGAAATCATACCTTTTTAATTTTATCAAAAATTTCAGCCACGCAATCGAAGCGCATGTTTATCTGGTTGATACTGTCAATCGATTTTGTTATCGAGAGAAGATATTTCGGATCAGAAAGGAGTTTGTTGTACAGCCTGGCCGCGGCTTTCTCTGAACGCATGGGATGTATGGCCATCAGATAGCCGAGGCTCTCGAAGAACGACATATTCAGCGGCCTGCGCTTCTTGTCGGACGTCGACGGCAGACGAAAGCCGCCAAGGGGAAGTATATAACGGACGGCATCGGCCATAGTGCGGTCGAACATCTTCTCAAGCGATGCCAGCAACGGATCGTTTTCATCCAGACTGTTGAGGTATGCCATTGTCTTGCCGAGAAAATCATCGATATTGCTGCGGTACTGAAGTATCGTACCTGTCTCCAGGTCATATGAAAGGCCTTCCCGCCACATATAGAACGCAATGAATCTCAGAACCATAAGCCTGTCCTTCATGTGGCGCGGGCGTGCCGCCTTCTCAGTAGCCTCAATAAAAAGGGGCTTTACTGCCAGACGGTCGATCAGCCGTGTGGCATTTCCCTGATATAGTGCGTTGCGCATCTCCTGATTGTTAAGTCGCGTGCCGCCGCGGTTCACGCGGTCGAAAAGGTCAAACGTCACCCGGTCACTGGTCGGAGGCTTTATCACGTTGATTGTCAGCGTACAGTCCTCAATCTTATTCTGATCGAGAGGGGAGAGGGAGTCGAATGTAACATTCTCGTACTCAGTCAGTATCGAGAGGTTGCGGAGGGCGAACTTATTGTCGATGAAATCGAAAAGAGTAGTCAGACGCTGTTTCCCGTCAACAACCACGTAAACTCCATCGTTACGCTCCTTGACGTAAAAAACCGGAATAGGAATCCCCATGATGATTGACTCGATCAGTTCATTCTTCTGCTTTTGCGACCACACCTTCTCACGTTGAAACGGAGGGGTGAGATCAAGCATCGATGGTGTTCTCTCATACTTGCGTTTGAGCTGGAACACCGAAGCCATGTCCTTGCTTATATTAAGCACAGCGCCGGGATATACCTCACGGATACTGTCATTTACAGGCCTTGAAGGCCTACCGGCTGCATATGCTTTTGGGCTGTGGCTGTCAGTCATCATCAGTGGATTATTCTTGTGATTCTATGCTACAAAAGTAACGATTTTTCTCTATTTGTCAAAAAAATATGAATTATGTAGAGGAGGGATATAAAAAAACAAGCGGTGAGCCGAGGCCTGAACGGACCGTGGCTCACCGCCTATGTTATGCGGATAGGAATCAGCGCGGATTATGCCTTGCCGGAGAGTTTCTCCTTGAGGGCAGCGAGGGCCTCGATGTCACCAAGGGTTGTTTTCTCAACCGGGGTGGTGAGCATGGGAGCCTCTTCGCGGGCGGGACGGCTGGCGGCACGCTTGGCCTTGCGGGCCTCGGTGCGCTCTGCCTTGCCGGCATCCTCGAAGATGCGGCTGTGCGAGAGGATGATGCGCTTGGAGTCCTTGTTGAACTCTATAACCTTGAAGTCGAGCTTCTCGTCAACCTTGGCCTGCGAGCCGTCTTCCTTCACGAGGTGCTTGGGAGTGGCGAAGCCTTCAACTCCGTAGGGGAGCTGTACAACGGCGCCCTTGTCGAGCATCTCCACGATGGTGCCCTGGTGTACGGAGCCTACGGTGAAGATTGTCTCGAACACATCCCAGGGATTCTCTTCGAGCTGCTTGTGGCCCAGGGAGAGACGACGGTTGTCCTTGTCGATTTCGAGAACCATCACTTCGATGTCGGCACCGATCTGTGTGAATTCCGAAGGATGTTTCACTTTCTTGGTCCAGGAAAGGTCGGAGATGTGGATCAGGCCGTCTACGCCCTCTTCAATCTCAACGAATACGCCGAAGTTGGTGAAGTTGCGCACTTTGGCGGTGTGCTTCGAGCCGACGGGATAGCGTACTTCGATATCTTCCCAGGGATCTTTCTTAAGCTGCTTGATGCCGAGGCTCATCTTGCGGTCCTCGCGGTCGAGGGTGAGGATCACGGCCTCTACCTCGTCGCCTACCTTCATGAAGTCCTGAGCCGAACGGAGGTGCTGGCTCCACGACATTTCGCTTACGTGGATGAGACCCTCTACGCCGGTAGCGACTTCAACGAATGCGCCGTAGTCAGCCATAACGACAACTTTGCCTTTAACCTTGTCGCCAACCTTGAGGGTATCGGCGATGGCATCCCAGGGATGGGGCTGGAGCTGCTTGAGACCGAGAGCGATGCGCTTCTTCTCGTCGTCGAAATCGAGGATAACGACGTTGAGCTTCTGGTCGAGCTGCACAACTTCCTCGGGGTGGCTTACGCGGCCCCAGGAGAGGTCGGTGATGTGGATCAGACCGTCTACGCCGCCCAGGTCGATGAACACGCCGTAGGAGGTGATGTTCTTGACGGTACCCTCGAGCACCTGGCCTTTTTCGAGCTTGGCGATGATTTCGCGCTTCTGCTGCTCGAGCTCGGCCTCGATGAGGGCTTTGTGCGATACGACCACGTTCTTGAATTCGGGGTTGATTTTAACAACCTTGAATTCCATGGTCTTGCCTACGAACATATCGTAGTCGCGGATGGGCTTGACGTCGATCTGCGAGCCGGGGAGGAAAGCCTCGATGCCGAACACATCGACAATCATGCCGCCTTTGGTGCGGCATTTGATGAAACCCTTGATGATTTCGTCGTTTTCGAGGGCCTGGTTGATGCGGTCCCAAGAGCGGGCTGCGCGGGCCTTGCGGTGCGAGAGCACGAGCTGGCCTTTTTTGTCCTCGGGGTTTTCCACGAATACTTCCACGGTGTCGCCCACTTTGATGTCGGGGTTGTAGCGGAATTCATTCATGGGGATGATGCCGTCCGACTTGTAGCCGATGTTAACCACAGCCTCACGCTTGTTGAGGGCTATGATGGTACCTTCGATTACCTCTTTGTCCTTGACGGTGTTGAGCGACTCGTCGTAGGTGCGGGTGAGTTCCTCGCGCGATTTGGCGCTCTGAGTTTCGCCGTTTTCGTAGGCGTCCCAATCGAAATCAGCGATCGGGGTGTTTTTGAGTTCTTCAGTCATTTACTGACGTTGGGATTGGTTGCGCACTCGTCGCCGCATCAAAATGAGCGGCAGCCGCGCGTGCGCGCTAAGTGATTAATAATTAATTATATAAATTTCTCGCAGCATACTCCGGAGCTGTTCCTGACGGGCACTCCGGCGCATACCGGGCTTCAAAAGCCGGCGCAAAGATAGCGCATTTGTCGCTAATACACAAATTTTCAACGCGTAAGAATCAATTTATTTGCGCGATTTTTGTAATTTTGCGTTATAAACACATTTCTGCGATGAAAAAATTACTCACGATCTTTGCGGCCGCGCTACTCTCGCTGAGCGCGGCCGCCGAAAAATATTCGGCCGAACTGGAAGCGAAAGCCGCCGGAGGCGATGCCAAAGCGCAGTTCTGGATGGGACTCAGTCTGCATAATGGCGACGGAGTCGCCCGCGATGACGCCCGGGCTTTCATGTGGATGGAAAAATCCGCCGCCGCAGGCAATGCCTCGGCGATGAACTGGATGGGCTACTTCTGTGAAAATGGGATAGGCACAGACGCCGACCTCGACAAAGCGATAGAATACTACCGCAGCGCCGCCGACAATGATGACAATTCAGCCATGTGCACTCTCGGCGTCAAATACTTCAACGGCGACGGCGTGGAGCGCGACCGAATCAAGGCGTTCCGGCTGTTCGACAGGGCTGCCAACAAAGACAACAACACAGCGCGGCAGTGGCTGGGCCACTGCTATGAGCATGGCTATGGCTGCCCCGGCAGCTATTCCATGGCATTGAAGTGGTATCACATCGGAGCAAACCGTCTGCACAAGGGGTGCACCGAGGCGCGCGACGCGCTCATAGACCGCCTTAAAAAGATTGCCGACAACGACCCCGAGGCGGCCGAAGGGCTTGCCACGGCCTTTGCCCAGGGATGGTGTGATGTCAACCAGAAGAGCGACTACCTGGCTTTCCGCTACTGGAGGATAGCTGCCGAGGGGGGCCGCTCCGAGAGCAAAACCAACTTAGGAGAGTTCTATTACTGCGGCAAAGGCACCGATACCGACTATGGCGAGGCCCTGCGATGGTTCAGGAGCGCCGCCGCCGACGGCGAGGCAACGGCAATGTACTGTCTCGGCCTGATGTACGTCAACGGCGAAGGCACCGCGCCCGACCCCGCCGAAGGCGCCCGATGGTACACACGCGCAGCCGGCCTGGGCAACCGCTACGCCATGAACAACCTCGGCGTGCTCTACATGCAGGGCAACGGTGTGGAGCGCGACCTTCTCAAAGCCATTGACTGTTACGAAAAAGCCAAGGCCGCCGGCAACAATGTGGCCGGCGAGAATCTCACAGCGTTGGTGCAGCGACTGATGAGCCGCCAGTCCGACCATCACGAGCGCGCCGTGGCCGGCTACATGTTCGTAGCCGCAAAAGAAACAAAGAAAGGACTGAAAATGCTCGAGAAAGCCACTGCCGCCGAGCCGCAGGCATTCGGTATGCTGGCGAGCCTGTGGGGCAACGGCATTTTCATGGAGCCGGACTACAACAAATGCGTGCACTACGCCCGCCAGGGCGCCGAAAGGGGCGATATAATGTCGCATCTGATTATGGGCACACTCTACTACCTTGGAAAAGGTGTGCCGGTTGACTACCGCAAGGCCGCCGAGCACTGGTCAGCGGCCGCAGCCGGAGGCGACGTGCAGTCAATCTACAACCTCTCCGTGCTCTATTGCGAGGGCACAGGCGTTGACAAAAACCCCGCCAAAGCGCTTGAGCTTCTCAACGACGCCATTGACCGTGGAAGTATCCAGGCTCTGGTATCCCTGGCAACGCTATCCTACAACGGCGACGGCATCCCCCGCGACTACCCTCTGGCATTCAAGCTGATGCAGCGCAGCATACACCTCAGGGCCTCGATATCGAAAGAAGAATATTCAGAAATCGCGCGCAACCTATCGGCCTGCTACCGCTTCGGCCGCGGCACAGAGCCAAATGAGGAGCTTGCCGACTACTGGATGGAAATCTCGGCTCTTACAGGCAACACCGATGCCGCCGGCGTGCGTTCCATGTTCGGCATCAGCACCAAAATCCTCTGATTCCATTCTCATCCCAAGCCAGGCTTAGACCTAACGCCAAAAAGGTTGATTATTGGCGCATTTTGCCACATCAAAACAAAATAATGTGGCAAAATGCGCCATATATAGATTATTTATATTACATTTGCAAAGACCCAGCAGCACGTGCCAACCTGCAATGCAAGCACTTGGCGCCATTATGCTACGAATTTTGCTATCCGGATTCAAATCCAGATTTATATTAATAATCAACCAACAATCTTCGATGAGGAATCTATTTATTTGGCTCGCGTGCGCAAGCTCCGTCCTGGCGGCAGACGCCGGACGTCCGGCCAGGCTGCCCGGCGACGGAAGATTATTCTCCGGACCGTCAACGGCACGGGTATTGAACATCCATGACACTGAAAGCCGGCCAGTGGCAAGAAGCCGTGCAGCCCGGGTATCGCAGGCCGTGCTGTCGGAGGATTTCAGCAAAATGACTCTCGGCTCCGAAAGCACGCCGTGGAGCGGCGGCATCGTGGGGGATGTACCCGCCACCCTCACCGGCTCTGCCGGATGGTATGGCGCGACAGTGAGACAGGCGGGCGGATGTGTGTTCATCGATGATTACAGCTCCGCGCAGGGGGCAATACGGTTTATCGACACTCCCGGACTCGAATTCGACTCCAGGCAGGATCTGCTCGTTAAATTCCGTTGCCGCTCGAACTCTTCGGCCGACGAGGTGTATGTGCTTGATGTGGAACCCGCCGGCGAGACGGTGAGCTACACCGGAAGCAAGATCACCGGCCTGTGGAGCGAATATTCGCTTGTGCTCCGCTCCGTGGAACCGGGACATTACGTTGAATTCCAGTCATCTGAGCATCCGTTCTATCTCGACGACATCGAAATATCGGTGCTCACCGACCTTACCGCCCCCAAGGTGCGGCCCGCCACCGATATCACAGCCGACGGATTCACGGCCAACTGGGACGCCGTGGCCGGCGCCACCGGTTACAGCGTGCGCGTCAACACAATCCGTGTGAGCGACGGCCTTGAACCGGTAACATACATCGACACAGACTTCTCAGGCATCACCGAAGGCTCAATTGAAAACCCCGTGTCTCCGCAATACCTCGTGGAGTCGCTCAACGACTACATCGACGAAAAAGGATGGCGCGTACGCCTGCCATTCATGGCCGCCGGCTACCTGGGGCTCTCCAACCGTATGCTGGCCACCCTCGGCCGCTCATATCTCCAGTCGCCGGTGCTTGACCTCAGCAAGGATAACGGACGGATAACCATCGACATATCCTACCTCACACCCGATGTGGATATGTTCCAGGCCATGATCTATGCAGTAAATGCCCAGGGCGACCTAACACTGCGCTCGCAGAAAATGCTCTTCACATCCGACCGCTACGGCAGCACAATCGACGAAAGCTTCACACTCAGCGGCGGCACCTCATCGTGCGTAGTAATCATAATGCTTCCGGAGACAACCGACGGCACACTTTTCATCGACAGGCTCCGCGTAGCGCAGCATCTTGAAGAAGGCGACCGCTATATCGTACCTCTGCCCACGGTCGACACTGCGGTCAACAGCGCGCGCATCTCCACAGCCGGCTCCCGTCAGAACGACCGTTTCAGCTACTATGTCACTGCATATGCCTCCTATGGCGGCAGCTATGTGTATTCGCCGGAGTCGAACGGCATCATCGTAGGCGAGGACTCCGACGAAGTGCCTGAGCACCTCTCCGTGCCCGGCGGGATATCGGCATCAGTGACAGGCTCGCGCGTGAGCGCTTCCTGGACCCCGGTGGACGGCGCCAACAGCTATGAGACCCGCGTGATACGGCGCCACGACTCCGACGGCAACGAGCGCGTCACCGTGATACACGAAGACTTCGACGCCATACAGGTAAACACTACCAACCTCGACGCCCCCCGCGCCCTGGGCGAGGACGGCCATGATGTGCTCGACGACTACACCAACGTGCCGGGCTGGGAGGTATTCCAGGGCTGGTATGTCGATGGCGCCGTGGGCATCCTGGGCTACTACAACATGATGGGCATAGGCTGCTACATGATCTCACCTCCCTACGACCTCTCGGCCGACGGCGGAAAGATGGTGATGAACATCTCCGTAGGCTCCGACAGCTACGGCCAGGGCGCCACCATCTACCTGGCTCACAACGACCCGGAAACCGGGGTGATGATCTACGACGAAATGTTCCCCATGGACACGATGTACGGCTGGAACGACTTCACCATCCCATTCACCAAAGGCACGGAGGCAAGCTACTTCGTATTCTTCCCCTACGGCTACGGGCTTTCATACTTTGACAACATCACTGTGACACAAGCTATTCCGGCCGGTATCTCCGAAACCGCCATCGCCACGGTACGCACCTCCTCGGCCCGTGCGGAAGTCAACGTGCCGCAGGTCAACAATGCCGACGAATATCATCTCACCGTGCGGGCACTGTGGACTGACGCATCCGACGTTGAAAAAACATCCTCCGACTGGTCAGACCGCATACTCCTTACCGGACTGGTGCCGACAACCTCCTACTCCGGCTACGTGCGCGACACCGACGGCAACGGAATCGCGGGCGCCACAGTCACTCTGACAGAAAACGCCACCGGAGCGTCATACAGCACAGTGACAAACACATGGGGGATGTTCCGCATCGCCAACATATCCGAGCTTGACGGCTCCTTCAACGTAACAGCGTCAGCTCCCGGCCATTACCCCGCCACCATCACCGGAGTTACTTTCGATGGAGGTGCGGTGGCCGATGCCGACCTTCGCCTGCGCAGCACACCGTCGGAAAACGACCTCCAGCTCGGAGCATACACCGGCACAGCCCTCGCCGGGTCTCTTTATCTTTCCTACCCCAACTCCGACTCGCAGACAATCTATCCGGCCGAAGTGATACCCTTCCCCGCCGACACAGAAATCAAGACCGTGGCTGTCGACGGCTATTGCAACAGCACATCGGCCTCCACAATCTCAGTAGACCTGTATATGGCACAGACCGACGACTGCGGTTTCAGCACCGACGAACCGGAGCCATATCCCACCGACGAAATGGAACCCGCAGCCTCCGCCTCTGTCACAGTAAACACCGCCGGCTCCGCCGATATGCCTGAAGAGCTCTTTGCCATAGCATGCGACGGCAACGGATACACCTATACCGGAGGGAACCTGCTGGTGGCATTCAAGGCGCGCAGCAAGAGCTACACAGATGTCTATATGGCAGTCGACGCATCGCGTCCAGGCACATCCATACACCGCTACTGGACCTCGCGCGAGACCGACCGCTGGCGCATTAATCCGGCCGGCATGCCAGTAATCCGGGTAACCTACCGCACACCGTCGGGAATAGGCGAGAGCGCCATTACCCCCATACTCTCTGTGACGGGAGGCAACGGCACAATCGAAATACGCAGCACACAGACACGCACCATCACAGTGTACCGCGCAGACGGCACAGCAGCCGCGCATACAGCAGTCACAGCCGGACACCCCGCCACCGCAGGGCCGCTCGCTCCCGGCATCTACATTGTGGAAGGGATAAAAGTATGCGTACGCTAACACAGTCAAATCTCAAAATTCAATCCGACATGAAAAAACTTCTTTCGCTTTTAGCAGCGCTGATCACGCTCGCGGCAACGCCGGCGCATGCCCAGGACGGCGACACAAACTACCTCCAGATAGGCACACTGAAAACCGGCGACTACAACTACCATACCGGCAACATGCCATTCTACACCATGGATAAATATGCCCAGGGCATCACCATGTACAAGGCCGAAGCCATGGATAACATAACCACCGGCATAAACATCACCGAGCTGGCCTACTTCGGCTACTCCTCGAAGAGTGTTTCCGGCACAGCCAAAGTCTACGTGGCCACCACCGACGAGACCACCGTGGCCGGATTCATAAAGGAAGGTCCGAAGGAGGGCAACAGCAACACCACCGTGGCCGATACCGACCGGATGACCCTCTTCTACGACGGCCCTATAACAATCAACGCCGAAGGCTCCAGCAGCAGTGCCGCCCAACTGATTACCTTCACCTCTGACGAAGGATTCACATACGACGGCGGAAACCTGGTGGTCTACATCAGCGTGTCATTCCCTTCGGGCTACTCCTCGGCCTCCATATTCACAGCCAACAACGGCGTTAAACTCAGAGGCTCATCGGCTCTGTCGCGCTACCGCAGCAGCGGATACACACAGACCGGATACAGTGTCGACACCAAATCGTGGACGGACTACACCAGCTACCTCCCGGTGCTCCGCATAGGCTACGGCGGCAGCCGCGTGGCGGTCACAGCCACAGTCAAAGGAAAAGTCACCAGCTCACACACCCGCATAGGTCTCGAAGGCGCTACCGTGAAGTTCGACGGCCAGGAGATGACCACCCCCTCCAGCGGCATGTACTCCTTCGACATCGACGACGTTGACGACAAAGCCACATACACACTCGAAATTTCCCGGGAAGGCTACGACACCTACTCGCAGACCCTTGACATAAAGGCAGGCGGCGAATTCACCCACGACGTAACCCTGGTGAAACAGCCCGTGCCCGCCACATTCACTCCACGCATAACCGACAAGGACTCCAAACAGCCCGTGGAAGGCGCGCTCATAACCTTCGACGGCATGAACGGCACCTCCGGAGCCGACGGCCGCCATATGTTCAACATCGCCAACATTGACGACATGCCCACCGGCGGCTATCCGCTGTCGGTGTCGGCCCGAGGCTACTACCCCTACACCACCAACATCACAGTGGCATCCGACCTGGCTCTCGATGTGGAGATAACCAGGCTTCCGCCCCTGCCCGGCGAAGGCACACTGATTGGAGAATACACCATTGACAACTATGACCATCTCGCTCCCTTCAACACCCTCTGGAGCAACAGCATAACCGAATCGCTCTATCCGGCCGAAGCCCTTGTCGGCAAAGTGGCCGAAGGAGAGAAAATAGGCGCGATATCCTACTACGGCTACGTGGAGGCTCCGCAGCAGTCAGGCGGCGACAATACAGGCGGCGACAACACAGGCGGCGACACCAGCGACGACTACTATTACGGCTACTCGCTCAAAGCCGACACCGACCTGCCGTCGTACACCTACAATGTGAAAATCTACGCATTCTCCGACGATGCCACACAGTATCCGATTTCAGGCTTTGCCGGAGCCGACCTTGAAAACGCAACACCTTTATATGACGGACAGATCACGGTGCCGACAGCAGGTTCGGCTCTCTTCCCTGTGGAGCTGTTCAAGGTAGAGTTCGACACTCCGTACATCTACGACGGCAAAGGGCTGCGCCTGGTGTTCGTGACCGACTACAGCGTGACAAAAATCATCAACTTCGCCCACGACGCCACACATACCCGCAACGTACTGAGCAAATACGCCTCAAACGAGGAGGGACTGCAGACTGCATCTTTCTCGCTTGTACAGAAAGGGCTGCCCGTGGTCCGGCTCGGCGAATACATTCCCGTGGGCTATGTGAACGGCACCGTATGCGACAAGCTCACACATGAACCCGTAAACAACGCCGCAGTGACACTCGGAATCGGCCTGGACGCACTCACCGCCACTACCGACGACTCCGGCGCCTACTCCATAAAAGTGCGTGGCATAACAGCCGAATCGGAATACCGGCTCACAGTGGAGGCCGAGGGCTACAACAACTACATCGATGAGGTATTCTTCAGCGACGCCGATACCGACGGAACAGTGACATGCAATCCCGAGCTTGAATATCAGATCACCGTGACCGGCACAGTGACAGCCGCTGACGGCGGGGAGCTTCGCGAACTGACCGTGACGCTCGACGGCAACGAGGCCGAAATCAACGCCGACGGTTCCTTCACCGTGACAGCCGACCCCGTGGAGGCGCTCACAGGCAAAATCACAGCCAATGCCGCCGGATACATCCCGAAGGAGGTTACAGTTGACCTCACGCGCGGCCTCGCCCCGGCCGTGGCCATCGTGCTTGATGCCGACCCGGCCCATGCGCTGACCGAAATCAGTGCCGACAACACTACCGGCCTTACAATCTACAACCTCCAGGGTATCCGCATCACAGCCCCGGCAAAAGGGGAAGTCTACATTGTGACCGACGGAATGAAATCATTCAAAGCCATACTGAAATGAACCACCTCAACCGTAAGATTGCTGCCGCCTTATGGGCGGCGGCAATCGGCGGTGCGGGCTCAGCCGCCGCCCCGCCCCCGGACGCCATTGACCTTTCGGCCGTGCAGACGGCCAACTGCTACATCGTGACACCCGGCTCCACATCATTCTTCGATGCTACCCGCAAAGGCAACTCGCCCACCGCGACAATCGATGCCGGAGCTTCAGCCCGGCTTATATGGCAGGATACAAAAAAACTGATCAGCAGCCTGGAATATGATTCCGGGGTGATTGTGGCGGTCACGGCATCAGGAGCCGAAGGGAACGCCGTGGTGGCAGTGTGCGATGCCGCAGGCAACGTGCTGTGGAGCTGGCATCTGTGGGTCACGGACTTCGATCCCGAGGCCACGGCCTACACAACCGAGGCCAACAGTGCGGGCACAACCTGGACATTCATGGACAGGAACATGGGCGCCATGGCAGCCTCCGGCTCTTTCCCATCGCACGGAATGCTATACCAGTGGGGACGCAAGGATCCCTTCCCGGCGCCGGCAGACTTTACACTGGTGGCCGACGACTATTCCTATATCGACGGTATGGACGGGGAAGCGGAACTATATGACATCGACGGCAACATCCTACCGAAAATCAAGGATACCGCCGCGCCGGGCGGCTCGGTGGAGCTGTCGGTGGCCAACCCCATGACCTTCTACTACGTGAGCAAGACCGACACAGGTGAAACCGACGAATACGGCATGCCGGTGATTGTTGACAATCCCCCCTCCGGCGACTGGGCCGACACATCGGCAGACGACCGCTGGGGAGGTGTCTCCGGCCATAAAAGCATCTATGACCCATGTCCTCCCGGCTGGAAAGTGCCGGTGAACGATGCCGACGGCAACACCCCCTACGCCTGGATGGAATACTCCGGCATGACCTGGGATGCCACCTATGGCGGCGCCATAGACCATGGGCAATGGTTCCCGGGCTGCGGCACACGCTATTATATGTCGGGGGCCAACGACCTGCCACGCGACGGCAATCCTTACAGCGGCATGTGGATCGGCACCGCCGGCACAGCGTCGGCAAACCTTGAGGAATATCCCACTCTCTACGGCCAATACATGATGATTGTCAACGGCAAACGCACCTATAAGCCCGGCAAGGACCGGCGCTCGCAGGGGATGTCGCTGCGGGCCGTACGCGACGAGGAGTGCAGTTCGGCACTCCATGCCGTGACAGCAGCAACCGCCGTAAACGTTCGCGGCAGCCGGCTGTGCTTCGACGGCGATGCCGCGATACGCATCATCTCGGCAAGCGGCGCCACAGTGTGCGAGGCCTATGCCAATGCCACATTCGACTTCGGCTTCCTTGCTCCGGGCATATACATCGCGGCTGTCACGGGGTGCGACGGCACCACAGCCAGCGTAAAATTCATCCGCCGCTGAGCCCCCCTCTGACGGCTCAATATCACATCGGGGCGCTGCCTTGCAGGCAGCGCCCCGATACTGTATGGAGTCAGGTCTGTGGCAATCAGAGATCTTCTTCGAGCGAGAAATCGTCGTCGGGCAGCTCGGCGTCGAAGTCGAGGGTCTCCAGGTCGTCGGCTGCTTCGTCGGCTGCGGGAGTCTCGTCAGTTTCACTGTCCTTGGCAGCTCCTTTGCCCTTGATGGCAGGCTTTTTCTTGGAAGAAGTTGTGGAGGCTTCGGCCAGTGCGGCCATGATTTTTGCTTCCAGTTCTTCGGCGAGCTCGGGGTTGTCGAGAATCACGAGTTTGGCGGCATCGCGTCCCTGGGCTATTTTGGAGCCGTTGTAGCTGAACCAGGAGCCGGACTTCTTGATGATGTCGTACTCCACGCCGAGGTCGATGATTTCGCCGGCCTTGGAGATGCCTTCACCGAACATGATGTCGAATTCGGCGCGTTTGAATGGGGGCGCCACCTTGTTCTTCACCACGCGCACCTTGGTGAGTTTGCCGAGAATTTTGTCGCCGTCCTTGATGGCCGTAGAGGGTCGCACGTCGACACGGACCGAGGCATAGAATTTCAATGCGTTGCCGCCGGTTGTGGTCTCGGTGGGGGCGAACATGCCGCCGCCGATGTTGGCGCGGAGCTGATTGATGAAGACGCACACGGTGTTTGTGCGGGAGATAGTGCCGGTGAGCTTGCGCAGAGCCTGCGACATGAGGCGGGCCTGCAGCCCCACCTGTCGCTCGCCCATCTCACCCTCAATCTCGCTCTTGGGGGTAAGGGCGGCCACGGAGTCGACTACGAGAATGTCGATAGCCGACGAGCGGATGAGTTCTTCGGCGATTTCAAGCGCCTGCTCGCCGTTGTCGGGCTGCGAGATGAGCAGGTTGTTGACGTCGACGCCGAGTTTCTCGGCATAGAAGCGGTCGAATGCATGCTCGGCGTCAATCATTGCGGCGATACCCCCTTTTTTCTGCGCCTCGGCTATGGCATGGAGGGCGAGGGTTGTCTTGCCGGAGGATTCCGGACCGTATATCTCAATGATGCGCCCGCGGGGAAAACCACCGACACCGAGGGCGAAGTTAAGGCCTATCGAGCCGGTGGGTATCACCTCCACAGGCTCTATTTTTTCCTCACCGAGTTTCATTATGGCACCGCGGCCATAATCCTTCTCGATGTTGTTGAGCGCCTGCTTGAGGGCCTCGAGGCGCGACTCTTTGGAGTCGGCAGCCGTAACTTTCTTTATCGTTGCTTTTTTTGCCATTGTGTATTCTTTTATTTCTGATGCAAAGTTAGCGAAAAAGGCGGGCAACATCATTGCCCGCCTTAGTTAAACTTCTGTTAAACTTCAGCAACCTCTTATTTTTCGCGCATGAACACCATCACCGGGGTACCGCGGAAATCCCAGTTCCCGCGGATTTTGTTCTCCAGATAGCGGCGGTAAGGCTCCTTTACCCACTGCGGCAGGTTGCAGAAGAAGATGAAAGTAGGCACCTGGGCGCCCTTGAGCTGAGTCACATATTTGATTTTCACATACTTTCCCTTGTTGGCCGGTGGGGGATAGGCGCCTATGGCCTCCTGCATCACCTTGTTGAGCTGCGAGGTCGACACTTCGCGGCGGCGGTTCTTGTAGACGTCGACAGCGGTCTCGATTACCTTGTAGATGCGCTGCTTGGTGAGTGCGGAGCAGAAGATGATGGGGAAGTCGGTGAAAGGGGCGAACTTGCCGCGGATGGCAGCCTCGAAATGCTTCTGGGCGTCGTGCGACTTGTCTTCGGCTATATCCCATTTGTTGACACAGACCACCAGGCCTTTCTTGTTTTTCTGAATGAGGGAGAAGATGTTGGCGTCCTGGGCCTCGATGCCGCGGGTGGCGTCAATCATCAGGATACACACATCGGACGCCTCGATTGCGCGGATGGAGCGTATCACCGAGTAATATTCGATATCCTCGGTGACTTTCTGCTTCTTGCGTATTCCGGCGGTGTCGACCAGGTAGAAGTCGAAGCCGAACTTGTTGTAGCGAGTGTAGATGGAGTCGCGTGTGGTGCCGGCGATGTCGGTCACGATGTGGCGGTCCTCGCCGATGAAGGCGTTGATGAGCGATGATTTGCCGGCGTTGGGGCGCCCCACGATGGCGAATTTCGGAATCTCCTCGAGGTTCTCTTCCTCGTTGCGGGGCTCGGGCAGTTTCTTGATGACCTCGTCGAGGAGGTCGCCGGTGCCGTAGCCGCTGACTGCCGACACGGGGAACGGGTCGCCGAGCCCGAGCGAATAGAATTCGGGCACGTTGTAGAGCCAGTCGTTTGAGTCGACCTTGTTGGCCACGAGGATTACCGGCTTGCGCGATTTGCGCAGGATTTCGGCCACATGGTCGTCAAGGTCGGTGACGCCGTTCATGGCGTCGACCACGAAGAGCACTTCGTCGGCCTGCTCGATGGCTACTTCCACCTGTTTGTTGATTTCTTCCTCAAAAATATCGTCGGAGTTGACTACCCATCCGCCGGTATCGACGATCGAGAAGTCTTTGCCGCCCCACTCCACCTTTCCATACTGGCGGTCGCGGGTGGTGCCCGCCGTGGGGTCGACGATGGCCTGCCGTGTCTCGGTGAGGCGGTTGAAGAGGGTGGACTTACCCACATTGGGGCGTCCGACTATTGCTACAAGCTGACCCATAGTTGGTTAAGCGGTTATAATCTGAATATTGCCGTTGGCGGCGCATCCTGGCGCCGGGATGCCGGCGGCGGGGATGTCGTCGGTCTGCGGCCGCAATCTGTCGCGACTCTACGGCGCCAGAGGCTTGGTTGTTAAATGTTTCTGCAAAGTTAACTTAAAATCCTTAAATAGGCAAATACCGGGGGGAGGCGGTCACTCTATGTAGCCGAATGCCTTGAGCTTGTTCTCGCGGTTGCGCCAGTTGGGCTCGACCTTCACGTAAAGCTCCAGGTAAACACGTTTGTCAAAGAATTTCTCAATATCCTTGCGGGCTTCGGTGCCGACTTTCTTCAGCATCGCACCGCCTTTGCCGATGAGTATCCCCTTCTGCGAGTCGCGCTCCACGAAGATTGTGGCCATGATGTGGATTGATTTCTCGGCCTCGTCGAATTTCTCCACGATTACTTCCACCGAATAGGGCACTTCCTTGTCGTAGTGGAGGAGGATTTTCTCGCGGATGATTTCGGTCACGAAGAAACGGGCGGGCTTGTCGGTGAGGGCGTCCTTGCCGAAATAGGGGGGCGACACGGGGAGCAGCTCCACGATGCGGGCCATGAGGTTGGCGGTGTTGAAGTTCTCCAGAGCTGATGTAGGGAATACTTCCGCGTTGGGCAGAAGTTCCTTCCAGCGGCTCACGATTGTGTCGAGGTCATTGTTGCCTTTGAGCAGGTCGATTTTGTTGATTACCAGCAGCACGGGCACTTTCTCCTTTGCCACGCGGGCGAGGAAGTCGGCGTTTTTGGTGGGGTCCTCAACCACGTCGGTCACGTATAGCAGCACGTCGGCGTCGGTGAGTGCCCCTTCGGAGTAGCTGAGCATCGACTGCTGGAGGCGGTAATTGGGCTTGAGCACACCGGGGGTGTCGGAGAATACAATCTGGTAGTCCGGCGTGTTTACGATTCCGGTGATGCGGTGGCGTGTGGTCTGTGCCTTTGAGGTAATTATGCTGATGCGCTCGCCCACAAGGTCGTTCATCAGGGTGGACTTGCCCACGTTGGGGTTTCCCACGATATTTACAAATCCTGCTTTATGTTCCATATTAGGTTGTTGTTAGCGGTTATTTCCGGGGAGGCCGGATTGTCGGCGGGACGGCGGGTGCGGCGCCCCTGTTGAGATAAAACAAAAATAGCACCTTAAAAGATGCTATTTTCGGGAAAAAGTTATGGAATGAGGATAAAAGAGACTTGATTACATATCCCACACCAGGTACATCGAACCCCAGGTGAAGCCGGCTCCGAAGGCGGTGAGGATAATCTTGTCGCCTTTCTTGAGCTGCCCCTTGAACTCGTCGAGACACAGGGGGATGGATGCAGCCGAAGTGTTGCCGTAGTGCTGGATGTTCACGAGCACTTTCTCTGTGGGGATGCCCACGCGTGAGCCTACCGCCTCGATGATGCGGAGGTTTGCCTGGTGGGGCACCAGGTAGTCGATGGTCTCGGCAGTGAGGTTGTTGCGGCTCATCACATCCATGGTGGCGGTGTACATGTCGGTCACGGCGTTCTTGTAGACGTTGCGTCCGTCCTGGAAAAGGAAATGGTCGCCGGCGTCGAGTGTGGCCTGTGTTGTCGGACGGGCAGAACCGCCGCCCCACATCACCAGGTGCTCAAGTCCGCGGCCGTCGACATGGAACACGGCGTCGCGCACGCCCAACCCCTCCTCTTCGGTGGGTTCGACCAGCACGCAGGCTGCGCCGTCGCCGAACAGAGGGCAGGTGGCACGGTCCTGGTAGTTTACCATCGACGACATTTTTTCGGTGCATACCACCACTACTTTCTTGCGCAGTCCGCTCTTCACATAGGCGGCGGCGTCCTCGAGAGCCACGATGAAACCGGCGCAGGCGGCCTGGATGTCGTAGGCGTAGGCTTTTGTGAGGCCGGCGCCCTCGCATATTATCGAGCCGGTGGAGGGGAAACGGTAGTCGGGGTTTGAGGTGGCGCAAATCAAGAGCTCGACCTCATCGGCGGGTGTGCCGGTTTCGGCAAGGAGCTTTTTCACGGCCTCTATGCCCATATAAGAGGAGCCGGCATCCTTTTTAAGGATACGGCGCTCCTTGATGCCCACGCGAGTGGTGATCCATTCGTCGTTGGTGTCGACCATCTTCGACAGCATTTCGTTGTCGAGGATGTCTTCGGGCACATAGGAGGCTATGCCTGATATTTTGGCGTTGAGCATAATTTACAGGTGTCGTTTTTATGAAAGCGGCCATCGCCGGGCAAAGCGCGGCGGGGCTACATATATGAAAATTACCCCCGTTCATGCCCTGGGCCGCCCTGCCGCCCGGAATGCAATCCGGCGGAGGGGGATGGGGCTGAACGCGGTGAGAGGGAGTGCCGGGAGGCATGCGCCTCCTGGCTGTTCATTATAAAGCAACGGCCTCTTTTTCGATGGCGACTTTACCACGGTAGTAGCCGCATTCGGGGCATACGCAGTGGTAAACGTGCCATGCGCCGCAGTTGGAGCAGAGGGCCAGGGTGGGCATTACAGCCTTGTCGTGTGTGCGACGTTTGGCGGTGCGGGTCTTGGATTGTCTTCTTTTAGGATGTGCCATTGTTGTTTTATATCTATCTTGTTATTGTTTTCGGTTTATTCGCCGTCGGGCTGCGAGCCGAGGCCTCGGAGAGCGTCCCAGCGCGGGTCGGTGGCCTGTGCTTCGCCGGTGTCGGCGTCGTCAATCCCGTCAAGGAGCTCGTCCTCGAGTTCGGCGTCGGGGTCGCCGGGAGTGTGGGCGCGGTGCTTCTTCAGCAGGGTCGACATCGCGCGGTTGCACTTGCCCAGGGGGTGAACGTGCTTTATCGGGATTGCCAGGGCGGCGGTGTCGTGAATCATGTAGGCAACGTTGAGGAAGTTGTCACTTTCTGGAATCTCAATCATTCCGTCGGCGTCGTCGCGGTAGTCGTCGCCATATTTCACGGCCACCTGGTAGGTGGTGTCGACGGGAAGCTCCAGGTTATCCAGGCAGCGGTCGCAGGCCACGGTGACTGTGCCGGTGAGGTGGAACACAAGGTCGTACACATCGTTTTTGTGTGTCACCGTAAGATGCACGTCCACATCGGCGTCGCGCACGTCGGCATCCTCCATGTTCACAAAAAAAGCTTTGTCAAGATGGTAGGAGAATTCCTGCGTGCCCGCAGGTATGCTCTTCAGGGGCAGCTTGAATTCGCTGAATTTTCCCATGACTTTATAAATTATTGATAAACAACAGCTTTCGCACTCCAGCACGCCACAAACCTCTGGTTCACGGCGCATTGAGGTGAAAAAACTGTGCAAAGGTAGCCATTTTTCGCATTTTTCCCAACTTTTCGGCAAAAATAATTATCCTTGTTGCACGACCACAAGCCGAAATGTTGTTCTCATTTATTTTAAACAACCTCTGAAATAAATTCGACCAGCTATTTATCTCTCGCAGATGCAACGGATTAACGGACGGACGGGCATGACGCCTACTCTAACCTCTAACCTTTAACCTTTAACCTTTAACCTCTAACCCCTAACCTTTAACCTCTAACCCCCTAACCTATCAGCGCGAGTGTCTGGCGTAGGCTTTGGCCATGCGGGTGTGGTAGCCGCGGGAGCGGGCGCGGGGGCCGTTGTATTTAAGGGCGAAGCCGAGCCAGTTTTTGTTCCGGAGGTCCTTGAGCATGTTGAATTCGCAGATGAATCGGGCGAAGATTTCGAGCTGCTCGCGCTCAGAGCGGCTCATGGCCTCGGCCATTTCCGCAGGGGAGGAAAAACCGAGCTTCTTCCAGTTGAAGCCCCCGATCTGGAACATCCCCCAGAAGGTACCCTCCACGGCAGCGGCATCGTTGATGGCCCGGGCGGCATCGAGGCGCGCCTGCTGGGCCGCCTGCTGCGAGCCGTACCGGCGGATATTGGGGCGGGCAAATATCACCGGGCTGGATTTCTGCGCCTTTGCAAGGTTCACTCCATATTTCTTTGCCGCGCGCCTGTACATCGACAAGTCGAAGTTTATAATCGGTTTGCCCGGCGCCCAGAATCCCTGGTGGGCGGCGCCGGCCTCAATATCGACCACGGCTTTTATCGCCGCCACTTCCACCCCCAGCTCCTCGGCGACCTCGCGGTAATCCTCCTCGGTAAGACGGGAGTAGCGCCTCTCGGCCGCTGATTCCTCCTCATCCTCGGGGCCAGGCAGCCCGTGATCGCCTATGAGCACGGAGTCGACCCATTGCTCGGGGTTGACGGCCTGGCGGTCGGGCACGAGCGCGGGATATTCGGCGACAGACTGTGCGGCGGCCGTCAGAGGCAGCAGGCAGAGGTACAGGGGCAGTAGTTTCATGATATCGGGAATAAATTTATAAAAAGGGATTGCATGTGTACAAAAATTGCCAGAAACCACATCGCCGCATGGGATGCGGTTTCCGGCAATCCTTATACCGTTTTATAGGAATAGCTCAGCATCAGAGGGCGGCCACCTTTTCGATGGTGCGGCGGAGCTGGCCCCAGAAGCGCTCTACGGCGGGGATGTGCATACGCTCCGAGGGGGAGTGCACGTCGCGCAGGGTCGGACCGAACGAAACCATGTCGAGCTCGGGGTAGTTCTGCTTGAACAGAGCACACTCCAGACCGGCGTGGATGGCCTTGATGGCGGGCTTCACGCCATAGAGTTCCTCATAGGCGTCGGAGGCGATGTGCATGATTTTAGAGTCGAGGTTGGGTGACCATGCGGGGTAGCCGTCGCCATGCTCCACTTCGGCTCCGGCCAGGAGGAATACGGATTCAACCATGTTGGCGATGTCGTATTTGCGCGAGTCGACGCATGAGCGCTGCGAGGTGGTGACCACGACTTTGCCCTCGGCGGGCATCTTTACCGACGCGAGGTTGGTGGAGGTTTCGGTGAGGCCTTCCATCTCGCGGCTCATGGAGATTACTCCGTGGGGGCAGGCATAGAGCGCGAGCACGAGGTTGCGCGAGGTTTTGTGGTCGATTGTGTATTCGGGGGTGTCGACCGATTCAAGGTCGAGTTTAAGGTTCACTTCCAGCCCCTTGTATTCATTCTCGATGTCGGCCACATAGCGGTTGAAAGCTATGCGCACATTCTCCTTCGACTCATTGGCCACACCGAACACCACGTGGGCGGCGCGGGGAATGGCGTTGCGGAGGTTGCCGCCGTCCATCTCGCTCACGGCCACCTCATGCTTCTTCATAAGTTCAAAGAGGAAGCGGGCCACAATCTTGTTGGCGTTGGCGCGCCCCAGGTGGATGTCGCCGCCGGAGTGTCCGCCCAGGCCGTTCGACACATCGAACCTGAAGTAATGGAAATCCTGCGGAGCCAAAGAGCGGTCGTAGGCGAAAGTGGCCACGGTGTCGATGCCGCCGGCGCATCCCACGAAAATCTCAGCATCGTCCTCCGAGTCGAGGTTGATGAGAATCGAGCCTTTCAGCTCACCTTTCTCAAGGCCGTTGGCGCCGGTCATGCCGGTCTCTTCGTCAACAGTGATGAGGGCTTCGAGGGGTCCGTGCACAAGGGTATCGTCAACCATTATAGCCAGCGAGGCAGCCACGCCGATGCCGTTGTCGGCTCCGAGAGTAGTGCCGTTGGCGCGCACCCACTCGCCGTCGACGATAGTCTGGATGGGCTGGTTTTCAAAATCGAAGCTCTTGTCGTTGCTCTCGCACACCATATCCATATGGCCCTGGAGGATAACCGTAGGAGCGTTCTCATGACCCGGAGTGGCGGGCTTGCGCATGATTACGTTGCCGGTCTTGTCGGCCACTGCCTCGATGCCGTGCTCCTTGGCAAAGTCGAGCAGATATTTACGGATTTTCTCCTCTTTCTTCGAGGGACGGGGGATTCTGGTGATCTGATCGAAAATCTCGAACACCGCTTTGGGCTGAAGGTCTTTTACTTCCATAATTGATACAAGTATGTTGAGGAGCCGGGAGCGGCCCGGGTAGTAATGGAAGAGCCGCCTTAAAACTCCTTTGATAAACTAAAATTCTGTTAAAAACAGCGTTTTAACGAGCCTAAGTTACAAAATAAAATTGAAATGAGGCCAATAATCGGCGTAACTTTCTTAAATTTGCGCTCAAAATGGCCGTAGACCGATGAAAACCTTGCTTCTTTCGCTCGCGCTGGTAGCTCTTGCCATACTCCTGCTGGGAGTCAACGCCCTGTTTCGTCCGAAGAAAGGGTTCCCCTCGGGGCACGCCCACGACCTGGCCGCCATTTCACGGCGCAGGGAGAGTCTGCACCGCCGTAAAACTAAACAACCGAAGAAATAAAAAGTTACAATATAACGCCTGAACATGAAAAAAACCGCTTTTGCTGTCGCCGCTGTGGCGCTGGCCCTTTCGGCAGCAAGCTGCTCCGGCTCCGACTCCAAGAATGAGAAAAAAGATGCCGACGCAGCCAAGAAAACCACTGCCAAGGTGGACAGCGACAAGTTCGACCCCACCACCAACATCCGCTATTACAACATGGACTCGGTGATGAGCAACTACGAGATGGTGAAAACCTTCAACGAAGTGAACCTCCGCACCATGACCGAACTCCAGAACGCCGAAACCTCCCGTTCAAACGAGCTTCAGCGCCTGGCATCGAACATCCAGCAAAAGATGCAGAACAACGGCTACCTCTCCGAGGCATCATACAACGCCGACATGGCCGTATACAACCAGAAGCAGCAGCAGGCCCAGAACTACCTCGGCTCGCTGCAGATGAAAGCACAGGAAGAAGCTGCCCGCCAGCAGCAGGTGTTCCTCGACTCGATCAACTCCTTCCTGGCCACCTACAACAAGGCCCATCACTACGATGCCATCATCGTGTACTCGCCCGGCGACTACTTCAACCCCGCCCTTGACATAACCCAGGAAATCGTTGACGGACTCAACGCCGCCTACAAGAAATCAGCCAAAGCCGACAAAGACGCCAAGGCCGATTCAACCACAGTGGCCAAGAAATAACCGCCCGACAGAGATACAACCCCACAATGCGCCCCGGCAGCAGACACCACAGTCCGCCCCGGGGCGCATCACTTACAGCACCAGCCCCGACCAAGTAGCCACAAAACCTCCGGAGCCGCCATGTTGTTGCTATTATATAATCACGGCTCTTTCATTTAACTTTGATGCTATAATGCGCCACTGTTAATCAGGTAGTTATATGTAGCAGTTACGCAATGGCTGTATTAATCTCATTTTGGATAAAAGGGTTAATGGCTTTTAACTAACTATCAGTCATACACTTTGAAAATTCCAAGCATTTTTAAATGAAAGAGCCGTGTTATATAATAAGAGTTTCTGCCACCAGGAGCGCTCACTCTGAATAAAAATTGCTAACTTTGCAGCATCAACTATGATAGAACGTATCGTAATAATCGACAACGCCGACCCGGTCAGCTTCTACGGAGTCAACAACTCCAACATGCAACTGATACGCAACCTCTTCCCGAAGCTGCGTGTGGCTGCCCGCGGCTCGGTGATAAAGGTTATCGGCGATGACCACGAAACCGCCGATTTCGAGAAGAAAGTAAAGGAACTGGAAGCCTACTGCGCCCGCTACAACAAGCTCACCGAAGAGGTGATTCTCGATGTGGTGAAAGGGGATAAACCGCGCGAGATGAAATCCGACGATGTGATTATCTACGGCATCAACGGCAAACCCATCTCGGCACGCACCCCCAACCAGCAGAAGATGGTGGAGTGTATCACCAGCAACGACCTTACTTTCGCCCTCGGGCCGGCCGGCACCGGCAAAACCTATGTGGCGATAGCCTTGGCCGTGCGTATGCTAAAGAACCGCGAGGTAAAAAAAATCATACTCTCGCGCCCGGCGGTAGAGGCCGGCGAGAAGCTCGGTTTTCTCCCGGGCGACATGAAAGACAAAATCGACCCCTATCTCCAGCCGCTTTACGACGCCCTGGAGGATATGATACCCGCCATGAAGCTCAAGGAGTACATGGAGACGAAGGTGATACAGATAGCCCCCCTGGCTTTCATGCGCGGACGAACCCTTAACGACGCCGTGATAGTGCTCGACGAGGCGCAGAACACCACCACACACCAGATCAAGATGTTCCTCACCCGCATGGGCATGAACGCCAAGATGATTGTGACCGGCGACGTGACCCAGATCGACCTTCCCCGCTCGGTGAACTCCGGCCTGGTGCAGGCGCTGAAGATACTCCGCGACATCCCAGGCATAGGGCGCGTGGAGTTCGGCAAAAAGGATATAGTGCGCCACCAGCTCGTGCAGCGCATCGTGGAAGCATACCAGGCCTACGACGATGCCGCCGCAAAATCCAAAGACGCCAAAGACACCAAAGAATCATAATCCCCCTGTTTACGACATAAATCATCATTATCATATAAATGGAAACTCTTGTAAAAACCGACTTCCGATTCCCCGGCCAGACAGCCGAATACCACGGCAAGGTCCGCGACGTGTACACCATCGACAATGATCTGCTGGTGATGGTGGCCACCGACCGCATTTCGGCCTTCGACGTGATCCTCCCCAAAGGGATTCCCTTCAAAGGGCAGGTGCTCAACCAGATTGCCGCATACTTCCTGCAGTCGACCGCCGACCTGGTGCCCAACTGGCTCCTCGACACTCCCGACCCCATGGTGTCGGCCGGATACCGCTGCGAAGGCTTCCCCGTGGAGATGATTATCCGCGGCTACCTCACCGGCAGCGCATGGCGCGAATATGCCGCCGGCGCGCGCGAACTGTGCGGCGTGAAGCTCCCCGACGGTATGCGTGAGAACGAGCGTTTCCCCGAACCCATCATCACCCCCACCACCAAAGCCGCCGAGGGGCATGACGAGAATATCTCGCGCGAGGAAATCATAGCCCAGGGGCTGGTGAGCGAGGCCGACTACGCAAAAATGGAGGAATACACCCGCGCCCTCTTCCGCCGCGGCACTGAAATGGCAGCCGAAAAAGGCCTCATCCTCGTCGACACCAAATATGAATTCGGCCGCCGCGACGGCAAGGTTATCCTCATCGACGAAATCCATACCCCCGACTCGTCGCGCTACTTCTACGCCGACGGCTATGAGGAACGTTTTGAGAAAGGTGAGCCCCAGCGCCAGCTCTCGAAAGAATTCGTGCGCCAGTGGCTTATCGAGAACGGATTCATGGGCAAGGAGGGACAGCAAGTGCCCGAAATGACCGGCGAGTTCTGCCGCCAGGTGTCGGAGCGCTATATCGAGCTCTACGAGCACATCACCGGCCGCAAGTTCGAGCCGGCCGACGCCTCCGACCTCTCCGCACGCATCGAGAAGAACGTGCTCGACTGCATTGACCGCCTCCACAACTGATTCCCCACCCCGTGCAGATTGACGCTGAAAAGGTAAAACCCTACGACTCCGCCGCCGGAAAGACCGGCCAGGTGGAGGCGATGTTCGACTCCATAGCACCGGCCTACGACACCATGAACCGGCTGATGACAATGGGCATCGACCGCTCATGGCGCCGAAAGGCCGTGGAGATGGTGGCCTCCTCGGCCCCGCGCAGCATTCTCGACGTGGCCACCGGCACGGGCGATTTCGCCATTGCACTGGCCGAAGCTGTGCCCGGAGCCACGGTAACGGGCATCGACCTCTCCGGGCAGATGCTCGCCATAGGGCGGCGCAAAGTGGAGAAAGCCTCGCTTGACGGCCGGATAACGCTTCAGAAAGGTGACTGCCTGGCTCTGCCGTTCGCCGACGGGAGCTTCGACGCCATCACCGTGGCTTTCGGGGTGCGCAATTTCGAGAGCCTGGCACGCGGATATGCCGAAATGGCGCGCGTGCTCCGCCCGGGTGGCACACTGTGCATCCTCGAGCTGGCCGTGCCCTCATCGCCGCTGGTGCGCCCATTCTACAACATCTATACCCGGGGCATCATCCCCCTGGCCGGACGCATCATATCGTCAGACCCGCGGGCCTATACCTACCTGCCACAGTCAATCGCCGCCATGCCCTCCGGGCAGAAGATGCTCGCACTCCTACGGGAGGCAGGGCTGCGCCAGCCGCGGCTGCGTCCCCTCACCCTGGGTGTCTGCGCCATCTACACCGCCCACAAATAACCACCCGTTATCCACATAACGGTGAATCAGAATCACCGGAAACTATCAGGCAGCAGGAACGCTCCAAGGAACGTTCCTGCTGCCTGATGGTTTCCGGGTGATTTTACACACCCTCATCTACAATTATTCCGCGGGGGCATCGCCGGCCGGCTTCTCGTCGGCATCCCCGGTGAGTTTCAGGGCTGCCGCGAGCTTGCCGTCAACAGAGCCCTCCCCTACCTTGACGGCAGCGGCACCGTCATTGTCAGCCTTGGTTTCAGAAACTTTGGAGGCGGCCTCTTTCTCAGCCTTGGCGACTGCCTTGGCTGCCTTGCGCTCTTTGTGGCGGTAGCCGCCGACAAGACAGGCGATGATTACACCCACAACTCCGAAAAGGAGCATACACACGCCCGTGACAAGCATCATCCAGAACTCATTGCGCTCGAAGCCCGGGCCGTAAAGGTGGAAATATGGCACACACACCAGCACCACACCGGCGGCAACTGTGACAACCGGCCCTATAATCAGCCATCCCGGAAAAGCGACCTCGCGCTTGCCCGACGACAGTTGCCACAACTGATACACTCCGCCGACAATCAGCAGCCCCGCGAACAGCCACACTATCACCGGCTGGAAAATATCGGGCAGAAGCCATATGCACACTCCCAGACCGATGCCGGCGAAGCCGCACACAAGGCTTATGGCGCGCGAAAACGACGACCGGCCTGCCTTTGGCGCCCGTGCATCATTCGCTTTCCCGTCCTTGCCCTCCTTCGAAGCGGCGCCACGGCCGGAGAAAAAGGCACCGAGCACCGACAGCAGTCCGGGCAAAAAGAATGCTATCCCGCAGAATATCAGCACAGCGCGGTTAATCGTAGGATTGTCGTAAACCAGCACCAGGACTCCCAGCACAAAAATCAGAAGGGCAATCGCCCCGTTAGCTTTATAATTCATAGTAGAAACGTTTGTTGGTTACAGAATAAGAACGCACTCAGGCATCCTGCCTGCGGCAGTAGCCATCGCCTCTGATATATAAACACAAAAGTAACCAATATTTCACATCCACCCCAAAAATAATTCCATTATTCCGACAGGAGCCGGGGGCAATCGAGGAGGAAGAGCATGGCATGGCGATTCTTGTAAACTTAATGATTGTGATATATTTAGAACGATTTGTGCTTTCAACAGCAAAAAATCCTCTCACCTCTTACCTATAACCTTTCTGTTATTATCTCTCGTTATTATCTCTCGCAGATTAAACGGATTTACGGATTTTTTTACACTGATGACACTTGACTTCGGATGGCCGCAAGCGGCCTGCTGATGAAACGGATGAAAATTACCTTTTGCATGATTCTCCTGACAGCACCTCTCTACTCTTGCATCTCACTTTCTGTAAGAATCTCTCGTTCTGTAAGAATCTCTCGTTCTGTAAGAATCTCTCGTTCTGTAAGAATCTCTCGCAGATTAAACGGATTTACGGATTTTACGCGTGGTGATTTTCATCCGTTTCATCTGCAGGCCGCTTGCGGCCATCCGAAGTCAAGGACCATCAGTGTAAAAAATCCGTTGATCCGTTTAATCTGCGAGAGATTATCTGCGAGAGATTCTTCCAGAAAGTGAAAGGCGAGAGACTATAAACGGGGTACACCTCCGATTTCTGTATTCCGGTGGTTTTTGCTACCTTTGCGGCATGAAAACAGGTATAATTGTGGCCATGCAGGCCGAACTCGACCATCTGCTGCATTCGATGCAGGACCGCCGCGAAATCAGTATCGACGGAGTGACACTCCACACCGGCACCGTGGGCGCGCACTCCGTGGCTGCCATGCAGTGCGGCATCGGCAAGGTGAACGCTGCCATCGGCGCCCTCACACTGATAAAGGCATTCAACCCCGACATGATAATCAACACCGGCATCGCCGGAGGCACCGGCTCCGGTGCAGGCATACTCGACGTAGTTGTGGCCGACGAAGTGGCCTACCATGACGTGTGGTGCGGACCCGGCAACGTGCGCGGCCAGGTGCAGGGATTCCCCGCCCGGTTCTCCTGCGCCGCCGGCAATGCAATGCTCCCGGCCCTGGCCTCCATCCCCTCGCTGCGCCGCGGCCTTGTGGCCTCCGGCGACATGTTTGTCGACACCCCCGAAGAACTCGCCCGCATCCTCTCGCTCCACCCCGATGCCATTGCCGTCGACATGGAATCGGGCGCCATTGCCCAGGTATGCCACCGCCAGGGGGTGCCGTTCGCCATGATAAGGGTGGTCAGCGACTACCCCGGCGCCGACAACCACATCGACCAGTACCTCAACTTCTGGAACGATGCCCCTGCCGCCACTTTCGACGTACTGAAGAAATGCCTCTCCTGAAGATGAAAAAGATACCCTCGTTCACCATCGACCATAACCGCCTGGAGCGCGGAGTCTATGTGTCGCGCCGCGACTTTACCCCCTCGGGCGACTGCCTCACCACCTTCGATGTGCGCATGACCCTCCCCAACCGCCAAAAGGCCATCACACCGCAGGCCCTGCACGCCATGGAGCACCTCGCCGCCACCTTCCTGCGCAACCACCCGGTGTGGGCGCCCAAGGTGGTCTACTGGGGGCCCATGGGCTGCTGTACCGGCAACTACCTCATACTCCAGGGCGAACTCGTAAGCAACGACATCATCGGGTTGCTGCGCGAGACCTTCGCATTCATCGCCACATATCCCGGCACTGAAGCCGACATACCCGGAGCCACCCCGCGCGACTGCGGCAACTACACGTTCATGGACCTCGACGCCGCGCGCCACGCCGCACGCATCTACCTCGAGGAGGTGCTCCCGGACCCCGCCACCGTTTACCCCGCCGAGGAATGAAGGACCTCAAAGCCATAAAGGGGAAATACTTCATCCACCGCCTCATACAAGAGGGGGAGCACGAGCACCAGGATTTCAAATTCCAGATTTCCGACGCCCGCAAGATAGCCCGCTCCATCTCCGCCTTCGCCAACAACGACGGCGGCCGCCTCCTCATCGGCGTAAAGGATAACGGCGCCATCGCCGGCGTGCGCTCCGAGGAGGACCTTTATATGATTGAGGCTGCCGCCGAGACCTTCTGCCGTCCGGCGCAGAAAGTGGAGTTCACCGCCTATCGGTGCGACGAGGGGGCGGTGGTGTATGTGGCCGCCATACCGCGCGCCACACTGCGTCCGGTATTCGTGCGTGAGGAGCGCAACACTCTGAAAGCATATTACCGCGTGGCCGACGAAAATATCGCCGCGCCGCCGCTGATGGTGCGCGCATGGCAGCGCGCCGCCTCCGGCACCCCGGCACTGCTGCGGTTCAGCAAGGCAGAGCAGGCACTGCTCCACCTGCTGCGCGCAGCAGGCAGCGTAGACCCCGCCACATTCCACATCACAGCCCATATATCACGCAACGAGGCCGAGGACGCCATTACGCGCCTGGCCTCGATGGGACTCGTTGAGTTCACATATTCACACCCGGGCTTCCTCCTTATCCCCGGCGCCGACGAGGCGCCATAAAGCCCTGTAAATACGTCGTCACGACAGTTTACAGATAATATGTGAATGATACCGACACGCGGTTCTCTCTGAACGACATCGGCGTGCGCAGCAGGTCGGTCATACCAATGGCGGCATCAACACCCACCATCATATTGTCGATGGGGAACCCTACCCCCGCCTTCCAGGCGCAGTCGATGCGGCTCTGACCGTTGCGGCCGAAAATATTGTTGTCGAAATCATCGCCGACAATCTGTTTCTGGTCATCGTTGAGCTTCACTTTGCCCGAGAAGGCATAACTCAGTTCCGGACCTGTATATACGGTCATGTTAAGACGGCCGGCGATTACGAAATCATAACCGGCCACAACCGGCACCCTGACACCGAGCTTGCAGATGCCCGGATCGTGGATTTCGCTGTCGTCAGCGCCCATAACCGTGAGGCCATCGTAGGAATAAGTGTCGTAGAAAAACGACACACCCGGCTCCAGGTAAAACGGACTGCGCCCCAGAGGGATGTTGCACACCGCTCCCAGCGTGGCGCCGAAACCGTTGCGGTACATCTTCACGCTCCCGGCGTCGCCATGCCAGCGGCCGGGTATATTCAGGTCAAGCGCTCCGCGCACACCCCATATCGGTCCGTTTGCGTTTTCAGCGCCGTTTCCGGCCGCCACCGTGCCTGCCGGAGCAAGCAGCGCAACCGCGGCTGCAATCCATTTCATCATCTTCATAATCAAACCAAAATTATATGCTGGACTTTTATAAAAAACGCTCCCTCACGTTAAATATTGCTTACACCGGCTACTTTAACATACAATATAGCCGGAGACTGCCGGAAAAACAGAGAGGAAGCGACCTCGCGGACGCTACCTCTCCGGCAATTCTATCTTCTTACTTTACCTGAATTGAAATATGTATGATTTAGAGTTTTGCGGGCAGCCATGTCAGCGCACTACAACCTTGCTGACAACATCGCCACGGCGGCAGATATAGAGGCCGGCCGAGGGGGTCACCACCTTCACGCCGCCGAGTGTGAAATATTCGGCGGGAGCGTCGGTGTCGGCATCAACGGCTGTGATGGCCGACAGGCCGGCAGGGGCGATGGTGAGGTCGTCGGTGAGAGTGTTGGCAGTCACATCGTAGGCGGCAGTTTCAGCGATGCTCCACTGGAGGTCGCCGTCCTGGTTGAGAGCCATCTTGCCGTCGTTGTCGGCCGAGCGGAAATAGAAATATTTCTGGTCGAACGAGCCACCACCTTTTATCACAGTGGCAATCTTGAATGAGCCTTCGGCAAGGTTGACGTTTGCCGCGGCGTACTTGTAAGGAGCCTCGGCATCCTGGAACATGGGAGTACCCTCATCCACGCTCCAGCCGCCGGCGGTGGCGCTGCCCACCATAAAAAGGGAGCAGAGCTTGATTTCAGTATCCTGGTAGGCCGACTTTACGATTGTGGCCTTCAGAGTCTCGGTGTCGACGGTGATGAGGTAGTTGGCATCCTCGGGCACACGGAGCTGGCCATAGCCGTTGTCGTCAGTGCCGGAAGCGAGCGCGATCTCACCGTCGGTGAGCGAGGCGTCGGGAGCGGCACCGTACTCGGTGTTGCCCCAGTCGGGCACAGTCATGAATTTGAAATTCTGGTCGGCCTTGAGGTAGATAGTGCCGGTGTAGACTGCGGGAGTCTCAGCCGTGGAGAGGAGCGCGGTGGCTTCATCGGTGCTCCAGCCATAAGGGGTTGCGTCGCCGATGATGTAGAGGTTGGCAGCGGAAGCCGAAGCCGCCATGGCCAGAAGCGAGAGTGCTAGAGTAATTTTTTTCATTTTTATTGTGTTAAAATATTAGGTAAGTGCCTGTTCAAAAAATTTCCCAATCAGTTCACAGGTATGATCGAGATGGCGTAACCGCCGCCGGGGGCAGCCTTCATCTTAAGGCGTGTCTTGTCGGTGACTTTGCGGCGGGTGATGGTGTAGGCCTGCGGATTGGTGAGATAATGTGCGCCGGGAGCGTCGGCATATATCACCGCCTCATACTTGCGTCCCTTGTCAAGGAAATCGAGCTTCAGCTCCGACTCATGGCCATGTTCGGAGGCGGTGCACCCCACAAACCAGTTGTCGGTTCCCTTCGCCTTTCGCGCAGCCACCACGTAGCGGCCCGGTTCGGCCTCGAGGTAGCGGCTTTCATCCCAGTCAACTGCCACATCCTTGATAAACTGGAAAGCGTCCATGAAGCGGCTGTAAGTCTCGGGGGTATCGGCGGCCATCTGGAGGGGGGAGTACATTGTCACGTAGAGGGCGAGCTGACGGGCGAGCGTGGAGTTCACATGGCCGGCGCTCTCGGGGTTCACCTTCTTCATATCCATCTCGAAGATGCCGGGAGTGTAGTCCATCGGGCCGCCCTGCAGGCGTGTGAATGGGAGCACGGTTGTGTGCGAGGGCTTGTTGCCGGCGAAAGCCTCGTATTCGGTGCCGCGGGCCGATTCGTTGCCGATGAGGTTTGGATATGTGCGGCACAGACCGGTGGGACGGGTAGCCTCATGGGCGTTGACCATTATTTTATATTTCGCCGCCTCGGTCACCGCATAGAGATAGTGATTGTTGAGCCACTGTCCGTAGTGGTGCTCTCCGCGGGGGATGATATTGCCCACATAGCCCGACTTCACCGAATTGTAGCCGTACTTCTCCATCAGGCGGTAGGCGTCGGAGAGGTGGCGCTCATAGTTGCGCACCGAGCCCGATGTCTCGTGGTGCATCATCAGCTTCACCCCTTTCTCGCTGGCATATCTGTTGAGCCCTTCGAGGTCAAAGTCGGGATATGGAGTCTGGAAGTCAAACACATAGTCCTTCGATTTGCCGAACCAGTCTTCCCAGCCGATGTTCCACCCCTCCACGAGCACCTGGTCGAAGCCGTGCTCGGCGGCGAAGTCGATATATTTCTTCACATTCTCGTTGTTGGCCGGATGTTTGCCGTGGGGAACTGCCTTTGTGTAGTCTACGGTGTCGAGTTTTATCGAGGCGATGTCGTCGGTGTACGACCAGGGCTTGCCGCCGCCGATCATTTCCCACCACACGCCGATATACTTCACCGGCTTGATCCACGATGTATCCTCGTAGGCACAGGGGTCGTTGAGGTTAAGGATGAGGTCTGACGCGAGCATGTCGCGTGCGTCGTCGCTCACCATCACAGTGCGCCAGGGGGTGTGGTCGGGGGTCTGCACATAGGCTTTAACCCCCTGTGCGTCGGGGGTGAGCCACGATTCGAGCACCATGTTCTCGTCATCGAGGTTGAGGTGCATACACGAGTAGTTGACCAGAGCGGCCTCATGTATGTTGATATAGAGACCGTCGTCGGTCTTCATCTGGAGCGAGGTCTGCAGGCCGGTGGGCGAGAACTGGGTCTGGGAAGCGTTGCCGGAGATGGCATCCTTCATCAGCGAACGCACCTCCGACAGGCGCGATTCGGTGTAGTCGTACTCCTGGGTGTCGTAGTCGCCGGCAATCCACCATGCGGTGTGGTCGCCGGTGAGCGCGAACTGAGTGTGCTCCTCACGCACGGGGAAGTAATCGAGATACTGCTGTACGGGGAACTCGTAGCGCAGACCAATACCGTCGTCGTAGACACGGAAACGCAGATTCATGAATCGGCCGTGCGGTGGCTGGGCGAGCTCCACCAGCATCTCGCGGTAGTTGTTGCGGATTGTTTTGTTCTCGCCCCACACCGGCTGCCATGTCTCGTCGAAGTCGGTAACAGTCACGTTTTTGACTTCAAATTTATCCATCAGGTCGGTGGAGCCTATCAGTTCGAGACCGAGGGTGGAGGGCTTTATCACAGTCTTTCCCTTGAAAGACATATCATAGGTGGGGCGTCCCTCCACTACGTCGAAATTAAGGGTGACTTTGCCGCCGGGCGAGGTCACAGTGGAGGCGCAGACCCCCTTGGCGCTCCCCGCAAGGAGGAGCGCCAAAGCGATATAAACTGGTTTCATCAGGGTTATTTAGAGAGCTTTACGATTTTGCATCCGTGTGGAGCGATGTTTGCTTTGATTGATGTGGCCTGCCCTTCGTCAGTGTGCTTCCAGAGGTCGCGCACATTGCGGGCGCCGTCAATGCCGAGGTCGGCGAAGTTAACCTCTACCGTTGTGGTGTTGTCGTCGCGGTTGAAGAGGCCTACAATCCAGTCGCCGTTCGACATCTGGCCGTACCATATCTGATTTGCGGCGTCGTTGAGCTTGTCGCTCAGCGGTTTGCCCACAAACCGGTCGGCATTGAGGGCCAGCAGTTCATCGTTGGTGTAGAAGCGGAGGTTGTTGCCGATGTTGTGGTACTGGTCGGCGATGGTCACCGGGCCGCCGGCCATAAGCTGAAGCGAAACCACAGTCTCGCGCTCGGCATCGGTGTCGAAGGTGTTCAGGCGGATGAAGTCACCGTCGGGAATCACCTTGTCGCGGCCGGTGATGTGCGACCAGTATGTGAAGCCGTCGAACATGTTCATGCAGTTGGGCCATGTGGCATACGACTGCCCGCGGTCGTGGGCCGAGCACTGCCACCATCCGCCGGTGCCGGTATCGGCCACGATACGCATCATGTTGCCGTACTGAGCCTCCAGGAGGGCGTCGTCGTAGAGGTGAGGCATCACCACGGAGGTGAACACGCCGTATTTCTTGGCAGCCTGGGCAATGTAGTTCAGAGCCCGGGCATAGACATCGCGTCCGTAACCGCGTCCGCTTGTGCCGAGGTAGCGGTCCTTGCCGTCCTCATACCACGACATGAAGTCCATGCGGATATAGTCGATACCCATCTCGTGATAATGCTTGAAAAAGCCGTCGATATATTCGTAGGCACCCGGGTGCGTGGCCACAACCCAGTTGAAGCCATCCTTGGCGTCGGGGTATGCCACCGGGTCGGAGCCGTTGTAGGTCAGCGATCCGAAAGTGTAGTCGGTGCCTTCGATCACGGTGCTTTCAGGGCCGTGCACCCACAGGGGGTTGTCGTAGACACCCACCTTCAGGCCGCGCTCCGCGGCCATGGCCACGAGGTCCTTGAGCGGCATCGAGCCGTAGTGGGTCATGTAGCCCGACTTGTCCTTGGCGAGCATCGGCATGAAGCCGTCGGTGCACACCATGTCGTAGCCGTGGGGCTTGAGGTCGCGCGCCATCCAGTCGAGAATCTTTTCCCACTCCTGAGCATTGATATCCATCTGGTCGCCCGGCACTCCGGCGCGCTCCAGCTCATAGCAGTATTCATATACGCTCCAGTACATCGGAGCCTTGAAAGTGTGGATATTGCCAACGTCGGGGAGCTCCGGGAGCTCGAATTTGGGCGGTCGGCGCATCTCTATCTCGTTGCTGCAGCCGCAGAGAGCGGAGCCAATGGCGAGAGCTGCCAGTATATTTGTCTTGAGATTCATTTCTGTAAATATTATTAGTTATGACTCAAATGGCCTCTACATTGATTGTCCAGTGTTCGAGGTCGAAAGTGATGCGGTAGCGGCCGGCCTCGGTGACTTTCCACTGGTCGTCGGGGCTTGTGGTGAACACGAAGTCATCGGCAGCCACACCGCTTTTGTTGATTTCCACATCGGCCGACGACGGACGGATGAAGGGGCACGAGAAAGTGCCGTCACGTTCCAGACAGGCCTTGAATGAGCCGGTGACCAGATTGCCTTCCCACACGAAGATATATCTGTTTGAGGAATCGGGGGTAAATTCGCTGGCATCGTCCATGCTCCAGCCGTTGGGGGTGGCGTCGCCGATCATGAAGAGAGTCTGGGTCTCGATCGGATTCATCTCCACAGCAGGGGGAGCTGCAAGGTATTCGGCCTTGATAGTCCAGTGCTCGAGGTCGAAAGTCAGGCGGTATTTGCCGGGGTCGGCCACAACCCACTTGTTGTCAGGATTGGCGGTGAACACAAAGTCGGGGGTCTCTACGCCGTCCTTTGTGATTCTGGTGCCGTTCTCTTCGGGGCGGATGAAGCTTACATCCCAGCTTCCGGAAGTGAGACATGCCTTGATTTCACCGGTTGTGAGGTCGCCCTCATAGGTGAAGATGTAGTCGGAGACACGGGTCAGCTCGGTGGGGCTGTCGACATTCCATCCGGCGGGAGTGGCGTCGCCCACCATATAGAGCTGTTCGGTGGCTATCGGTTCTACCACGGGCTTGTCGGCCGCGCCGAGGAAAGTGGTGGAGTAGGTCCAGTCACGCAGGTTGAAGCTCAGGCGGTATTTGCCAGCCTCTGAGATTACCCATTTGTTGTCGGGGTCACCGGCGTGCATGTCGAAAGCCTCGCCGGTAATATCTTCGGCCGAAATCGTGCGGCCGTTCTCCATGGGTCGTATGAAGCCGGCATCCCAGTTTCCGGTTGTGAGGCAGAGTTTGAGCTCTCCCTTGCTGAGAGAGCCTTCCCAGTCGAATACCAGCGGGTCGGCCTCCGACTGAGTCATAGGCGTGGGAGAGTCGATAGACCATCCCGTGGGGGTGGCGTCGCCCACCATGAAGAGAGTCGAGGTCTTCAGCGGGAGCTGTCCGTCAATAATCACGAGTTCCTTCTCGCTGTCGCATCCGGTGAGGGCCACAGCGGCCAGAGCCACTACTCCTGATAATATATTTTTGATTTTCATGATTTTATTCTGCGATAAGGTGAGGATTAGCTGTTGTAGCCTGGATTCTGCTTCAGCGCCGGGTTAGCGTTGAGAATAGGGCGCATGATGGGGAAAATCTCATAGTGGCGGTCGGCATCGGGAGTTTTGTCCCACCAGGTCGAGGTGGAGAACTTTCCGAAACGGATAAGGTCGATGCGGCGGCGGCTCTCGGCGAAGAATTCACGGCCCCACTCGTCGAGCATCTCATCGATATCGAGATTGGCGTTCCCTTCGGGCGCATAGAGCACATCGTCGAGGCGGTCGGCCGGATAGTTGCGCCGGCGCACGCTGTTGAGGAGTTTCGCGGCATCCGTTTTCGAGCCGGCGCGGAGCTTGCACTCTGCCAGCGAATATATTACCTCGGCCAGGCGGATTTCGGTGAAGTCGCTCTCCATCTGGTGGGCGTCGTCATCGGAGTAGAAGGGATACTTGGCGAAGTGCCATCCCGAGTTATGGTCGCCGGTGCGGAGGTTTGACTCCTTCTGTGTGGGCCACTTGCCGGGGTCCATCCCCTGGAAGGGGCCTACGGCGTCGCGGATATAGAGGTCGTAGGGGAGTTCCGGAGCACGCAAACGCTTTGTCGCGCCGTTCTCGTCGATATATTCGAGGTAGCCGAAGAGGAACATACCCTCGCGGGTGGAGTTGCCCAGGTTGCGGTAAAGCTTCATGCGCACGTCGCCGTCATACTTGCGGAATTTCTGCACCGGCATGCCGAGCTGATAGGTATAGAGATTGCCGTCAAGGTCATACGAGGGGGAGCAGGCATATTTGGTGTTATGGTCGCCACCCTTTGACTTTGCATCGTTGAAATAGTAGCGTGCGCGTGCGGGCACTGTCCACCAGTAGGTGTCGCCCTGGTAGTTCCAGAACGAGTATCCCTGGTCGGAGGGGAAACCGAAAATCACCTCGTCGCAGTTGTCGTTGTTCCAGTCGAAAGGAGCGTCCCAGGTCGGGGCGAGCTCATAGTTGCCATAGACCCCGTCGATGATATTCTGTGCATACTTGGCGCAGTCGCTGTAACGGTCCTGGCCGATGTAGACCTCGGCGTTGAGGTAAAGGCGCACCAGCAGCGCGGCGGCGGCAGCCTGGGTCCACTGCCCCTGGTACTGGGCCTGCGAGCCCAGGGCATCCTTCTTTGTGAGCAGGGAGAGGCAGTCTATGAGCTCCTTTTCAATGAAGTCGAACACTACTTTCGGCTCCACCTGCCCCTCGGTGTTGAGCGACACGTCGCGGAAGCTCACTGCCAGAGGCACGTTGCGGAAAGCGTCGAGCAGACGGATATAGAACCATGCGCGGAGGGCGCGGCACTGGGCGGCGAGGTTGTCGAACTCAGCCTCCGATATGCCGAAGTCGGCGGGATTGAGGTCGGCCAGGTCCTCGATCACATAGTTGCACTGCATGATGCCCTGGAAACAGCCGTTCCACTCGGTCTGGGCATCGCCGCCGTCCTCCACATCCCACTGGTGGTAGTGGAGGCGGCGCCATTTGCCGCCGTCGTCCCATCAGCCGTCGCGCGTGGGGGTGATAAGCTGGTCGGCGGTCAGCTCGTTGAGCACATGGCGGCTCTGGATGCTCCAGTAGGCATGCTCGAAGGGGCGGAACACCGCGCGTATCACATCGTTTTTGGTATTATAGTAGTTGCCTGTGCCCACCTGGTCGTAAAGAGTCTCGTCGAGGTTGGTGCACCCCGAGAGCGCGGCCACACCGAGGGCGGCGAAAGCTATATTGCGGAGAAATTTCATTTCTTTATAATGTTTAGAGAGTGCTTTAGAAATCAACCTGCACGCCCATTATGAACTGACGTGTGGATGGGAAGTAGGTGCGGCCGCCCGAGCCGTTGAGAGTGCCGGGATAAAGGCCGTTGACCTGATAGGAGGAGGGGTCTACACCCGAGAACTTTGTGAGAGTGAACACATTCTTCACCGAGCCGTACACACGGATACGGTCGAGGAAGCGTGTCTGCGGCAGCTTTATGGTGTAGCCCAGCGTCACCATGTCGAGCTTGAAGTAGTCGCCCCGCTCGAGGTAGTAGTCGCTGACCACGGGGTTGGCCTGCGGATTGAGGTCGAAGTTCTTCCCATAGGCTTTTTTCAGGCGGTTGCCGGTGAAGTTGCGGTTGGCGTAGTAGAAATCGTGGATGTTGAAGATGTCGTAGCCGAAAGCGCCCCGGAAGAAGAGCGAGAGGTCGAAATTGCGGTAGCGGAAATTGTGGGTGGTCGACATGGTGAACTTCGGCATACCGTTGCCCACGATGGCACGGTCGGCGTCGGTGGCCTGCGAGGCGCGGATTATATCTCCGTCCTTGTCATAGACGAGCCAGTCGCCTTCGGGGGTGATGCCGGCGTAGCGCCACATGTAGAAGTTGCCGAGCGACTCCCCTTTCTGTATGCGCTGGAGGTCATAGAAGGGGTAAGGGTCTTCGGTGCCGGCGCCGTTGTAGTAGTCCTGTCCGATATACTGCGAGTTGGAGAAATCAACGAACTTGTTGCTCATCCATGTGCCGATGACGTTGAAGTTATAGTCGAAGTCGCGGGTCTGCACGGCGGTTATGTTGAGGTCGAACTCGAAGCCGGTGTTCTTCATCGTGCCCACATTCACATAGGTCTCGTCGTGGAGGAATGGGGGCACCGACACCTTATAGTTGCCCAGGAGGTCCTGCTGGCGGCGGTTGAAGTAGTTGAGTGAGCCGTAGAAACGGTTGTTGAACATCGAGAAGTCAAGACCTACGTTCCAGTTCTTCCCTTTTTCCCAGCGGAGGTCGGGGTTTACGTTCTTCGACGGCCCCCATACCTGGAAGTACTTGCCGTTGTAGAAGTAATAGCCGAAGCCGCTCATGGTGTTGAGCGAAAGATAGCTGTCGAAGTTCTGATTGCCGGTCTCGCCGTAGTCGCCGCGGATTTTCAGGTCGTTGAGCCACGAGCGTGTGCCCTCCATGAAGCGCTCCTCGGAGATACGCCAGCCCAGCGAGAAGGCGGGGAAGTTGCCCCACTTGTGGTTTGCGCCGAATTTCGACGAGCCCTCGTGGCGGAGCGATGCAGTGGCGAGGTATTTGCCGGCCCAGTCGTAGCTTACGCGGGCAAAGAAAGCGATGAGCTTGGCGTCGTTCTTGTAGCTGCCCATGAGCACCTCGCCCTCCTCCTTGGCCAGTTCGCCCGAGCCGAGATTGTCGGGGCCGAGACCGTCGTTGGGGAAGTCCTTGTTCTCGGCGCTGAAGCCCGAATACTGCGAATACTGGTAGGAGTAGCCCGCCATGGCCTTGATGTTGTTCTGGCCGAAGTGGGTGTTGTAGTTTGTGAGCCACTCGAAGATATACTGGCGCTCTTTCGAGTAGGAGCGTGTAGCCTCACCCTCGCGGCCGGCGTTGATGGCCTGGGTGCTGGTCGAGGGGCGGAACCATGAATTGTTGTTGGAGTACTGGTGGTCGGCGAACGAAACCTGAGTGTTGAGAGTGTGGTTTGAGAGGTTCTTCGCCAGCAGGGGGAGGAGGTTGAGCCGCAGCGAGGCATCCCAGTCGAGGAGCTTGGTGTCGGCATGGTCAGTCTCGAGCTTCTGGTTCTCCACCGGGTTGTAGCCTACAACCTGGCCCTGGAAATTATAGTATCGGCCGGGGTTCTCGGGGTCCATCACCGGGGTGGTGGGGTTAGCCTCGATGGCATTCTTGAACACGCCCCAGTCGGCGTTGTCGCGGTAGATGATACGGGGAGCCATGTTGAGGTTTACGGTGAAGAGACCGCCCTTTGTGGTGTGGCTCACCGATGCGCGTGCGCCGTATTCCTCACGTTTGGAGCGCAGGTCGATACCATGGGCATAGCGGTAGTCGGCGCTCACGCGGTAGTTTGAACGCTCGTTGCCGCCGCTTACCGAGAGGGTGTGCTGCTGCGAGAAGCCTGTGCGCGACACGGCGTCGAGCCAGTTCTCATTGCCGCCGAGGTCCACGCCGGTGTCGCCCCAGCCCAGACGCACCTGGCGGTAGTCGTCGGCATCCATCATGTCGAGCTCGTTCTTGAGCTTGTCCCATGAGAGCTGGGCGGAGTATGAGGTGTGTACCGCGCCGTCCTTGGAGCCCTTTTTGGTGGTGACCAGAATCACACCGTTGGAGCCGCGTGTGCCGTAGATGGCCGATGCGGCGCCGTCCTTGAGGATGTCGAACGACTGGATATCGTTGGGGTTGAGGTTGGTGAGGTTGCCGCCGGGCACGCCGTCAATCACAATCAGCGGGCCGAGGCCTGCCGATCGCGAGCTGACGCCGCGTATCTGGATGCTGGCCTGGTTGTTGGGATCGCCGGCGCCGGTGTTGGTAATCGACACGCCGGGCACCTTGCCCTGGATCATCATCGAGGGGTCGAGCGAGCTGACGGTGAGGAAGTCTTTCTCGCCCACGTGCGAGATGGCCGATGTGAGTTCCTTCTTGTCCATCGTGCCGTAGCCGATAACCACCACCTCGTCGAGCACGGCGGAGTTCTCCTCCATGCGCACATCGATGGCAGTGCGGCCGTTCACGGCCTCTTCAACCGTCTTGTAGCCTATATACGAGAATGTGAGTTTCGACTTTGAGTCGACCTTGATGGTGTAGTTGCCGTCAATATCGGTGGCAGTGCCGGTTTTCCCGCCGGAAGCGATTACGCTCACACCGATAAGAGGTTCACCCGAAGGGTCGGTCACCGTTCCCGTCACGCTTATCTGCTGGGCCGACAGGCATTGTATGCCGGCGAGCAACATCAGCATAAGGAATAGATGCCGCAGAGAGCTTTTGCATTTTTCCATTTTTTGTGATATTAAATTCTTGGTTTGAGTTTTAGAGGTTGTTTAAAATCAGGTTTGCGGTGCAAAGTTATATATAGGGAGAGCCCCTTGTCAATGCCGTGAAATCAAAAAGTAGTGAATTTTAAATCAACAGCAACTGGTAATCAAAAAGATAGCCGAATCAGCGGGGCGGTTTTATGTAGTGGTTACGATAGCAGTCAGGGCGGCGGAAAACAGGAGGTCAGCCTGAGGTGCCGCGCCCTATCTTGAGGATTTCGGACTCCAGCAGGTTGCGGTCGCCGCGGGCTTTGTTGCGCACCTTGGTGCGGTAGTTGTAAATTGTGGTGAGGGAGTAGCGCAGGAAGCGGGCTATCTTGTCGCTGTCGGAGATGCCGAGACGGATAAGGGCGAATATGCGCTGCTCGGCCGTGAGGCTCCCCTCGCGCCGGGGAATGATGGCCTCCTCAGGCATAAGGAGGCTGTTGAGGTCGTCGACGAAAGTGGGGAAAAGGGAGAGGAATGTCTTGTCGAACTGGTCGTAGAATGCCTTCAGTTCCTGGTCGATCATCGTCGATGATTTCACCAGAGCCTTGAGGTCGTCGGACTTGCCCGAGCTCACCAGCTTGCCTATCGACTTGCGGTAGGAATCGAGCTTCTCGATATACGCCACACACTGGTCCATATATCGCCCGATATAAGCCTCCTTCATCTCCGAAATCTCGGCGATGGCATTATAGGCTTCGGCAAGCTTGCCGTTGGACGACAGCAGCTCGTCGTTCAGGCGGTTGAGCTCCCCGTTGGCCTCCTCCACCTCGCGCCGGGCACGCGCTATGCGGGCCATCTGCTTGCGCATCAGCAGCATCAGTACCACCAGCACCAGCAGAAGCACGGCGATAATCACGATGGTCTTCAACAGAGCGGTGTGCTGCTTGTGCACCTTCTCGATGTAGATTGAATTGATCATCGGATATGATGCGTTGAGCTCTATGATGCGCTGGCGGGCATTGCTCTTGGCGGCATCGTCCACGGCTATGGTGAGGAACTGATACGCCCGGTCGAGGTCGCCCTCCTTATAGAGGAGCAAAGCGAGCTGCCGCAGCGACACATATTCGCGCACGGAGGCTTTCATGTCGGAAATCGCCGACAGTATCAGATACCTCTTCTGGGAAGCGAAATCGCCGGTCATGCCATACGACTCGGAGAGGGTCCACGCGCAGATTGCCATCTCATGCTCCGTGAGGTTCTCCGACGAGATAAAGTCATTGAGCTCCCTGATAGCCTTCCATGGCTCGCCGTTGACATTATGCTTGTCGGCGCTTGTCACGGCATAACCCAGGGTGCCGGGCTGATTTATTGCCAGGAGCGAATCACGGTATTGTTCGGTGACTATGCGGTAACGCACCTTCTCGGCCGGGAATGCGGCATAATCGGCCAGCAGCCCGTATACGGTGCGCACCGTATGATAATAATAAGGCTTGAGATAAGGGGGTATGTCCTCCTTGGGGAGGGAGTCGATAATCTCCAGCGTCTCGCGGTACATGCCGGTCGAGCTAAGCACATTCGCACGGTGAAGCCTGGCGTTTGCCACAAGAGCCGGGTCGCCGATGCGCCGGGCCACCGCCTCCTGTCGCAGACTGATATGGTAGGCCGAATCGGTGTTGAACGGATGATACTCGTCGAAAAGCTCTCCAAGCACCTTGAAACGCGAATCATCATCCACAGCCGAGTCATAGCGTGAATGCAGCCCCTGGAGCCGCGTCTCCTTCTGCCTCAGATATGCCGGGCGCGCGGCGATGACCTCATCGAGGTGCCGCATCAGCGAGTCAATGGGAGTATCGCCGGAGTCGGCGCTGAGGCAGACTCCCGAAAGCATTATGGCGAGCAGGAACAATAGAAACTGTTTTTTCATTTCCGGTTACAAAGTTATAAAAAAATCCATCGCCACCGGGTGGTGTTCCGGTTTTGTGACCAGTGTAGATTCAAGGTAGCATCACGAAGATTCAGACAGACTTCCGGAGGGTATCAGTATAGCTTTATGGATTTCGTTCAGGCAAAGATACAGCCTCAGCACCACAATGTCAACATCCGTGAGCAAAAATGTAGTGCATCAAAACAGTCAAAGCGCTGTGGAAATGAAATATATCCATTTTCCACAGCGCGATTTATGTAGTTGTTTTCAGTCCTTTTCAGGAGCGGATGCCCGCCTCAGATTCCGGAATCGCACCTTTGGAAGAAGCTACCGTAGGGGTAGGGCGCACCGGTTCGGAGGTGCGCAGCTTGGCGGCGGCACGCAGCAGCTTGCGCAAAGCCGACACAAGTTCCTGTGACTCCTGAAGCATGTTAAGGTAGACGTAAGTCACCGTAAGGTTGTCAGCGGCTCCGCTGTGAAGCCAGTCGTAGATACGGTGGCATTCGGCTGAAATCTCATCCTTGAGCCTGTCGCCGCGGCGGCGCACCTCCGACACCTCTTTCACCGCACCCGCCTCAAGCAGCGGCGAGGCGTCGGCCATGAGCGAGAGGATGCCCTGGCGTATGCGCCCGAATCCTTCGCGATAACCGGCCGGAAGGGGCCTGAAATTATTCTCCACATGCTCGCGGCATACCTCCGTGATGCGGCGTAGAGAATAATTCATGGTGGAGCAGGCATTGGTGGCCATGTGGAACCATGCGCTTTTCTCTATGGCGGTGTCGGCAGGCACACGGCGCAGGCACAGCGTCTGCTTGCGGCGTATGCTCTTCAGAAGGTCCTTCTCCTTTTCCAGAGCCTTGTAGGCACGTCCGAGGGCCTTTACGTCATCACCGGCGAAAGCCTCCGTGACGGAGCCGTAGGTGGCGGCGGCAAAATCAAGGAAAGCCCTCTCCTCATGCACTATATAGGTGCGCAGCAGAGGCCAGGTGCGGTCGCTGTCGTCGCAGGTGAGTATGGCCTGGAACATGGCGTCGCTCTGCTCCTCCTCTTTACGGGCCTTGAACCGCAGGTTGCTCCGCACGATGAGAATCACCGCCACAACCCCGGCTACAATCATTACGGCTAACCCGCCCCAGTGCATCAGCGCGGCAATCAGCGCAGCCCCGATAAATGCCACACCCGCGGTGATGAACCACCCGCCGATCACAGAGACTACACCCGTGATGCGGAACACGGCGCTCTCTCGCCCCCAGGCGCGGTCGGCCAGCGAAGTGCCCATAGCCACCATGAATGTGACGAATGTGGTTGAGAGCGGCAGCTTCATGGATGTGCCCAGGGCGATAAGCATCCCGGCAAGCATCAGGTTCACCGCTCCGCGTATTAGGTCGAACGACGCTCCCTGCTCCAGGGTAATCTCCGATGTGTTGAAACGGCGGTCAATCCACAGGCGCAACTTTTCAGGCATGTGGCGGCGCACCGACGAATGGATGGCCAGCGACAAGCGCACAAGGCGGCGCGCTATGCGCGAGGAGCCGAACATCTCGTCGCCACCCTCCTGGCTTCCAAGGCCGATTTCCGTGCGCGTCACATTGCGCGCCTTTTTTGAGGTGGCGAGCGACACCACCATAATCACCCCGGCTCCCAGAAGGAAATACACCGGGGTGTTGGCCGGCCCGTTGAGCGAGTCCATCATGAACGAAGAGGGGTCGCCCGAGCCGTTGGCCATGTAGTCCTGCCACGAGGCGAAGCCGCTCAGAGGCACACCGATGAAATTCACAAGGTCGTTGCCGGCAAAAGCCATGGCCAGCGCGAAAGTTCCGATGAGCACGACCACCTTCAGCACATTCACACCCAGGGCGTGGAGTAACTGCATCAGGAGCGTGAACACCGCCAGGCAGCAGCCGAGTATCAGAAGCGTATTATCCTGTATCCATCCCTTTATCTCCGGAGTCATCCAGACCATATCCTTAACCCCTTTGAGCAGAAGGAAATATATTATGGCAGTAGTGGCGATTCCGCCGAAGATACCGATTTTCCATTTCAGGCGGCTGCGGTACTCGAATGTGAATATCGAACGCGCCAGGAACTGCACCACCGTGCCGAACACAAACGCTATGGCCACCGACAGGAATATACCCAGAATCACCGACAGCGCCTTGCCGGTGTTGAGCAGCTCGGAGACTCCCAGCGCCCCGGGGTCGCCCCACATCTTGATCAGCGCTATCACAAACGCGGCTCCAAGCAGCTCGAAAACCATCGACACTGTGGTCGAAGTAGGCATCCCCAGCGAATTGAACACGTCAAGGAGGATGATGTCGGTCACCATCACCGCCATGAAAATACATATCAGGTCGTAGAACGAGAAATGCTCCGGCCGGAAAATGCCGTGGCGGGCGATATCCATCATGCCATTGCTCATAGCCGCTCCCGCAAACACACCCACGGCGGCTATGAGGACCACCGTGCGGAAGCGCGCCGCCTTCGAGCCAATTGCCGACGTAAGAAAATTGACAGCATCATTGCTCACACCCACCGACAGGTCAAACACCGCCAGGATGAAGAGGAAGATGACAATACATAGAAATAATATATCCATAAAGACAGAAGTTTTTTACGTTGCAAATTTCATCCCTTTATATTTCAAAAATGTTTCCGGAATGATAATAGTTCGTTAAGCACCCTGGTTTCCGCGATTTTTTTCAGGGCAGCCAAAACGACCGCACAACGTATCTGTCACGGCTCTTTCATTTAACTTTGATGCTATAATGCGCCACTGTTAATCAGGTAGTTATATGTAGCAGTTACGCAATGGCTGTATTAATCTCATTTTGGATAAAAGGGTTAATGGCTTTTAACTAACTATCAGTCATACACTTTGAAAATTCCAAGCATTTTTAAATGAAAGAGCCGTGCGTATCTGTTGCATAATACGGCAATAATACCTACCTTTGCCGCAAAATCTAAAATACTATTTCAGAGTTCACTTTTTATCCTTACTTACATTCACATTTCTACCATGAATTTTTTCAAGCATGCGCTCTGCGGCGCAGTCATGGCCTCTTCGGCAATGGCATCGGTATCGGCGGCTACTTTTGTGGGCGACCGCACCGACTTCCGCGACGAAACCATCTATTTCGCCATGACAACCCGTTTCTACGACGGTGACCACAGCAACAACGTCTACTGCTGGGACGGCGAGAAGAACATCAACGACCCCGAATGGCGAGGCGACTTCAAAGGTCTTATCGACAAACTCGACTACATCAAGGCGCTCGGTTTCACTGCCGTGTGGATTACTCCCGTGGTAGAGAACGCCTCCGGCCTCGACTACCACGGCTATCACGCCATCGACTTCTCCAAGATCGACCACCGCTATGTGGCGAAGGACGCCGACGCCGCAGGCGCCGAGACTGCTTTCCAGGAACTTATCGACGAAGTGCACAAGCGCGGCATGAAGCTGATACTCGACATTGTGCTGCAGCATACCGGCAACTTCGGCGAGTCCAACATCTGCCCGATGTTTGACAAAGACTACACCAAGAACCTGGCCGACATCAACGCCTCGATGATTCCCCGCACCGTAAGCAACGGCGGCGTGCTCCCCGACAACTATCTCTCCCTGCAGGCGGCAGCACAGTACGGCACACGCCTGGCGCTGATGAAAAACTCCGACTTCACCAACCACGACATACACAACTACTTCCACCACAAGGCGTGGTTCGACTGGGACGACCCCTCGCGCTGGTGGGGGCAGATTGCCGGCGACTGCGTAGACCTCAACACCGAGAACCCCGCCGTGACAAACTACCTGGTGGAATGCTACTCGCGCTTCATCAAAATGGGTGTCGACGGTTTCCGTATCGACACCGCCGGCCATATACCCCGTCTGTCGTTCAACAAGATGTTCCTCCCGCAGTTCATCGCCGCCGCCGAATCGGCCGAGGCAAAGGCCAAACGCGGCAACACACCCTTCTTCATGTACGGCGAGGTGTGCGCCCGCTCGACGGAAGTTATCTACCGCGGCCAGAACTATAACTGCTCACCCTGCTACTACACCTGGAAGGAATCAAAAGACTATGCCTGGGACATGGATGCCTCCTCATGGGATGACGTGGTGGCCATACCCACCGAAACAGAGGGCTCGCAGGACTTCTTCACCGTCAGCGGCCACACCAACTGGGAGTCAGTGCTCAAATCAGGCACCGACGACCTGGGCCACGCCGCCTCCATACTGCGCAGGAGCACAAACCACCAGCTCAACGGCAACAGCTACCACACCCCCGACTACACCGACTTCTCCGGCCTCAACGTGATTGACTTCGCAATGCACTGGAACTTCAACTCCGCCGCCGGAGCCTACGGAGTGCGCTCGGAGGACTACCTCTACAACGACGCCACCTACAACGTGGTCTACGTTGACTCGCACGACTATGCCCCCGACAGCAACTACCGCTTCACCGGCACACAGGACACCTGGGCCGAAAACCTCTCGCTGATGTTCACCTTCCGAGGCATACCCTGTATATATTACGGCTCGGAAGTAGAGTTCCAGAAAGGGAAGGATATTGACAAAGGTGCCGTGATTGCACTCAAGGACAGCGGCCGCGCATACTTCGGCGGATATCTCGAAGGCGATGTGACAGTCAACGACTTCGCCGACTACACCGGAGCCACTGGCAACCTGGCCTCAACCCTCTCCTACCCCCTGGCGCGCCACATTCAGCGCCTCAACAAAATCCGCGCCGCCGTGCCCGCCCTCCGCAAAGGGCAGTACAGCAACGAAGGCTGCTCCGGCAAAATGGCCTTCAAACGTCGCTACACCGACAGCAAGACCGACTCCTACGTGCTGGTCACCATCTCCGGCAGCGCCACATTCACCGGAGTGCTCAACGGCCGCTACGTCGATGCCGTGACCGGCGATGTCAAGACCGTGACCGACGGCACTCTCACCGCCGACTGCTCCGGCAAAGGCAACATCCGCGTCTATGTGCTCGACACCGACAAGACTCCGGCTCCCGGCAAAGTCGGCGAGGACGGCAAATATATCTTCGCGACAGAATCCGTTGACCAGCCCTGGACCGAATGGCCCGACGAGACAATGCCGGCCGAGACCTGGACCGAGAGACCCAACGGCTCCGGCGGCGGCAATATCACCGAGCCCTCCGACCCCACCGAGCCCACCATTGCCGAAGGGGAGCAGGCCGTATTCTTCGAGGCCGACAACGGCTGGAGCGGCGTGCAGGCCTACACCTGGCATGACGGCGTGGAATTCGGCGGCAAATGGCCCGGCTCGGCCATGACCTACCTCGGCAACAATATCTACAAGTGGACCTACACCGGCACAGCCACTATCCCCGACGGCACAGCCGGCCTTATCTTCAACTCCGGCGGCGCACAGACCGCCGACTGGACATGGCGCAACGGCGGCTACTACACCTCGGCCGGATACCAGCGCACAATCCCCTTCTCCGCTCTCAACGAGGTTTCGGCCGGAGGATTCAAGGTGAGCGTAAGCAACGGACAGCTCCACATCGAGGCTCCCGCCGACTGCACCGTCACCGTATCGCGTATTGACGGCGTGACCTTCAGCATCAGCCTCCGCGGCGGCGACAACACCGTGGACCTCCCTGCAGGCTTCTATATCGTTGCCGGCAAGAAGGTGATTCTCTGACACAACCCGACACAGTCATAAAGCTAAAGCCCGGCCGATCGGCCGGGCTTTAGCTTTATTTGTAAGGAATCCGAGAGGCGTATCTGAAGCGAAGGAAAATCCGCCTCCGGCAATTCTGACCACACCCTCTGCGGCAATGAATCAGAATTCAGCCGACTTGGGTGTGCGGGGGAAGGGAATAACGTCGCGGATGTTGGTCATACCCGTCACGAAGAGCACCAGGCGCTCGAAGCCAAGGCCGAAGCCCGAATGAGGCACAGTGCCGAAGCGGCGAGTGTCGAGATACCACCACATATCCTTCATCGGAATGTCAAGCTCCTCGATGCGCGTCATCAGCTTTTCGTAGCTCTCCTCACGCTCCGAGCCGCCGATAATCTCGCCGATAGCCGGGAAAAGCACGTCCATGGCGCGCACAGTGCGGCCGTCGTCGTTCTGCTTCATGTAGAAGGCCTTGATTTCCTTGGGGTAGCCGGTGAGGATTACCGGACGCTTGAAATGCTTCTCCACCAGGAAGCGCTCATGCTCGCTCTGGAGGTCCACACCCCACTTCACGGGGAACTCGAACTTCTGGCCCGATTTCTCGAGGATTTCGATACCCTCGGTATATGTGAGGCGCACGAACTGCTCTTTCACCACATGCTCCAGGCGCTCGATGAGCCCCTTGTCGTAATGCTCGGCGAGGAACTCGATGTCGTCGCGGCAGTTTTCGAGAGCGTATGATATGCAGTACTTGAGGAAATCCTCGGCCAGGTCCATGTTCTCGTCGATGTCGATGAAAGCCACTTCCGGCTCAATCATCCAGAATTCCGCCAGATGGCGCGGAGTGTTGGAGTTCTCGGCGCGGAAGGTGGGGCCGAAAGTATAGATTGCACCCAGGGCTGTGGCACCCAGCTCACCCTCGAGCTGACCGCTGACGGTGAGCGCCGTGGGCTTGCCGAAGAAGTCGGCCGAGTAGTCGACCGCACCGTCGGGGAGCTTCTCGATATTCTTCAGGTCCATTGTAGTGACCTGGAACATCGCTCCGGCGCCCTCGCAGTCGCTGCCGGTGATAAGCGGAGTGTTGAGATAATAGAATCCGCGCTCCTGGAAATAGCGATGGATGGCATAGGCCAGGGTGGAGCGCACACGGAGCACCGCTCCGAATGTGTTGGTGCGCGGACGCAGGTGGGCTATCTCGCGGAGGAACTCCAGCGTATGCCCCTTTTTCTGCAGCGGGTAAGTCTCGGGGTCGGCAGTGCCGTAGACCTCAAGAGTACGGGCCTGCACCTCCACGGTCTGCCCTTTGCCCTGGCTCTCGACCAGGATGCCGTTGACACACAGCGCCGAGCCGGTGGTGACAGCCTTGAGCTGCTCGTCGGAGAACTGCTGCATGTCGAACACAATCTGCAGGTTGCGTATAGTGGAGCCGTCGTTGAGAGCTACGAACTGCACATATTTGTTACCGCGGCGGGTGCGTACCCAGCCTTTTATGCAGACCTCCTTGCCCAGCAGCGAGGCATCTTTGAGAAGGTCGACTATTTTAGTACGTTTCATTTATTGCGATTGGTGAGAAATCATGAGTTACCCCTTGGTTTATTGCGGTCGCGACAGGTCGCGACCCTACGGCGGGCAACGGAAAGAGCGTAACCAAAAAAATTTTTATTATCCCGGATGCGCTTTGGCCGGAAAAACGGAGGGAGCGTACATATAATTACGTGACCGGAAGTTTTACCGGCCAAATCGCGCCCGGGAGAATTAAAAATTTACTCGAAGGAGCCCATTTTAAGGAAGTTGACCTCCTCCTGTGTGAGATAGCGCCAGCGGCCGCGGGGCAGGTTCTTCTTGGTGAGGCCGGCGAAGTACACGCGGTCGAGCTTGGTGACATGGTAGCCGAGCGACTCGAAGATGCGGCGCACGATGCGGTTGCGTCCCGAGTGGATTTCGATGCCGGCCTGGTTGCGGTCGGTCTCGGTGGCGTAGGAGATGGCGTCGGCGTGGATTTCGCCGTCCTCCAGCTCGATGCCGTCGGCGATGCGCTGCATATCCTCTTCGGCGATATCCTTGTCGGTCCATACGTGGTAGATTTTCTTCTTCACGTATTTGGGATGGGTGAGTTTCGAGGCCAGGTCGCCGTCGTTGGTGAGCAGCAGCACACCGGTGGTGTTGCGGTCAAGACGTCCTACGGGATAGATGCGCTCCTCGCAGGCGCCCTTTACGAGGTCAAGCACGGTGGTGCGGCCGTTGGGGTCGTCGGAGGTAGTCACGCAGTCCTTGGGCTTGTTGAGCAGGATGTAGCACTTGCTTTCGAGAGCCACAGCCTTGTCGTTGAACTCAACGGTGTCGGCGTGCGAGATTTTGGTGCCGAGCTCGGTTACTACCTGGCCGTTGACCTTCACCAGACCCTGCTGGATGAATTCGTCGGCCTCGCGGCGCGAGCACAGGCCGGCATTGGCCATGAACTTGTTGAGACGGATCTGCTCGTTAGGATCGGGCAGCGGCATCTCGTATTCGATACGTTTGGGGCGCGGTGTGAAGGTTTTGCCCTGACGCACCGGTCCGCGGTTGTTGTTGTAGCGGTTGTTGCCGTAGCGGTTATTGTTGTTGTAGCCACCCTGGCGGTTATTGTTGTAGCCGCCCTGACGGTTGTTGTTGTAGCCGCCCTGGCGGTTGTTGCCGTAGCCGCCCTGCTGGCGGTTGTTGTTGTAGCCGCCCTGCTGGCGGTTGTTGCCGTAGCCGCCCTGCTGACGGTTGTTGTTGTAGCCACCCTGCTGACGGTTGTTGTTGTAGCCGCCCTGGCGGTTGTTGTTGTAACCGTAGTTGTTCTGGCGGGGCTGGTAGCCGCCCTGCTGGCGGTTGTTGTTGTAGCCGTAGTTGTTCTGGCGGGGCTGGTAGGTGCTGCCCTCTGCGGTGCTACCTTCGGCGGCCGACGATGCAGCCTCTGCGCCTTCGGGACGCTGGTAACCTTCGGGGCGCTGGTAGTTGTTGGGGCGCTGGTAGTTGTTGGAACGCTGCTGGTAACCACCCTGGCGGTTGTTGTTGTAGCCGCCCTGACGGTTGTTGTAGCCGTAGTTGTTCTGGCGGGGCTGGTAGCCGCCCTGGCGGTTGTTGTTGTAACCGCCCTGACGGGGCTGATAGCCACCCTGGCCGTATCCGCCTGCGGCATCATTGCCCTCGGAATGCTGACCTGCGGCGTAAGAATTTTTCTCGTAATGGTTTTCGGCGCTCTGGGCGTCGCTGAGGCCGGGCATCGACTGGATGCGCGGACGCTTCGGTTTTTTAGCTTCGTTAGCTTCCATGATTCAAGTGTTTTAGAAACCAAGTGTCACCGGTGAAGCCTCGCGGCTTTTCATTCTTCGTAATTCCTAATTGACAGTTGGGTTAATGCTTTGGGTGAAAAAATTAGTTGAATTAAGTTGAAATTATTTGTTAAATAGTTGGGGCTTACTGATAACCAGCCGGTTAAATGGCTGAGGAATGTAAATGGCATACGGACTCCGCCGTCAGCAATCACATGCGTAGGCTGAAGCCCCCGGTTTTAAAACACAAAAGTAACTACTTTTATCGGGTTTTTCAAATTTTTTTTTCACTTTGAGGCAAAAAATAGCTAACTTTGCCTTCCTGATGACAACACCGGGCACATACAGAAAGCCGCGCAGGCCGCTGACGGCAGGCCGTGCGTTGCGCTACGGCCGCATCGCCGCGGCCGCGGCGATGCTTGTGGCCATGACTGTCCTGCTCACCGCCTCGGCGGCATGGATTGTGCGTGCCCTCGACTGGACAGCGCGCATACAGATTGTGCCGCTGGCAATGTCGGGCGCCGTGGCGGCTCTGGTGGTGCAGGCTCTTGTAGCCCTGATATTCGGGAGGATATACTGCTCGGTGGTGTGCCCGCTGGGGGTGGCACAGGATGTTGCCGCACGGCTTCCGCGCATGGGTCGCCGCTCCACAGCGCGCCCCTGGCGCTACGCCGCGCCGCGCACTCCGCTGCGCCTGGCCCTGCTGGGACTTTGCGTGACGGCAGGATTATGCGCAATGCCGGCGGTGGTGTCGCTCCTCGATCCTTACAGCACCTACGCGCGCTTCGCCTCGCAATGGCTCCGGCCTGCCGTGCAGTGGGCCGGAGGCTCAGAGGTGGCCGCCGCCTCGGGGCTGGCCGCCGCCGTGTCGCTGGCGGTGATGGCGGCTGTGCTCGCCACAGCCTGGCGCGGAGGGCGCACGGTGTGCAATACGGTGTGCCCCGCCGGCACCTTCCTGGGGCTTTTCTCCCGATATTCCCTGCTGCACTTCGACATCGACACCGATCAGTGTGTGAACTGCCGCAAATGCGAGCACGCCTGCAAAGGGCACTGCATCGACCTTGACGACCATGTGGTCGACGGCTCGCGGTGCGTGGTCTGCTTCGACTGCACGGCGGTATGCCCAGAGGGAGCCATATCCTACACCACACGGCGCAAACGCCTGGCCCTGCCGATGATGCAGAGGGTAGAGACCGGAGCCACCGCCTCCACCTCCGGACCGGTCAGGATTTCACGCCGCAAATTCATGGCCACCGGCCTGCTGCTGGCATCGGCGCCGGTTATCTTACGCGCGGAGAGCATACTTGACGCCGCCGATTCCGCTGCCGCCGGTGCCGACACCACGCCGATAGCGCCCCCCGGGCGGCGCACTCTCGGCGATTTCCACCGCAAGTGCACAGCCTGCGGCCTCTGCGTGAGCCACTGCCCCGGCACGGTGCTCCGTCCCTCGACGAACGAATACGGCTGGCGCAACGCCATGCAGCCCCTGCTGGACTACGACCGCGGCCGGTGCCTCTACGACTGCACGCTCTGCACCGAGCTGTGCCCCACCGGTGCCCTCGAGCCGCTGACCGCAGAGGAGAAACATATCTTCATCATCGGCCACGCGCACGTCGACCCGCAGCTATGCGTGGGGTGCGGCGCATGCGCCGGGAGTTGCCCGCGCTCGGTGATAACGATGGCCGCCGCCCCGGGGCGCCGCCGTCCGCTGGCCACCGTGGCACACCAGGGATGCATAGGCTGCGGCGCATGCCAGGACGTGTGCCCGATAGGGCCGGAGAAAGCCATACGCGTCAACGGCATCAAACCATAACAACCCACCGCACAATGAAACAATATCTTGACCTGCTGAAACATATCCTCGACAACGGCGTGGAGAAACACGACCGCACCGGCACCGGCACCCGCTCGGTGTTCGGCTACCAGATGCGCTTCGACCTCTCGGAGGGATTCCCGCTGCTCACCACCAAGAAGCTGCATCTGAAGTCGATTATCCACGAACTGCTGTGGTTTCTCAAAGGCGACACCAACGCCCGCTACCTTCAGGAGAACGGCGTGAGGATATGGAACGAATGGGCCGACCCCGACGGCAACCTGGGGCATATCTACGGCTACCAGTGGCGTTCGTGGCCGGGCTACGACGGCTCGTTCATCGACCAGATTTCGGAGGCCGTCGACACCATAAAGCACAACCCCGACTCACGCCGCATCATAGTGAGCGCCTGGAATGTGGCCGACCTCGGCCAGATGAACCTGCCGCCGTGCCACGCGCTGTTCCAGTTCTATGTGGCCGCCGGCAAACTCTCGCTTCAGCTCTACCAGCGCAGCGCCGACTGCTTCCTGGGTGTGCCGTTCAACATCGCCTCCTACGCCCTGCTCCTTATGATGACCGCACAGGCATGCGGCCTGCAGCCCGGCGAGTTCATCCACACCCTGGGCGACGCGCACCTATACAACGACCACCTCGACCAGGCGCGCCTTCAGCTCACACGCCAGCCCCGCCCCCTGCCGCAGATGCGCCTCAACCCCGCCGTCGACAACCTGCTCGGCTTCAGCTACGACGACTTCACCCTCGAAAACTACGACCCGCATCCGCATATTCCAGCAAAAGTATCAGTATGATCAGAATCATAGCCTCAACAGGGCGCGACGGCGCCATCGGGCGCCGGGGCGACCTGGCATTCCACATATCGGCCGACCTGCGCCGGTTCAAGACCCTCACCACCGGTCACACCGTGGTGATGGGGCGCCGCACATTCGAGTCGCTCCCCAAAGGAGCGCTCCCCCGCCGCCGCAACATAGTGGTGACGCGCAACCACGCCTTCAGCGCCCCCGGCGCAGAGTGCGCCCCCTCGCTCGAGGCCGCCCTCGCAATGGCAGCCTCGCCGCAGACCGACACCTTCATCATCGGCGGGGTCGAGATATACTCGCAGTCGATGCCGCTGGCCGACGAGCTTCTCCTCACCGAAGTCGACGCCGTATGCCCCGGCGCCGACACCTTCTTTCCCGCCATAACACCCGGAGAATGGGTGGTGACAGAAGATTCCGGGCTGCTGACCGACGACAAATCCGGACTGAATTACCGTTTCGTTTGTTATTGTCGTAAATAATCGCTAACTTTGCACCTGCCTCGGAAAAGGCATGCCCTGGTAGTTCAACGGATAGAATAGATGTTTCCTAAACATTAGATAGCAGTTCGATTCTGCTCCGGGGTACTGTTTCAAACCCCAGCGCCCTGCCTCAAGGGCGCTGACTGTATTATTTGGTATGCTGTTGAGTATGCGCAGGATTCTCTGGATGAGGTGGCTAATGATTGCGGCGGTGGCACTTGCTGTGGCCGCCTGCGCCTCCATAGGGCGCCCCGAGGGGGGGCCGCGCGACGAGAAAGCCCCCGAGTTCGTGCGCTCCACCCCGATGCCGGGCGAGGTCAACGTAGACCGCGGGCGCATCGACATCTTTTTCAACGAGAACATCAAGCTGGAGGACGCATCGAACAAGATAGTGGTGTCGCCGGCGCAGGCGCAGAGTCCCGCCATATCGTCGAACGGGCGGCGCCTCTCGGTGGAGTTCCGCGACAGCATAGTGCCCGACGCCACCTATACCATCGACTTCTCCGATGCCATACGCGACCTCAACGAGGGTAACATCCTCGACAACTTCGCCATCGACTTCTCAACCGGTCCGACAATCGACTCCCTCCGGATATCAGGAATGGTGTTCGAGGCCCGCACCCTGGAGCCGGCGCAGGGAATGGTGGTCGGCGTATATTCCGACCTGAGCGACACCGCCCTCACAACCATGCCGATGGAGCGTGTGGCCAAGACCAACCAGTACGGCCAGTTCACCATACGCGGGCTCAAGCCGGGCGAATACCGCATCTTCGCCATCGACGACCGCAACCACGACTGGCGCTGGGACCGCTCCGAGAACGTAGCTTTCTATCCGCTGACAATCTCACCGTCGGCGCAGACCGTGGAACTGACCGACACCCTGCTCTCCTCGCTCCGCACCGACTCGGTGGCCACCCGCCAGGCCACACAGTTCCTCCCCGACGACATTCTGCTGACATGGTTCAACGAGAACTACCGCACCCAGTATCTGCGTGACTACAAACGCCCCGTGCGGCGTCAGCTCACATTCCTTTTCGGAGCGCCCAGGGCCGAGGCTCCGGAATTTACAGTGGCAAACGGACCGCTGGCAGGCCGCTCTCTCGACGAGCCGGAAATGGCAGTGCTTGAAACGCGGCCCGAACGCGACTCGCTCGTCTACTGGCTGCGGCACCCCTCGCTGGTGGCGCAGGACTCCCTTTTCATTGCCGCGCGCTACCAGAAGACCGACTCGGCCGGCGACCTGGCCTGGCAGACCGACACACTGAAAATGTTCTTCCGCGACCCAAAGCCGAAGAAAAAAGAGAAAAACGACACACTCCCCCCCGAGCCGGTATTCCTCACTCTGCGCAACCTCAGCCAGAACCCGCAGGAACTGAACCACCCCCTGAGACTCGAAGCCTCGGAGCCGCTCGACTCCATACCCGCCGGCGCACTGCGCCTGGAAATGGCCTCCGACACACTCTGGGTAGCCGCCGATACCGGCGCGGCAATCCCCGACTCCCTCTCGCGGCGATTCTGGACAATCCCCGTGCAGTGGCAGGAGGGAGCGCGCTACCGGCTCACCGCCGACTCCCTCTCGGTGGTCAACATCTACGGCGAAGGGATAAAACCCCTGAAAGGGGAATTCACCACCCGGCAGATGGCCGACTACGGCACCGTGCGCCTCAATATCACCGACATACCCTACGACTCGCTGGGCCCCCTCCCGGTAGTAGTGGAACTGCTCGACAACCAGGACAAACCGGTGAAGACCGCCGGCGCGCTGCCGGGGCAGGGAGCCTCGTTCACCCACCTGCTCCCTGGCGCATATTACGCACGCGCATTCATCGACCTCAACGGCAACGGGATATGGGATACAGGCAATCTCGGCGCCAGCCATCCGGCCGAGGAGGTGTTCTACTACCCCAAAAAGCTCAATGTGCGCAAGAACTGGGATATATCGCAGGACTGGGCTATGTTCGAGCTGCCGGTAGACCTTCAGAAACCCTACGACATAAAGAAGAACAAGCCCAAGACCAAGGACGCCCCTCAGCGGGGCACTGACGACGAAGAGGAGGAGGACCCCAACGATCCCTTCGGCTCGCAAGGCTCCTGGGGCAACGGCTCACAATACAACAACGCCCACCGTTTCAGCGGCGGTGCCGGAATGCAGACAGTGAAGAAAACCCAGTGAAACGCAGCGCCATGATCGACAAGGACCTCATACACCAGCCACAGCTATGGCAACTGGTCGCCGAGATTTCCGACACGGAACTTTCGGCAATAGCGTTCTGCCCCTTTGAGGACGGCGCGCTGCAACATATGGAGGCCCCGCTGAAAGGCACCTCCCACTCCGAACGCCTCAAATCGCTCGAAAGCGCCGTCTACGACAATCCCGGCCTGCTGGCCGAATATGGCTCGGTGACAATACTGTGGCGCACACCGCGGTTCACGCTCATGCCCGGATTCGTGACTGACGACGCGGTGGCGGCCGAGACGCTCCACACCGTATACCCGCCCGACACATCGGCTCCGGAACACGAGCAGATGAGCGACATATGGCCGCGCCTTGATGTGCGGCTGGAATATGAAGTGCCGGCCGACACGGCCAATTTCGTGCGCCGCACCTTCGTGAATCCGGCCATGCACCACACCCTTTCGCCGCAGGCGGTGTGGTTCGGCGCCCGGCACACAGGCCGTGCACGCGGCAAGACCCTTGTCAACCTGCGGCACGACTCCATGGACGTGGTGGTGCTCGGCGACCGCGCACCGCTGCTGGCCAACACCTTCGACTGCCCCGACAACGCCGATGCCGTGTACTATCTCCTGGCAATGCGCCAGGCCCTGGAACTGCGCCAGACCGACGAGATAATAATAGCCGGCGACTCGCGGCGCCGCGCGGCAATAACCCCGCTGCTGCGGCGATACGTGTCGTATGTGATGCCCGCCATCTTCCCGGCGGAGCTTTTCAGGGCGGGGCGCGCCGTGCTTTCATGCCCGTTCGAGACGGCGATAACGCCGGTGGCCTTTCTCAAGCCCGACAAACGTAAAACATGACAATATGAGGATTATACGCGGAAAATACGGCCGACGCCGCTTCAACGTCCCCACCAACATCACCGCCCGCCCCACAACCGACTTCGCCAGGGAGAATATCTTCAACGTTATCGAGAATCTGGTCGACTTCGAGGAGCGGCAGCCCGAGGCGCTCGACCTTTTCGCCGGAACGGGTGCGGTGTCATTCGAGTTCCTCAGCCGCGGTTGCCGCTCGGTGACCTCGGTGGAGAAGGCCGCCACACAGGCCCGCTTCATAGCCAAGGTGGCCCGCGAGCTGGGCGCCGACAACCACACCCTGGTGCGGGGCGACGCCCTACGATTCATCGACAGCGGCGCCCATCCCTACGACATAGTGTTCGCCGACCCCCCATACGACCTCCCCGGCTTCGGCGAAATCCCCGCCAAAGTTCTATCTTCCGGCCTGCTGCGCCCGGGGTCGCTCTTCATCATCGAGCACTCCAGGGCCTACGACTTCTCTACCCTGCCCCATTTCATGGAGCACCGTGCCTACGGCTCGGTCAACTTCTCTATCTTCCGCATCCCCGAAGAGCAGTGAAAGCGCAATGATTGAATACTTCGACTATCCCTTTTTTGTAAACGCCCTCTGGGGTGTGGTGCTGATTTCGGTGGCCTCGGCCATAGTCGGCACCTACATTGTGGCGCGGCGCATGGTGGCCATATGCGGCGGCATCACCCACGCCTGCTTCGGAGGGCTGGGTCTGGGCTGCTTCATGGGGTGGAATCCGCTGGCAGTGGCGGCGGCATTCGCCGTAGGGTCGTCGCTGGGAGTGGAATGGCTGTCGGAGCGCCAGCGGCTGCGCCAGGATTCGGCGATCGCCGTGGTGTGGTCGCTCGGCATGGCCCTGGGTGTGCTGTTCGTGTTTCTCACTCCGGGCTATGTGCCGGAGCTGAACTCGTTTCTGTTCGGCAACATCCTCACCGTCACCCGCACCGACCTGTGGCTTTTCGGAGGGTTCACGGCCGTGCTGACAGCCTTTTTCGCTCTCAACTACCGTCGCATCGTCGCCGTGGCCTTCGACCCCGATTTCGCCCGGGTGGCGGGGCTACCCGTGCGGCTGCTCCAGGGAGTGATGTCGGTGCTGGTGGCCGTGTGCATCGTGCTTGCCATACGCCTTGTGGGGGTCATGCTCCTGATGGCGGTAATCTCACTGCCTCAGCTCACCGCCGAGGTGGCATGCCGCCGTTTCGGCTCGATAATGGCAGGCTCGGTGGCAGTGTCGCTGGTGTGCTCGGTGGCCGGTCTTTTCCTGTCAATGGCCGTCGATGTGCCCTGCTCGGCCCTTATCGTGATGTTCATGGGAGCGGCATTCGCCGTGGCGCGCTGCTGCCGCAAAATGTTCAAACGCCCTCAGGCCGATGGCAACTGACTCCACACTGAAAAGCTATCGCCGCCGTGGGGTGCGCATCCTGGCCGTGGCGATGACTGTTTCGGCGCTGTGTATCGCCGGATGGTTCGCCTACGACCGCTGGCTTGCACCGGGCGCCGACCCCTCGGAGGAGCTTTATCCGCTTCGGGGCGTCGATGTGTCGGCCCACAACGGCGATATCGACTTCGGGCGGCTGCGCAGCGACTCTGTGGTGCATTTTGTCTACATAAAGGCTACCGAGGGCACCGACTTTCTTGACCGCAATTTCATCACGAACTGGCGCGGAGCGGCTACGGCCGGCATCCCTGCCGGGGCCTACCACTTTTTCCGCTTCGACACCGACGGCGAGCTCCAGGCCATAAACTTCCTGTGGGCGCTGCGCGGACGCCACTTTGACCTTGTGCCGGCAATCGACATCGAGGAGTGGGGCAACCCCGACGGCCATGCCACGGCCCGCATCGTGGAGCGGCTACGCATCATGATTACCTACCTGGAGGCTCACGGCGTGCATCCGATGCTCTACACAAACAAGGATGGCTACTACCGCTTCATACGCGGCAACTTCGACAGCTACCCGCTGTGGATATGTTCCTTTTCCGACCCGCCCCTGGAAGGGAACGCCCCCTGGACACTCTGGCAGTACTCCCACCGCGGCCGCATCGACGGCATCCCCTCAACGGTCGACCTCAACTGCGCCTCATCAGCCGCAAACATATTCACCTCGCCCTCAAAGGGAGCGACGGGCGGCGTTCAGTGACGGGCGCCGGCTGCATCGGCACGCGCCTCGGCCACAATCATCAGGAGTTCCTCGCGCACGTCGGCGGGAAGCTCTATGCCACGCAACTGCAGCGAACGGGCCCATGGCGCTATGTCGGCCGGGAGGAGGGTAAGAAGCACATCGCGGAACTCGTCGGCCTCTTCCGGAGTATAGCTTTCGGGGCTGCGGCCCGCATAGGCATCAAGCTCCTCGTCGTCGAAATACTCTATTTTCTCACTGATTCCGGCAAGGAGAGAATCGCGCTCGCATGTGATGTGCATGCCGCAGCAGGCACCCTCCTCAAGGTTGTTGCCCGCCGGAGGGTCCACAACCTTCGGGCCATGGAGCTCCGTGGATGCGCCCCGGCGCACATCGCGCCGGTGCAGCAGCCACAGCACCAGCCCCAGGGCACAGAGAGCCGCAAGGAGTATCAGAGCCGGAATCATAGGGCGTCGCCCTCCTCCCCGGGGGGCACAAGAGGCGAGCCGTCGGGGGCGGTGATATGCCCCTGAGGCGAAACAACACATTCGCGCAGTGTAAATCCAAGCGAGCGCAGGGCATCCCAGTAGCCCGGGAACGATTTGTCGACACACTCCACATCGCACACCACCGCGCCGGGGATATAGACCGCAGCCGGAGCGAGAGCCATTGCCAGACGGTGGTCGCCACGCGGGTCGAATACCGGGAAAGCAGCCACCGGATGGCGGCGGCCGTCCCACTCTATGCCGTAATCGCGAATCAGCTCGCAGGAGCAGCCCACCTTATCGAGTTCGGCAGCGATGGCATGGAGGCGGTCACATTCCTTTATCGCCAGCCCTTTCAGCCCGGTAAGACGGAAAGGCACTCCGAGCAACGCCGCACAGACAGCCAGGGCCGGAGCCATGTCGGGTGTGTCGGAGAGGTCAAGGTCAAGGCGTCCGAACACCTCGGGCGAGGGCTGAAGCTCAATTGCCCCGGGTTCCGACTCCGACGGCTCTGTGACAACGCCGAGCTGCGCGAAATAATTCACCGCGCGGGCATCGCCCTGGAGCGAAGCGGCGTCGAGCCCCCTGACGGTAATCCATCCGGCTGTCAGAGCCGTTATCTCATAGAAGAAAGCGGCCGCCGACCAGTCGCCCTCGGCATCGTCGGCCGAGGGTGCCCGGTAGGAGCCCGGAGCCACCGACACCGACAGCAGCGAGCGCTCGGCGGCGATGCCGCGGCGGTCCATCATGGAAAGTGTCAGCGATATATATGGAGCGGATACCGGCTCGCCCGAGAGGTTGACCGTGAGCCCCTGCTCCATAAGGGGGGCCGCCATGAGCAGCGCGGAGACAAACTGCGACGACACCGTGGCGTCGACCGTCACCTCCCCTCCCCTCAGGCGTCTGCCGCTGACGCGCAGCGGAGGATACCCCTCGCGGCCGAGATATTCTATATCGGCGCCGCAGGCCTTCAAGGCCGTTACGAGCGGCTCTATCGGCCGCTCTGCCATGCGCCCGCTTCCGGAGAGCACCGCGCGGCACCCCTCGCGTGCCGCCACAAAGGCGGTGAGGAACCGCATGGCGGTGCCGCAGTTGTCAACATTGATTTCAACCTCGTCGGAGCCTGCTCCGGCCAGCGCATCGAGCGCCCGGCGCATCACGGCCGTATCGGCGCAGTCGGGGCATACGGGTGAAGGCGCGCCCGGAGTCATGGCGGCGAGCACCAGCGCCCGGTTTGCCACGGACTTCGACAGCGGCACCTCGACCAGCCCCTCCTCTATAAGTTCCTCGGGGCCGAATATAGAATAATTCATTATGTAACTGTTCGGATTTATTTAACAGAGTCGACGGCCTCGGCCAGCTTTTCAAGAGCCTTCTGCAGACAACAGCGCGGGGTGGCTATGTTCACCCTCATGAAGCCTGCCCCCTCGGGACCGAACATCTCGCCGTCGTTAAGCGCCAGGCCGGCATGGTCGGTGAGGAGGGTCACAAGGTCGTCGTGCGACAGACCGAGGGCGCGGAAGTCCATCCATATCAGGAACGAAGCCTCCGGCTCCACCATCTTTACCCTGGGCATCCGCTCGGCAAGGAACTCGCGTGTGAAGCGGATATTCTGCTCTATATAGTCCATCGCCTCGGCCAGCCACGGCTCGCCGTTGTTGTAGGCGGCCTCGGCTCCGATGGTCGACACAAACGTGGTGGCGTCGAATTCATTGGCCTCGAGCCACTCGAAGAACGGTTCGCGCAGACCGGGATTCTTCACCACGCACCATGAGCTTACGAGTCCGGGGATGTTGAAGGTTTTCGACGGCGCGCCGAAGGTCACAGCCACAGCCTCGGCGTCCTCGCCGCAGGCCGCAAACGGATAATGCGGACGGCCGTAGAGCACCAGGTCGCCATGGATTTCGTCAGAAATCACCACCACGCCGTTGCGCCGGGCTATTGTGCCTATGCGCCCCAGCACCTCGCGGCTCCACTGCAGCCCCACGGGGTTGTGGGGGTTGCAGAGAATCATCAGGCGCGGGCGTTCGCGGGCCACGAGTTCCTCCAGGGCGTCAAGGTCCATCGAGAAGGTATGCGTCTCGTCATCGAGCACCAGTGGCGCCGGGAGCACCACGCGGCCGTTCCCCTCGATAACACGTTTAAACGGATGATATACCGGGGGCTGGATTAGAATTTTGTCGCCACGCTGCGAAAAGAAATTGATTGCGAACGCGATTCCCTTCACCACCCCAGGCACGAAGGTAAGCTCGTGGCGCCCCACCTCCCAGTCGTGGCGGCGGTGCAGCCAGCTTATAATCGAGCCCCAGTAGCCCTCGTCGGGGAGCGAATAGCCATAAATCGGGTGGTCGATACGGCGTCGCAGCGCCTCGGTGATCTCAGGGCACACCGGGAAGTCCATGTCGGCAATCCACATCGGTGTAAGATTCTCCTTGCCGAAGAAGTTCTTCAGGCGGTCAAACTTGGTGCAACCCGACCCATGGCGGTCAATCACACGGTCGAAATCATAGTTTTTCTTTTCGGTCAACATCTCATAACTGATTTAAGAGCGATAGCAGGCAAATATACGCATAAAAACCGAAATCCGCACACATTCCGGCGAGAATCCTGCTACGCCCCCCCATTTTTCGGCTGAACTGTGTAAGAAACAATGCTCTCAGAAAGAATAACCCGGTGAAATGAACTCACTTTGGCTCAGTATTTTCCCGGGCACATTGAATTTATGCCCTTCGGACAATGTAACATTTCCGCGGCACGACAACACCCGATTGTGATATTTGTGAAACAGAAAACCGGCCCGGTTTTACCCGGGCCGGTTTTCCCTCATAGCTCTCAGTTCCTGATTTTTACAGTGCGTCCGCGGAGAGTCACCATATAGACGCCGCTGTCAAGCGACACACTGCAGTCGCCTTTGCCGGTGTACATCATACGTCCGCCGAGGTCGGTTATGGCTACCGGCTCCCCGTTGCCGAGCCCGCACACTACGATGCGGCCTCCCGAAGTGCCTACCATGACACCGCACAGAGGTGTGCTGCTGATACCGCTGCCATCAAATTCGCGTGCCACATGCACGTTGTCAATAGCGACGCTGCATGAGTAGTCCCCCTTCTTTGCAACAAAACGCAAACGCATCTTCCTTGCTCCGGCCGGCACATCCACCGGAATCTCGACTTTCTGCCATCCCGGCTCGCTGATATCATTTTTGAAGTCGTGATTGATCAGGGGCTGGAACGCGCCGCCGTCGAACGACACTTCCACACCGAGCGCTGTGTCGTAGCCCGGCACTCCGTATACATGGTAGCCAAGGCCCGGACGCTCTATGCCGCTTACGTCCATGTTGCCGGATATGAGGTAGTCATGACGGTTAAGAGTGGAGTATGGCCCGTAGAACGAGTAGGCCAGGCCACCATCTCTGTCGACCGGCGCTACCTGGCCTTCCAACAGGAAGTAGGCCATTTCGGCAAACGCCCAGTTGGGTGCCGACTCGGAGCTCTCGATTGTCCACGAAGCATTGACAGGCTGGATATTTTCTCCTACAAGCTTGTTGAAATTCTCGGTAAACGGAAGTTCGTTGGGATTACCGACGAGAAGTGTGTTGGACATTGCCGAATAACCGGTCATCTGGCCCGACACAGCTTTTACAAAATATTTGACAATCTCTTCGTCGCCGAACGTGGTCGGGTCGGTAAACGATGTTGTGGTCACATCGCTCTTGAGCAGCTCTGCGTCGTAATCGCTGTAACAGTTGCCGCGCTGCACGATGTATACAAGGTGGTCAGTGTCGATATAGCCGTTGTTGAGTCCTTTGACGGGAGCTTCCCAAGTGAGGTGCACCAGCCCGTCGTCGCCGAGCACAGCCTTCAGGTTGCGGGGTTCCTCGGGTGTATCGGCTCCGACATATACGTTTTGCGAAACGCCGTATGAGTTGCCGGCGGTGCCCTCGCATACCACACGGTACTCATATACTTCGCCGCTGCGCACTCCGGTGTCAGTCCAGCTCGCATATTCGCCCGGGACAAGGTTTTCGGTAAGATGGGCCACTTCGTCCCAGACGAATGTCTCGCTATTGTAGCGAGTTATCATTACGCCGGTTATCGACCGCAGGCTTTCGCCCTTGTAGTCGGCGGCGGGAAGCCGGAACCGAAGCACCACAGGTGCGGCACCGCGTGTGCTTGAGACTGTAAAATCGGATACCTCACCGGGTATCTGCCCTACGGTTACCGGGTTGTCAAGGTAGTTGCCGTAGTCACAGTTGGAACCTACATATACCACTGCCTTGTAGCTGTATTCTCCCCCGCGAGCCACATCTGTATCACTGAATGAGAGCTGCGAGCCGGGAAGGGGTGACAGGAATTCGTGTATTTCCTCATATCCGATACCGTAACCTATCTGGCGCTGAAGCGAGATGCGCGAGATCATGGTGAGCGGCTGGTTGTTCTTGTCGCCGAGCGACGGGTGGGTCATGGTCGGAGCGGTCATCGTGATGTCGATGGCGCTGCCGTCGCTGTTGAGCGCGGCATTGAAATCGCTTACAGAGGCGGGGTACACGTCGGGCAGCGCCTCGCCGGCACGCAGCTTGATGTCATCTATCGCCAGCGCGACAGCCTCTTTCGAGTTGCGGGCTGTAATGCGTATCTGGGCCGTACTTGCTCCGGCAGGCACCTGAATGCCAGTCATGGCTGCGGTCTGCCATCCTTTGGTCTCGTACTCCTCAAATATTACGCTGTGGACGGTCTCGAACTCAGGTTTGTTGTCGAAGCTGATGGCTGCCGACATCGAGGTTCCGCCCGAAGGGGGAGCGGACACATAATAGTTGTATGAGAAATCAAGAGTGCCGGCACCGCCGACGGCTATCCTGGTGCTGGTAAGCATGAAATCCGACACCGGTGTTGTGCCGTAGGTGTTAAGGTGAGCCAAAGCTCCGGAACCGCCCGGAGGCTGCACGCGTGTATTGCCGTCGTAGCAGTATTCGGATACGTTCCATTCCGGTGGGTTTGACTCTCCGCAGGTGGTCGATGTTCCCCAGAGGTGGTCATATGTATATGAGTCGGCCGACACTTTTGCATCGAATGTCTCGGTGAACGGGAGTGTCAGGGCCGGGCCTATCACCATGTAGTCGCCCTTGGTCTCGGTACCCTGGCCGGCTGCGGTATGCGGTGTTACCGAGAAGCGCAGTTTTTTTGGCTCGTTGCCGGAAATGGTGTAGGTGTAGGCAGTCTCGGCAAGGTCGGTGGCTACTGTCTCGCAGTCATCGCCCCATGATGAACCGGGAGTGTAGACTTTCACATCGTATTTCAGCTCGGAGGGGTTGAAGTATCCGCCGCGCGAACCGGTTTCGGGTATTCCCCAGCTCAGGTTCACGACCCCCTCTCCGGTCTCTTCGGCTACTAATGAGGTGACCTTGCCGGGGGTGTCAGTCCCGATGAAGAAGTTTACCGGTATCTTTTCCGACGGGCCATCCTCGCTGAAGAGAGTCAGAAGCCAGTTCTGTTCCCCCTCAAGGCTTTGGTCGTTGATTGTATACTCTACCTTATGGCCGGGGGTGATATCGGTTATGGTGGTTATCAACGCCGGGTCGTCATACCATCCGCCCTTGGTCCATAGTTCCCCCTTGGTTATATTGTCAAGCGGGGTTATGCCGTCGGAATAGTACGATGGTGCTGTGAAGGTCAGCGTTACCGGAACAGCTCCTTCGGTCGTTGTAAGCTTAAGGTCGGTGGGCAGTGCCGGCACGCCTCCGGCCAGGATTGCGTACATATTGGCGCCTTCAGATTGCTCGCCGTTGGCATAGACGGTCACGACAAAATCGTATGACCGGCCACGCTCCAGTGTATCCTCGAAATAGCTTAGTTTCTCGCCCGGAGCGGGATTCTCGAAGGTATGCAGGAGTGTAGCGTCTGCGTTGTAACCGTTGTTGAGCGAAACATCGATTTTTGTAATTGTGGTGAGGACACCGTAGACTTCAGACCATGATGACCAATCGAAGTACGAGCCCTGTACAGGGGCTGTGAACGAGATATCGAAACCGCTGCGGTTCATGTCCCACGCGATTTTCAAATCTCTTACCTTTTCGGGCACCAAAGGCTCGTCAGTGCTGCGTGTCTCATTGTTCGGTTGTCTGAGCACTGTGCTGTCGTGACTGCCCGGTATTGCCATTGTCGTAAGCGCGCAAGCACCTATGGCTGTAATCGCAATGAGATAGGTCAGTTTCTTCATCCGGAAGTATTGTTTAAGGGAGGTCCTTTGACTGGTTTTTCTGTTGATTCAGACCCGCAAGAACCTCGTTTTAACGGACTGAAACACCCTCTAAGTTAACAATTATCCGCCAGTTTTCAAAACCGGAAATGCCTCTATTTGCGTACCGCGCAGACAAAGTATTGTCAATCAGCAATATAAAACCCACAAAATATACACGTCATTTCTACAAAAAATGATCCCCTCTTCTCTTTTATTATTGCCCCGGGCCCCGCTGGACAGCGCCGCCCGGGGTGATTTTTTTCATCGGCCGTCATCGAAGGAGCATTAAAACAACCCAAGACAATTCCGACATATCGGCTGTGAGGAGTGGCGGGCATAAGTAAAAGGCGGAGCGTCAGTCGCGACGATCCGCCTTTAAGGGATAATGATGTATCTTTTAAATTACTTTGCTCTAAGTTACTATGAATTGCAATCTTGTTTTTTCAATAGGGTACTTAAATATGATTCAAGTAGTATGGGGCTGAGAGAGGCAACCGTCTGTCGATTGCAATGCAAAGGTAATGCGTCGTTATTACATCGGAGTTACATCCGAAAAACATTTTAAAAACGTCCCGCTGTTTAACTTTTATTAACCCGCCTTGGGGGTTTTTCGGTGAATTTTACTGATTTTTGGGAGGGAAAGGTGAAGTATATCGGCGAAATTTCATTAATTTTGCAGAAGCGCGGGGCATGTTGCAGCGTGCTGTCAAATCACAACTCCTGAAAATTTCATCACAATATGAAAACCAAATCCACACTCCTGCTGGCGGCATCGTCGATGCTTCTTCTTTCGGGTTGCTCCAAGAAGCTGGGCCAGTTCCAAGCTGATTATTTTTCGGTAAATCCGAATCCGCTCGAAGTTGTAGGCGACCGTGTGCCTGCAACGGTAACCGCCCGCATCCCGGAGAAGTTCTTTGTGAAGAACGCCGAGGTTACGGTAACGCCCTATCTGTGCTATGAAGGCCAGGAGACGGCCTCGCAGCCTTATACATTCCAGGGTGAAAAGGTAAGGGGCAATAACCCGGTGGTGTCGTACGATAACGGCGGCACAGTCACCATACCGGTGATGTATCTCTACCAGCCTGAGATGATGACCTCTGACCTGCAACTGGCATTCAATGTGGTGCAGGGTGGCAAGCAGTATGTGCTTCCGCGTGTTTCAGTGGCCAAGGGTGTGGTTGCCACGGCGGCTCTGGCCGATGCTTCGACGGTGACTCCGGCCCTGGCTCCCGACAAGTTCCAGCGCGTTATCAACGAAAAATACAACGCCGACATCCATTTCCTGATCAATCGTGCGAACATCCGCGACAACCAGCTCAAGACGGCTGAGATGAACGACCTCGGCGCCCGCATCCGCGAGGCGGCCGGAGACTCGGCCCGTCAGATCGAGGAGATAAACGTGTCGTCGTATGCCTCGCCCGAAGGCAAGCTCGACTTCAACACCCGCCTGGCCGAGGACCGCGAGAAATCGACCACGGCATACCTCAAGGGTGCGCTGAAAAAAGATAAGATCACGGAGTTCGGCGAACTGACATCAAACTTCACGCCCGAAGACTGGGAGGGTTTCCAGAAACTCGTAGGCGCATCCAACATCCAGGATAAGGAACTGATTCTGTCGGTGCTGTCGATGTACTCCGACCCCGAGCAGAGAGAGAAGGAAATCAGAAACCTGTCGTCAATCTTCGACCAGCTCGCCGACCAGATTCTGCCGCAGCTCCGCAAGAGCCGCATCACGGCGTCAATCAATGTTATCGGCAAGAGCGACGACGAGATTCTGGAGCTCGTGCAGACCGACCCGCAGAAACTTAGTGTCGACGAGATTCTCTACGCGGCCTCGCTGGTTGACAGCAACTCCGACCGTCTGGGAATCTACCGCACCGCAGCCGAGACCTATCCCAACGACTACCGCACACTCAACGACCTGGGTCTGGCACAGTACGTGGCCGGCGACTACGATGGCGCCAAAGCCTCGTTCGAGCGCGCCGCCAAAGCTGCTCCCAACGCCGCCGAGCCTCAGATGAACCTCGGTCTGATATCGCTGCGCGAAAAGGATTACCGCCAGGCAAACCAGAAATTCGGCGCCGCAGCAGGCACTCCGGAGCTTAACGACGCCCTGGGCACATATTTCCTGATGACCGGCGACAATGCCGCGGCCGTGAAAGCTTTCGGCGATGCCAAGACCAACAACGCCGCACTGGCGCAGATTCTCACCAAGGACTATTCCAAGGCGAAGTCGACCCTCGCAGGCGTAACAGCCCCCGACGCGATGACCTACTACATCTCGGCCATCCTGGGCGCACGCACCAACAACGACTCAATGGTGAACACCAACCTGCGTCAGGCAGTGAAACTTGACCGCTCGCTGGCCGCAAAGGCTGCCAAGGACCTTGAATTCAAGAACTTCAATCTTTCGGCGATACTCTAAGGCATAGCCGCGATTTAACTTTTCAGGCCCGGAGCCGGCATATGGCTCCGGGTCTTTTTTGAGACTAATCACTGATGGCAGGACGAAACAGAAGAAACATCGGGCGCCGTGGCGGCCGTGGAAAGGGCGCCGGAGCTGGTGTGCTGGCGGCACTGCTGGCCGTGGCGGCCGTGATATGGGTTGTGGCGTCGGCACGGCATCACGAATGCGCGGCGCCAACAGAGATTGCGGCGGAATCGCTGGAGAAGGTGACGGTGCCGCCCGGCACTCCCGAGGAGCTGCTGCGCTACCGGGGGATGACGGTGTCGTTCAACCCGGAGACACACCAGCCCAATTATGTGGTGTGGGAGTTGCTGGGCTCGGAGGTGCAGGGCGAGGAGCCACGCTCCAACGATTTCCAGGCTGACCCTGCGGTGAAAGGGTCGGCTGTGCCCGACGACTACAAGTACACCGGCTATGACCGCGGGCATATGGCCCCGGCGGGCGACATGAAGTGGGATGCGGAGGCGATGCGCGAGTCGTTTCTGATGACAAACATGTGCCCGCAGGCACCGGAACTCAACCGCGGGGCGTGGAAAAAACTTGAAGAGAAATGCCGCGCCAGAGCTATGGCCGATTCGGCTATAATAGTGGTGTGCGGGCCGATATTCGACAGCGCCGAGCCGTCGATGCGACTGGGCAATATCGGCGTGGCAGTGCCCGACCGTTTTTTCAAGGTGGTGCTGATGCCCTACACCGAACAGCCTTCGGCCATAGGATTCATAATGCCCAACGGAAGTGTGCCGGGAGGTATGCAGCCCCATGCCGTGACGGTTGACTCCGTAGAGGCCCTGACCGGATTCGATTTCTTTTCGGCTTTGCCCGATGCAATAGAGGCCGCGGTAGAGAGCCGTTGCAACTTCAACCGCTTCTCGCATACGGGAAGGCGAAAATGACAACTGACTTGCTTATGATTACTGACGATACGATTTGTGCGATATCCACCCCGGCGGGCTGCGGCGGCATAGCCGTGGCGCGTGTATCAGGGCCGCGAGCCATAGAGATTGCAGGAAAAGTGTGGAGCGGACGTCCGCTGGACGGCGTGGCCGGCCATACGGCGCATTTCGGCCGGATAACAGACCCGGCCGACGGCTCGACCCTCGACGAAGGGGTGGCCACGGTGTTCCGTGCCCCGGCGTCGTTCACAGGCGAGGATGTGGTGGAACTGTCGGTGCACGGCTCGGTGTATGTGCAGCAGGCTCTCCTTGAGCTGCTTTGCCGCGAGGGATGCCGCCTGGCCGATGCCGGAGAGTTTACACGGCGTGCTTTTGCCGCCGGAAAAATGGACCTGGCGCAGGCTGAAGCCGTGGCCGATGTTATAGCCTCGGAATCGGCGGCCGCACACCGGCTGGCAATGGCGCAGATGCGCGGAGGATTTTCGCAGCGGCTCGACGCACTGCGTCAGCGGCTGCTGGAGCTCGCCTCGCTGCTGGAACTGGAACTGGACTTTTCGGAAGAGGATGTGGAGTTCGCCGACCGCGGGCACCTTACGTCACTGGCCCGCGAAGTGAAAGAAGAGGTTGACCGACTGCACCAGTCGTTCTCGCTGGGAAACGCTATCAAGAACGGTGTGCCGGTGGCAATCGTCGGAGCGCCGAATGTGGGGAAATCGTCGATACTCAACATGCTCCTGGGTGAACGGCGCGCGATAGTCAGCGACATCCCCGGCACTACACGCGACACCGTAGAAGATACAGCCGTGATTGCGGGCATAACATTTCGATTTATCGACACCGCCGGACTGCGCGCCACCGACGACCCGATAGAGCGGCAGGGAGTGGACCGCGCCATAGAGGCTCTACGGCACGCCAGGGTAGTGCTTCGCGTTGAGGCACCCGACATTGAGGCCGACGCGGAATATACCGCACTGCTTGCTGACGCTATCGATGACGACGCCACAATAATCCCGGTGCTGAACAAAGCCGACCTTCCGGCCGCCGGCACAACCGATAACGACGCAGCGATAAGAATCTCAACCATCACGGAAGAGGGTGCCGGCAACCTGCGGCACGCCCTTGCAAAGGCTTCAGGGGCCGACAATGTAGCCGCCGGCAGCATACTGGTAACCAATGCCCGCCATGCTGCCGCCCTGGTCGCCGCCTCCGCATCGCTCGACTCCTTCCTCCACGCCATCGGAACCTCCCTCCCCACCGACCTTGCCGCCCAGGACCTCCGCCAGGCCCTCCACCACCTCGGCGCCATAACCGGCGCCATCACCTCTCCCGACATCCTCTCCACCATCTTCTCCCGCTTCTGCATCGGTAAATAGATAAACACTTGAAAATCATATAATTAGCTAACAAATAACACGAAACGCCTCTTTTCAGGGGCGTTTTTTATTGGTCAAAATAGCCGATTTTTGCGCATTTTGGTCGATTTTAGCGATTTCCTGTACCGCGATTGTACCGTTTCCGTGGTTCACCACCTACCTTATCCGAGGTGGTGGATGATATGGCACGCAGTGACACACACTGACACGCCATGACACAGATTTAACAGAAATAAAATGGAAATAAACAATGAGCAGTACCATCGAAATTATTAAAATTTGTGAGTTTTGCGGCTCTAATTTTATAGCCCGCAAGTGCTCAACGCGGTTCTGTTGCAAGAGATGTGCCGAACGCTCTTACAAACAAAACAAAAGAAATATCCATACCGCTGAACATCAAGCGATAGCAGATAATGTACGAACTGATAAAATCTCAGATCTTGAATTTATCAGTCCGACACAATGCGCCCAACTGATAGGCGTATCAAGACGCACTTTGTACCGCTACCTTGAGGTGCACAAGATACCCTGTTGCCAGTTTCGTGGCTGTACGAGAATACGGAGAACTGATATTGATGCCCTATTCAAAGAGTGGGAATATATCAAGAGGGAGAAGAAGGTGGCTGAACCCATCGAGGAGTTTTATACGACCAAGGAGATTCTTGAAAAGTTTGGTATCAGCCATTCGTGGCTTTTCAAGATGGCTAAGGAGCGGAACATACCGAAAACTGTTGTTCGTGGCAAAACACTCTGGAGCCGGAAACATATCGACAAGGCTCTGGCCGATAAGCAGCCAACTGAGACGGTAGCCGAAGAATGGTATTCCGTAGAAGAAGTATGTGCCAAGTTCAATATGTCGAAAGAGGCTGTCTATCGTTTTGTGTCGGAGCGTAAGATTGGCAAGCGAAAGGATAAATGTAAGGTTTTCTACTCGCGTCGGCAGTTTGACAAGGCGATGGGTATTGAGTCTGAGCTGGAGCCGGAATATTACACCATGCCGGAAGCTATGGCACGGTATAACATGACCCGCGACCAGATTTCCCATTACGTCCGGACACATGACATTCCAAGAAGTTATGAGGGCCGGTATGTGAGAATCGACCGCAAGGCTCTTGATGCTCTGTTCGCACCACCGAAAATTGGTTAAAAATCAGTGAGCGGTACAGGTGATTTTACCATCACCATTTCACCATCAGCCTTTTATATAGTTTTGCATCACGAATAATCAACAAACAAGAAATACAACCATGTTACCATCAACCTGTTCAAAAGTCAGTCTGCGCCAGCGTCCGATAAAGAACGACCGTCTGTCGCTGTACCTCGACTACTACCCGGCGATACGCAACCCGAGAACAATGAAGATGTCGCGTCGTGAATATCTGGGATTCTACATCTTCGCCAATCCTCGCAACAAATATCAGCGTGAATACAACGACTCGATACTGATGCGTGCCGAGATAATACGTTGCCGCCGTCAGGAGGCGGTCATCAACAATGAGTTCGGTTTCCTCGACCGCGAACAGCCGAAAGCCGACTTTCTGCTGTATTTTGAGGAGAAAGCGAAAAAACATTATGACAAGTGGATCATCGTCTATCGCCACTTCGAGAGATTTGTCAACGGTAAATGCTCATTCGGCGATGTCACCATAGAGTTGTGCAACAAATTCCGTGAGTATCTGCTTACCGCCAAACAGCTCCGCCACCCCAAACTGACCATCACACGCAATTCAGCGGCCGGATATTGGTCAACATTCCGCGCTCTGCTGAAAGAGGCGTACAAGGAACGGTTGCTTAAAGAAAATCTCAACGACTTCATAGAGGATATTGAATATGAGGAGGTCAAGAAGAATTTTCTCACTGCCGATGAAGTGAAATTGCTTGCCGCCACACCATGCGAGAAACCAATACTGAAAGCAGCCTCGCTATTCTCTATTCTTACCGGGTTGCGAATAAGCGATATACTCAAATTAAGGTGGGAGGATATACGTCCGGATGCCGATGGCGAGATGGCTATGTTCATCCGTATTCAGAAAACACAGAAAGAATCAATCCACCCTCTCAGTCCGGAGATGCTGGCATTGTGCGGTGAAAGGGATAAAGGAATTGTTTTCAAAGGATTCAACCGCTCGATGACTCAGGAGCCGTTGAAGAAATGGCTGAAAGCAGCTGGTATAACAAAGCGGATAACATTCCATCGTTTCCGCGACACATTCGCCACTCTCCAACTTGCCGCCGGGACTGACATATATACGGTAAGCAAGATGCTCGACCATGCCAACGTCACCACGACGCAAATTTACGCCCGATTGGTTGACTCCACCAAACGCGACACAGTTGGTCGCATAAAACTCTCATAAAATCATCAGAAGCAACCGTGGTTCAGTGCGGACCACGGTTGCTGTTTCCTTATCTTGTGACTTCTATACGGTGACACAGTTACCCGATAATAAACCATTGGTTTCCATATTATTTCATTTTAGTTCATGTTAGCAATACGGTTGGTGAAAAAGGACATTACAGGATAAAATTTGTGTCCAAAATTTCGTATTTAGCAATCGGCTCATTATACTTTTGCAGGATAAAACAATAGATTTTATCCACATGAACACACATCTGAATTCAATCCGTACAATTGCCCTTGTCTGCATCGCAGGTAAGGCTATTTCTGTAGGTTTCTCATCGGAGGAAGCATCCCTGGCGACTTCCGTAAACTCCTCGCTCACCACTTTTCTTATGTTCACGCTATGCTATCTTTCCGTGGAATATGGCATACGATTCTTTATCATCCCTCTTGTAAGAGAGCCATTAGGTGTTATATCATTCAAGCGCAGAAAGGATAAGGCTGTCGAACAATCAGAGGGAACGGTAATTAATTTAGCCGAGGGAGTGTCACCGCTCGACACTCCCAAAGCGCAGGAAGTGGTAGCTTATACCTTGGGAACATTTGCCGGAGTACTGACCAATGAGGAATTGATGTCTCTTGACAACAGCCTGAAAGCCTTTATCATCGGAGAGTCCATACAGCAGACCTCCGTAAATCGCCGCATCTCAAAATTTCGCACACATGACGTGTATCATTTCGGGTGGAATATCGCCAAACGACTCAAAATATCCAATACCATCATGGCCGAATTCCTGAAATCACAATTTCCGTGGCAACTCGCTGATGTCGAGATAAGCACCATCGCCAAAAAACTTTCTTCGGATGAGGGTGCTTTCACTCTTCCTAAAGTCGAGCCACGTCTGCCTCTGGCACCTTTTCCTCTCGCCAAGAAACTCGGCATCTGTTAAAAATCAGTGAAACTCTACCAATCAGCAAAATAACCGTTTCCCTCACCGGTTCACCATTGCCGATACCCATAATTTTGCGACAAATTCTAAAACGTAAAATATGGAAAATGCAAATCCTTCATTTGACTCGCTCCCACATCTGGTGGGCAGTCTGATTAACGAAATCAAGGGACTGAAATCTCTCGTGAAAGAGGCAATCGGCATGAAACCGTCCGAGCCTGACAACCGTCTTGTCGGTATCGACGAGGCTTGCAAAATCCTCCGTCGCAAGAAATCGACAGTGTACCACATGGTGCGCGATGGCATCCTGCCGCACTACAAGGTAGGAAAGATGCTGGAGTTCCGCCCTTCGGAACTTATCGCTTGGCAGGAACAGCACGCCTGCGATGGTTCCAAATCATCGGGCGAGATTCTTGCCGAGATGAAATCAACCATGCGCCGCAAACCCAAATCCGGATGGTAATGGCTGCTTATTATCAAAACCGCAGGATGCCACTGCGTCCCGCTTGTGGGTTGCATGAGGATGATCCGATAGAACCTCAACGTAAGCCGCAAAAGGTTGTGCCCTCTTTCCCTCTAAGCGTGTTTCCTACGGCTATCCGCAATATAGTGGAAGCGTTGGTTGAGTATGAGCATTTCAACGTCAATTTTATTGCCGCGTCGATGTTTGCTGCTTTTGCGGCGGCTATGGGCAACCGTTGGTCGGTGCGTTTTTCAGCGACATGGGTTGAGCGACCTATTATGTATGTGGCACTTGTAGGTTATCCGAGTTGCGGAAAGACGCCACCTCTCAGGCTCGCTCTGTCGCCTCTGCTCAACCTCGACCATGAATATGACCGTGAATATTGTACCCAACTGAAGGTATACAAGCAATGGGAGTCCAAATCTCCGAAAGAGCGTATGGCACTGTCTATGCCGGAGGATATGGAGCGACCGAGGCGCAGATGCCATGTGGTTGTCGATGCGACCATCGAGGCATTAATAGGTGCCATGCGCGACAATCCGCAGGGCGTGATCCTTTACAGCGATGAACTTGAAAGCCTGTTCGCCAACTTCAACCGCTATAACAGCTCGGATGAAAGCTATTTTCTCAGCGCGTTCAGTGGTACGCCGTTCAAATATATCAGAAAGTCCGCTGATGAGCACATCTTTCTACCAAACCCGTATTGCTCCATCATCGGAAGTACCCAACCGGGACGTCTTGCAAAGCAATTCGGCGGTGAGCGCGTTGTCAACGGCTTTTCCTCCCGCTTTCTGAAAGTCTATCCTGACATTACCGATATGCCGACATGGGGCACTGACCGTATGCCCGACGGCGTCATGGAGCAATGGGTGTATATCATCCGCAAGGTTGCCACTTTTGACTTCAAGGGAAAAGAACTGCCAACTGAATTGGCTTTCTCCCTTGAAGCCCATAGAAAATTGTGCGACTGGAAAGAGAGCGTCAACAATGCGATATATTCCGCCACCGAGTCGGAAGCGGAGAAAGCCGTGTGTGGCAAGCTCGAAATCTATCTCATACGCTTCTGTCTTATAATCCGGATAATGAAGAATATCTGTGCCGGAGAAACGACAGCAATGATAGATGCCGGGAGCGCGGAGGCGGCTATCGAATTGGTTGAGTATTTCCGTGAGATGGAAAACCGTGTTATCCGTGTATCATTATCCGGTAATCTTGACAAACGACAGACCGATCTGCTGGACGCTTTGCCCTATGACTTCCGAACATCGGATGCCCTCGACCTCGGACGGTCACTCGGTATGTCGGAGTCCACGGTAAAACGGTTCCTGAAAAACTCGGTCATTTTCAGAAAAGAGGAACACGGACGCTATACGAAAATGTCATGTGACCCTTGACATTTTCGACACTTTGACATTTTTCACAAAGCCCTTTATGTGGAGCGATAAAGCGAGTTTATCAGACTTCTTAGGTGTATAAATCTTGCTGTGCAAGATATGCCGATTGTTCCCACAACGGCAATCCCGCCACCTCGCAGAGTTGGGCAAATCCCGCTCGAAACTCGCAGCCTTTTATAAGTATGAAAATGTCATGTAACCATGAAATCAAGATATGCAATCATCAAGACATATAGTCTTTATGACATCATAATATAACAGCATCGTATCATTAAAACATAAAGGCACCAAAGCATAGAAACATCATGTCATCAAATAATAAGAACATCATAATACGGCTTCGTGTGGATGAAGCGACAGCTGAAGCGATCCGCACCAAAGCCGACAGTCTTTTCAACGGTAACATCAGTGCCTGTATCCGTTGTGCCACTCTGCAATATGAGGGAGAGATTACGCCACAGTCAGCCAATTCCGAGACAACGGCATTGCTGACCGCGATTCTACGTCAGTTGAAGAAAATAGGCACGAATATCAATCAGACAGCCCATCAGATTAACGAGCGCATGAAGGTGTCGCCCTACGGATTGTCCGCCTCAGATATCCAACCATTTGTATTCTTCCGAAATGAGCTATCCGCCATTTGGGAGCATCTGAACCAAATCAAGGAGCGGTTATGATAGTCAAGAAACTTGGCATGGTATCCGGCGGTGGCTTCCCCGGTGCCGAATATAATGAACGCAAAGTTGCCGAGGGCGTGGCACGGCTCATGGCTATGGAGAATGTCGATGCAGCCATGCATCATAGGGTGGAGCTGTTGCATGAAGCAGGATTTGACTGCGCCGGAGAGATTGAGAAATATCTCAAGGAGCGGTCGAGGACATACGGCAACACCAAGACCACGAGGTTTCAGTTCCACATCGCCGCTTCGGTAGAGGGGCAGGTGATGTCGGCTGACGAGCTGACTGACTTCGCCCGTCAGCTCATGGCGGAAGCCGGATATGGCAGACAGCCGTATTTCGTGTACTACCACCACGACACCGACAATAACCATGTGCATATACTCTCCACGCGCATACAGCCCAACGGTTTTCCTATACCCGACCATCACGACTATGCACGCCTCAATGCCGCCGCCAACCGTATTCTTTCAGCGGACATCAATCGTGACATTCAGCGTATGTTCGCTTATGGCTATCTCACCGAAGGACAGTTTGCCAATATAATCCGGTCACATGGATATAAATTTGAGCGAGTGGAGGATAGCTATGTACTGTTTCGCGGAGGCGTCAAGGCCGCAACAATTCCATTATCTGAGATAGAGAGGCATATTTCGCAAGAAAACAAAACCCAAAAGGAGCGGGCAAAACAACTCCGTGCGATTATCAGAAAATACAAGGCTGAATTAGCGGATGGAAAAGTTCAAAATGTCGAAAATGTCAAGGGTCACAAAGGTCAGAAGAAAAAATATGTGCGCAGGAAAGTCAACCCCGACATCCGCAAAATCAAGGGTTCAAACGGCAAGACGCTATCGCATGAAGAACAGCGGCATCTGTCGGATCTGCTCGACATACTCAAAACCAAATTCGGCATAGACATACATTTTCAGAAAGACCGCAATGGAGAGATCCGTGGCTACGGCATCGTTGACCATAACCGGAAGATTGCACTTGACGGTAGCAAGGTTATGAAACTGTCAGAACTGATTGACTTCGCGCAGAAACAGGAGCGCAAGGCAAGCCCGCTGGATATTTACCGCGACCTGTTTTCTATGGAAATCCGGAAGTCCGGCATGGACGGAATACTGTCAATCCGGTTGTTCGACGACTCAGAGCATTCACGCACGATGTCACCACGTCAATCGGCATGGTACCTTAACTCGCCCGAAAGTGAAAGGGAAGATGTGGCGATACGAATAGCCGCCACAATGTTCTCAACCGAGATATTTGAAGCCGTCCTGTTGAAATATCCGATAAGCGACATCAGTTCAAGAATTGGAAGCGTCAACATTATCAAGATGCGCGATGGCGGTAGGGCAATCCGCGTAGTATCTGCCGATGGGTTCTCTGCAACATACCCTATGACAGCCGAGGAATTGCGTTGCCATGCAAGACTGCAAGGAGAATCAGCAAACGGATATCTCCGTCAACTCGCAATTCTACGCATAACCCATGAGGACGCTACCGAACTGACCAACCGCATAAAGGAACTGACCGCCAAATCAACCGGCAGCACCACTCTCCCTCTCCGGCAGTCTGACTACACTCCGGAACAAGCCAAAGCCTTCACCTCGCATCAAAGCACCGTCCTCGCTCGCCTCATACCTCACGACACCTCATCCACCCACTCCGCAAACCGCGAATGGGAAGTCGGCAAGCAATCCCACTACGACCACATCGACAACCAGCAATCCGGCACTCAACTCACAATGTAGTGCTACTTATTTCCGTGGTACGCACTGCAAAATCGCCAAATTGACCTCCAGACCTTCGAGTCATGAATCAAAGTACATATCGCCCTGTTGGCATTCTAACCGTCTTTTCAGGTTAAGTAACTTAATTTTTAGAATAAAAATATGACCTCGACATTGTCATGTGAAAAACTTTCACTAAATTTGTGGACGGATAACAAATTTTATTGACATGGAAACTGATATAAACCGTTTGAAAGTAGTTTTAGCAGAGAAAAAGAGGACGAATAAGTGGCTATGTGAGCAATTGGAAGTTAATCCTTCGACCGTTTCAAAGTGGTGTACAAACAGCTCCCAGCCAGATTTACCTACCCTTGTTAAAATTGCCCGGCTTTTGGAAGTTGCAGTTGATGATTTGATAAACAGTAAAAATATTCTCTGATGATTAAAGATATAATACAATCAAACAATACGATAGTTCCCGGTTCTAAAGAGCTGGAAATTTTGCGTGAGAACTTCCCTGCCTGTTTTCATGCAGATGGAACTTTTGACATAAAACGATTCAGAGAATATTTGAAAGATAAGGTAGACGTTTCTGATGAGGGATATGAGCTTCGGTTCCTCGGTAAGAACTATGCCCGTATGTTAGCCTCACTCGACACAACTACAGTAGTTGTGCCTGACGAAGCACATAACAACTTGCCCGAAAACAAGGACAGTAAGAATATCTATATCAGCGGAGACAATCTTGATGCGCTTAAACACCTCTTGAAATCCTATTCAGGACAGATTAAGTGCATATATATTGACCCTCCCTATAATACGGGGTCAGATGGATTTGTATATAACGATTCCTTCAATTTTACTGCTGCCGAACTTTCTGAGAAACTCAGCATCTCTCAAGAAAAGGCTGAAAGAGTATTGGACCTGACCAAACGCGGCTCGGCCACTCACTCCGCATGGCTCATGTTTATGTTGCCTCGCCTACTTCTTGCCCGCGACCTCCTCTCAAAAGATGGTGTTATCTTCATTTCGATTGACGATAACGAACAAAGCAATCTTAAACTTCTCTGCGATGATATATTCGGAGAGGAGAATATGATTTGCTCTTTCATCTGGAAGAAGAGACAAATGGTAGATAGCCGTACCAAAAACGGAGCATCCAAAGACCATGATTATCTTTTGTGTTATGGAAGAAAAGAATATTGTCGGATAATAGGCAAGGAATCTGATAAAACAAAATACTCTAATCCTGACGATGATCCACGTGGACCTTGGATGAGTGCTGATATGACTGGATTAGCGACAGCGTCTCAACGTCCGAATCTTCATTATGAACTTATAGACCCCACTACTGGTACAATTTATCCATGCCCATCTACTGGTTGGAGATATGAACCTTCCCGTATGCAAGAACTTCTCCAAAATAATGAGATTCTTTTCCCAAAGGATCCAACTGGACGTCCTCGTCGAAAAAAATTCATGCGTGATTTAGAAAGTGAATATACCGGATTATCATCTATTTTAGAAACAGTCTTTAGTACTCAAGGAACGCGGGAGTTAAGAGAACTGTATAATGGGAAAGAATATTTTGATTTCCCGAAACCAGTTGAATATATACAGTTGATTTTATCTCAGGGAATTGCGCCAACAGATAAGGATAAAGTGTACGTCCTTGATTTCTTTGGTGGTTCTTCCACGACGGCTCATGCTGCAATGAATTTAATTTCTAACGGAGAGTCATTAAATTATATTCTCGTTCAAATTCAGGCTCCGTTTGAAAAAGAGACAGATGCATACAAGGCTGGCTTCAAGACTATTGATGAACTGGGTATCGACCGTATTAAACGTGCAGCAAAAAAAATAAGTACAGCCAATCCAATGTTCGCTGGTGACTTAGGTTTCAAACACTATACACTCGTGGAGCCGACCTCCACGCAAATTGAGAAGATTGAAAAGTTTAATCCCAACGCTATAACCGGGGACTCTTCTCTTGTTGATGAGTTTGGTGTTCCGACAATACTCGCCACATGGCTTGTCAGGGACGGTTACGGCCTTACCCCTGATGTGCAGGAACTGGACTTGGAAGGTTACACTGCCTACTATATTGACAAACATTTATATTTGGTAAACGCATCGTTGGCTGACGAAGCCATTGGCGCTTTACTCGACAGACTCCAGAGCGATAAGGATTTCAATCCACAGAATATTGTCATTTATGGCTATGCCTTTGATTGGACAGAGTTATCAAGTCTAAAAGACAGTCTTCAGTCCGTACAGACTGGAGAGAAGAATCTTCATATTAACTTTGATGTTCGCTACTGATTATGGAGTTGATTCTGCAAAGAAAGCTGGAACATCAGCAGAAGGCTGTTGACTCCATTGCCCGTGTATTCAAAGATACATGGATTAAATCGCCCACGAAGTATTATGCCAACCCGGAGATTACTATTTTTCAGGATGGCGTAGGCGACAACATCCGGGCTGTTCAAAGCGAGAATAAGATTTACCCTGAGAACCGAGGTTTTTCACTGGCTCCCGGTTGTCTGAATCTTGACATAAAAATGGAGACCGGAACGGGCAAGACATATGTATATGTACAGACTATGTATGAATTGCATCGTTTGTATGGCATAAACAAGTTCATTGTTGCAGTTCCCGGTCTCGCTATCAAAGCCGGGGCACGGCAGTTTATGGAAGACGACTATGTCATGCGTCATTTCCGTGATGAATGTGGTTATGATGCCGAGATTGACCTTCTCACACTTGACACCCCAAAGAAGAAAAAGAAAGGTCGTCAGTATTTCCCTTCTGCTGTCAGCGAATTTGTGAAAGGTTCATGTAGAGACTCAAAAAAAATATTTGTTCTTTTAGTAAACATGCAGTTACTTAAGGAACAAAAAAACTATATGCTCAGCCGTGACGATTATGGAGCTGTGGTTGAGGGTTTCTATTGTCCTTACGATGCTCTTAAAGCCACCCGTCCTTTTGTTATCATCGATGAGCCTCATAAATTTTCAAGGGACCAGAAGGCGTTTTCCGTCATTATGGATAGGCTCAACCCTCAGTGCATAATCCGCTTTGGCGCGACGTATCCGGAAGTGACAATCGGGAAAGGGAAGAATAAGCAGGTTGTAAAAGATTATCAAAATCTCCTTTACGATTTAAATGCTTGTCAAGCGTTCAACCAAGGTCTTATCAAGGGAGTTGCCAAAGAGCATTTTGAGCCTTCCTCAAAACAGGAGGAGAAAGTAAAACTTCTCTCTGTGAAAAAGAATGAGGTGGCAACATTCCAATATAAGAGTGCTGACAATCCTACACGTACATTCCAACTAAAAGTTAATGACTCATTGGCACAAATCGCGGAAGAGTTTGCAGGACTTACCATCTCAGCCATTGATAAAAACTTCATTGAACTTTCCAACGGACAGACTAAAACCGTCGGAGAGGAAATGACTGTTGACATATTTATGAATTCCTATCAAGAGCAGATGATAAGGCTTGCTCTTGAACGCCATTTTGAGACCGAAAGAGAGAATTTCTCCGGCAGGACATTCAAAATAAAGACGCTTGCACTTTTCTTTATTGACGATATAACTTCCTACCGCAAAGGCGATGACGGAAAGAAACCATATATACTTGAAGCTTTTGAACGGTTGCTGAAAGAGAAGTTGATCGACACCATAGGCAAACTCACTGAGCAGGAAAACGAATACAAGGAGTATCTGCAAGAGAGCCTTGACAACATACGCGCTTGCCATGCCGGATATTTTGCACAGGATAACAGTTCTTCAGACGAAGACATTGCAACAGAAATCAATGACATTCTGAATGGCAAGAAAAAATTGCTTTCATTCAAGGATAAAGATGGGAAATATATGCTCCGTCGTTTCCTCTTTTCCAAATGGACATTGAAGGAGGGTTGGGATAATCCCAATGTATTCACCATTGCGAAACTTCGTTCAAGCGGTAGCGATATTTCTAAACTGCAAGAAGTGGGTCGCGGATTACGTCTTCCGGTAGATGAGTGTGGCAATCGTATCTCCAATCAAGAGTTTACGCTCAACTATATCGTAGATTTCACGGAAGCTGACTTTGCGAAGAAACTTGTAGATCAAATCAACAGTGAAGTGCCCGGATCTCTAACTGTTTCACTTGAGCTGATCAGAGCTGTTGCCAAAAAGATGGGTAAGACTGACATGGAATTGATGATTGAGCTTATGACTAAGGGTTATGTTGATTTGGAACACAGCATTAATCCTCAGACACGTTCACAGTTCTTTGAGGAATATCCACTGTTTAAGACCGGTCTTGAATCAGGCAAAGTCAAGGACAGAAATAAATCACCCAATAAAGCTGTAAAGATTAGAAAAGCTCAGTTTGAAGAGATACAACAACTATGGAGTGTTCTGAATCAAAATTACACCATTAATTATGATTCAGAACTGAACGATGAAGTTAAGGAGGCGTTGGATAATATCTTCAGAACACAAACTATCTTCTCAGACCAAATCATATCAAGCCGAAGGGATGAAGTCAGCAGTGATGGAGAAATGATGTCTGCAACATCAAGTTCCGGTGTTCAGTACACTATCAATCAACCACTGCCTTATGGCTTATTTCTCAAAAGAGTATCTGCTTCGACAAATATCTCAGTTAAGATTATTCATGAGGCAATCTGTAAACATGTCAGAAAGAATGGGAAAATTAAATCTGCTCATTTTAATGAACAGGCCATTAGCCTTATAATTCAGCATTTCTCAGATTGGAAAATCTCCACTTTACAAGGACGCTTCAATTATAGGAAGACCAATGGAATGGTTGTTGCTACAGCTTTGACTCATGCAGACGGTAGTGTAAAGGAAGATATAACGCAGGGCAGAATTGGCGTTAAAATCAAGGAAGGAGACCCTGCTGCCAAGTACCTATATGACTCCAAAGCCTATGATTCTCCTTTGGAATTGGACAATATTGAGGCTGACATCGACGGAGGGTTGTCTGGTGTCGCTGAAGTTGTAGTATATGGTAAAATTCCAAGAAGCAGTATAGCTATCCCAACAATCTCAGGTGGTACCTATAGCCCCGACTTCATGTATGTGGTTAAGCGCGAGAATGGAGAAAAGGAACTGAATATTGTTGTTGAGACAAAGGACGTTGAGAATAAAGCAACATTGCGTGGAATAGAAGAGGCTAAGATTAAATGTGCTGAGATTTTCTTTAAGAATCTCTCGGAACAAGGCTATAATGTGCATTTCCGCACACAGCTCAACAACAAGAAAATGCTTCAGATTGTAAAAGAAGTGATAAACCTGTAAAGTTATTTATTATGTGGTCTGATAACGAAACTACACAAGATTTACTAGGATATCAGGTACATGCGGACTTATTGCAGAAGATAATTCTTAATAAGGCAATGTTACCTATCACTATAGGTGTATTTGGCAATTGGGGTTCTGGGAAAAGTAGTCTAATGCTGTTACTTCATAAGGGCATTACAACATGGAATAATGAACAAAGCCAAAAAGATTCTAGTTCGAAAGATGAGATAAATGACAAGGAGCGCATACTACAAATCAAATTTAATAGTTGGCAGTTTGAAAATTATGACGCAACAAAACTAGTTATGATAGATACAATTTTAGAATCTATCAAAACTGACATTTCTAATAATACAGACATTTTTGAAAAGGCTGATGACTTTCTTGCTCGGATAAGCTTGTTAAAAGCAGGTCTATTCATACTGAAGAAAGCCTATGATAATCTCACCCCAGAATTTATCAAAAAATGGCTTCCTAATAAAAAAGAGCTTGATAAAATAACAGGTTTAGATACTTACAATAACCTTTTAGAGGAAATAGAGAAGGGCAATACCTCGAAATTCATAGGGCAATTCCGAGAACTCTTTGAACAAATGGTCAAAGAGGCGGGCTATCGTGCAATCGTAGTGTATATCGATGATTTAGACAGGTGCAATCCAAAACGTATTATAGAATGTCTTGAGGCAGTAAAATTATTTGTAAGTGTTGATAGAACTGCATTTGTAATAGGCGCAGACGAGCGTATTATAGAATATGCAATTAAACAACACTATCCAATCGAACAAAAAAAAGAAGAAATATCTAGTCCATTTTCAGATTACTTGGAAAAACTTATCCAACTACCATATAAGCTCCCGAGATTGTCTGGTCATGAACAAGAAACCTATATCACTCTGCTGTTGTGTAAACAATATTGCAGACCAATGGATTTTACATCCATTTATGAGAATTATGTGGAATTTAGAAAAAGTGACAAACACTCTAAATATAATATTGATGACATAAAGAGAACTTTTCCTACACTCAAATTAAGTGGGGTCGAATATATGTTGCCAATAGTTCCCCTTATTAAGAGCTTCTTAAATGGGAATCCTAGACAACTCAAACGATTCATGAACACTCTTTATGTTCGAAAGGAATTGGCTTACGTAGCTGGATTTGATGAATTAAGGCCAGATGTCCTTGTTAAGTTAATGGTGTTGGAGTACAACTCTCTATACATTTCAAGATTTGAAGAATTATACCGATTGCAACGAGATAATAATGGGTGTTTACCCATTAAATCAGTCGAAGAACAAGCAAAATCTGGCGAAGAAATAACCGATGAACTATGGAAAAATAATTGGGATTCTGATTATCTTAAACGCTGGTTGGCCTCCACACCTTCTTTAGTGGATATAAATCTACAAAATTATTTTTGGGTAGCAAGAGATGCTCTTAAAACCGAAACTCCAATAGCTACGGTAGTAACAAGAAAAGTCAATTTAATATTCAAAGGTTTGTGTGCCATTCAAACAAATAGCTCCATGTCCAAACGCCTTCCTGAGTATCTTAATACTTTAGATGAAGACGAGATGGATATGTTAATATTATTACTTAATGAAAAACTTATTTCAAATCCAGATTCTGCGGAATGTTGGCGCATCCTTAATGATAATGCTATTGATAAATTGCTTATCAATAATATTGATAGATTAAAAGCTTTACTTAATAATGTAAAGACATTGAGTATAGATCCTCAAGCTTCTGCTTTTTTTGTAAGAGTAGAAAGTCGCAAAGATAATTGTGCTGAATTCATAGGTAAACTTCCTATTTCGCAGCAGTTAACTAATGCTATTAACCGAAAAAAAAGATAACATGGGAACATCTCAATCACATAATCTTAAGTCTGGACCAAATTGGAGTACGGCAAAACGATCAGTTACCAGTATAGCTAATGGATCTGGTAATTTGGACGAAAACTGCAGAACTTTCATAGCTGGATTAAGTTCAGCAATCTCAAAGAATATTTATCGCGGAACTAATAGTAGCCATTCCTCATTTGGACATGCTGGCGCTCGAGTATCTAAAAATTTCATATCTTTAATTGGAGCTATACGTAGCCAAGGGCTATCCTCTATTCTGGGATCTGATTTTTCATTTGAAGGTTCTGAATTCAAGAGAAGCTTTAAAGAGGCAATTATTGAACGGGTTTTAGGAGAACACGATTCTTCAATGGACGACGCAGCTGCAGCTAAAGCCTTTGATAAAGTCCTTGATGAAATATTAAAAGACTGTGAAACTAAAGATGAAATAGACCAAAAGTTGTCCAATGCATCCAATGATGATTTAGTCGTTTGGATTATTGATTTTCAAATAGATTACATTATTGAATATTCAGGAGAAATATTCCAAAGTCATATATTTGACAAGTGTGATAATCCAGATAAAGTTATGGGGCAAATTCGGAATTGGCTTCATAGTGAGTTAGATGATAGATTAAAAAATGATGTTTCAAAATATAATCTTACTTCTTCGGAAGGAATCGAAATAGTAAAAACACTAACTGCTGACATTTTGGACATATGGAAACAAGAGTAAAAATAACTTATATACCTACTGAATCAATAGAAGAGTTTGGATCTTTTAAGATTTCATTTATCGACTTTAATGGGGCTTTGCGTTCAACTGGGTTAAAGTTTAACCCTAAAGCCTTATGGTCGTTTGCAAGAGATTCTAACTCTGTTGCATTCGATTTTCTGATTCTAGCTTTTATTATATATAATACTGATCGAGCTATAAATCGAATAGCTAATTCTATTGACGGGTGGAAACGGAATATTGTTTTAGAAAATGTTCCGTGTGTGAATTTTGATAAAATGAGCAATAGCAAGTCGCTCTTCCAACATGCTATTAATTTCCTGACGGGTGATGATTGGCTTATAAACTTTGAAAAGATTGCAACTTATAATTACTCTCCGACCAAAAATATTAAAGACTACAATCGGACAGAATATGGCAACGTCGCATTATTTTCTGGTGGGCTAGATTCTTTAATCGGCTTTATTGACAAGGCATTTGAACTAGATGAACACAAAAAGATTCTTCTAGTTTCTCATATGGAACTTGGGAAGGAACGTGGAGATCAAGAAGGAATATTAGAATATTGTAGATCGCATAATATATTCACCGGGAAATACTCCCAAATATTGCTCAATGCTGGTCTAAAACGAAGCTCATGGAATATTCCTACAAAAGCTGAAAGTACGTTTCGTGCCCGATCCTTGCTATTTTTTGCAGCTGGGATTTATTGCGCACATATTATAGATGTACATATGCCGTTGATAGTCCCTGAGAACGGGACTATATCTATAAACGTTCCCCTTGATAAAGGGAGACGAAGTTCGTGTAGCACTCGTACAACTCATCCTACATTTATAAAACGATTAGAAAGAGCCTTACAATCAATAGGCATAGATAACCCAATAATAAATCCATATTCACTCATGTCCAAAGCAGACATGATGAAAAAATGCAGTGAAGATGTGTCGAAAAAAGAGATTTTGGAGGCTCTGACACCTCTGTCATGTTCGTGTGCAAAAAGAGGGCACAATAGTTTTTGGGATAAACCCGGTTCTGAAATTCACAAAAACCACATATGCCATTGCGGGATGTGTTTGCCATGCTTATATCGACGCGTTGCTCTTGATGCTGTTGATTGGGACAATGCTAAGCTATTTGGAACAGATGTTTTTCATGGTATAAAATACAATTTAGAAAAGAAAAAACAAAAACGCAATCGAGATTTTAACGCTCTGTTACGCTTTATTAATCTTCGTATGAATGAAAACTACATACGAAGCGAACTTTTTATTAACGGGATAACCGAAAGTGATGGACTTTCGAAGTATGTATCAATGATATTACATTCTTATAATCAAGTAAAAGACTGGATTATAAAAAATGGTTCTATATCTATTAGGAACAAAGCTGGGATAAAATGATAATAGACACTCACTGTCATATTGATATGTTAGAATCTCCAGAATTTTATTTGATAGAAAAAGAAAATTCTGGAGACATCACTTTGGGAATGACTAATCTACCTAGTCATTTTGCATTAGGCTTCCCTCATTTTAAAAAGCTACGGAAGTCAAGGCTTGCATTAGGTTTTCACCCCCAACTCGTGCATGAAAATCTATCTGAGATTGATGCGTTGAGAAAACTACTACCAATGACATCATATATCGGAGAAATTGGATTAGACTTTAGTCGTGATTTTATCAAGCACAAAGATTGTCAGCTTGAATACTTTGATTATATCTGTCAAAGCATTCGTACCCAAAAGAAAATAATAAGCGTTCATTCTCGAAAAGCAGAAAGAGAGGTTCTCTCCACATTAAAAAAATATAACATTAAGAATGTTATATTTCATTGGTATAGTGGGCCATTAGACCTAATTGATGAAATTATTGGAGAAGGCTATTTTTTTTCAATAAATGGTGCTATGATTAATTCTGAAAAAGGGAAAAAGATTATTTCAAAGCTACCATTGGAAAGAATTTTAACAGAATCAGATGCCCCATACAATTCGCATTCCAGCATCCAAAATGTACTCAATTTTCTTTCAGTAAAAGAAGAATTAATATATAATAATTTTAAGGAGCTTATAACGAATATGTGAAATGAACTATTGAGATGAATGTGTACCAATCATACTATATCATACGTATGAAGGAGAGACGAAAATTGAGGTTCGGTTTGCCAATGAGACTGTGTGGCTGAGTGCCAACCAAATGGCAGAGCCGTTTCAACGTAACAAATCTACCATTTCACGGCATATTAAGAATATCTATGAAAGTGGTGAATTAGAGCAAAATCGAACTGTTGTATTTTTTGCACAAGTTCAAACCGAAAGAACCATATGTAATGTTCAAATATGAAAATGAATAAAGAACTTGACATAAAGATTGAGGAGACTCTGAGAGCATATATAGCTTCGGGAGTTGAGGAACAGGTAGATTATCAGAAATTCTACCTCTATTCCATTGTAACTCATTCCACTGCCATTGAGGGTTCAACGGTTACTGAGATTGAGAATCAGTTGCTTTTCGATGAGGGTATCGCTGCAAAAGGACGCTCTCTGACAGAGCAGATGATGAACATTGACCTTAAAGACGCTTATCTTCATGCGTTCAGTATAGCGTCGGGAAATCCGATCTATACGCCATCATCATTGCGACAGCTGGCCGCACTTGTGATGCGACGTACCGGAAGTGAATATTCAACTATTGCCGGGCAATTCGATTCATCAAAAGGAGAGTTCCGCCTGTGCAATGTCAGTGCCGGTATAGGTGGCAGAAGTTACCTTGCTTATAATAAAGTGCCAAAGGCGGTTGAGGATTTTTGTAAATGGCTTAATGACGAAATTGCAGCTGCCAACAAAAATGACATTGCTGCATGTTACCGCCTGAGTTTCGAGGCACACTTTCGGCTTGTTACAATCCATCCTTGGGTTGATGGCAATGGTAGAACAACACGTCTGGTGATGAATATGATACAGCGTCAGATGGGACTCGTTCCATCTATTGTCACAAAAGAGGATAAGGGTGAATATATCCAGTCGTTGGTTGAAAGTCGGGAAAATGAGGACTCTTCCATTGCTCAGGATGTTATGCTTCGTCATCACATTGCCAATCTTGATCGCCGAGTTTTACAGTATCAAGGGAATGATACTGTAAATACAACCAAAGGTGATACTGTAAAAGCGATGGCGCTGACCGGTAATATCAGCCGTGTGCTTGATGCTATCAAAGCTCATCCTGAATATACTTATGGTGAATATGCCTCCATGCTCAACCTTGGACGGGCAACTGTGGCCCGAGCGATAAAGCAACTGCAAACCAACGGATACATCCGTCGTCTAGGTTCTGACAAAACTGGAACATGGACGTTTTCAAAATAATACGAGAATATTTTTGAAACGGGAAGAAATCAGTTGTTGTGTTTTCTGCAACAACTGATTTGCTATCGAACGCTCAATCCGGCAGGAGGTAGTTTGCACTGCGTCCACCCTCGCCGCTATTGCGGAGCATACCTTTGGCTATAAGATCGTTGATGTCGCGTAACGCTGTGTCCTGCGAGCAACCGCATATCTTCGCCCATTTTGAGGATGTCAGTTTTCCCTCAAAGCCATCCCACAGGCGGTTAACTACCTTGCGCTGACGCTCATTTATGTCAACATCGCGGAACTCATCCCAATATGCTGCTTTCTGCAAGGTGCGCTCGATTATGCCCGAAGCGCGGACAATGGCATTTTCCAAACATCCAAAGAACCATAGCATCCATTCCGTAATATCGAGGTCTCCTTTTTGAGTTCGCTCAAGCACCTCATAATATGCTTTTTTATTGCGGTTTATTTCAGCCGACATGCTGTAATATCGCGCAGAATCCTCATCAAGCCGGGCAAGAAGCATATCAGCAAGAGTACGGCTGATGCGACCGTTGCCGTCATCAAACGGATGAACGGTAACAAACCACAAGTGCGCCACAGCAGCCATGATGAAAGGTGACTGATCGGCAGTGTTGCACCACTCAATCAACCGCTCCATCTCATCCGGAACAGCATCCGATGGCGGAGCCTCATAATGCACTTTCTCATGCCCGAAAGCACCGGACACTACCTGCATCGGCTCCTCACCCTTCCGCCAATCGGCAACTGTGATTCTGTGCATACCGCTTCGCCCAAACGGAAACAAAGCGGCGTGCCAATCGAACAATCGTTCATCTGTCAATGGCTCTTGACAATTACGCACAGCATCAAGCATAACATCGACCAATCCCTCGACATAATGATCCTCAACCAATAGTCCGTCATCCTCGATACCGAGCCGCCGGGCGATACTGCTACGCACCGAATTAGGGTTGAGCAACACACCCTCAATTTCCGAAGAACTTATCAACTCCTCGGTCATGGCCGACAACAGCGACCGACACTTCTCATTGAATCCAAGCATCGACATCCTGCCGTTTAGGAGTCCATGCAACTGACTGAGCCGACTAAGCGGTTCAAGCAACGCCTCGGAGTCCCAGCGGAACTCAGGCCAATCCTCCCGTTGCCATATATAGGCACCATGTCTTACGGTTCTTCTCATACCGCGAAATTAGTCATTTGCAGCTAAACCACCAAACATTATCCGTAAATTTGCGGAGAATAACATAATTTTTTACCATGATTATTTTTGTAGTTTCTGTGATTTTGTATAACTTTGCCCTCGGAAACAAAAACATAGCGGTACAGACAAATTGCCCGAAAACGCTGATTGCAAGCAATTTGCACTTTCAAAATTCAATCATACAATAAATCATTGAAAGTAAGCAACTTAGCACATCTATCATCTGTACCTTTCAAGAGGATAACTCGCTGTTCATTAGCTGATTATATAGTGTGCATCGGAAAGTAATTAGTTTATTGTCAATGCGTTATATTAACAGCAATTAACTGTTACTGAACGATAAAACTTAAATCTTACAAGAACGCCTAATGCTGATAACTGTCAGTGTTAGGCGTTTTTATGCACTATTTTGTACGGATTTTGTACGACAGCGACTCATTTCACCACAAGCGTCGGCAAGGTGGTGGAGGTTTGCGGACGTAGACGGACGTCAACGGACGCGCACGAACAAACTAAGGCGAAATAAACACCAAAGAAATGAGTAGCAACATTAAAATTGAAAGAATCTGTGAGTAGTGTGGCAACCGTTTTATGGCTCAGACAACGGTTACACGTTTCTGCTCGAAGCGATGCGCGGAACATTCCTACAAAGAGCGCATGAGGCAAAAGAAGATGGCTCTTTCCAATCAGGAAACCAGCCAGTGTAATCCCGACCGAAAAAGCCGTGATAAGGATTTCTTGACTCCGACAGAAACGGCGCAATTTCTCGGTGTGTGCCGGACATATATTTATGACAGCATCAACCGGGGTAAAATCAAGGTGACAAGAATCGGAAGAAAGACTCTAATCAGCAAAGCGGATATTCAGGCGATGTTTGATTTTCTGACACCAAAAGAAACGGAGCCGTCTGAAACTGCTGAAAGAAAATCAAAGTCAATCTCTGATTTCTATACCCGAGCTGAAATTCGTGAGAAGTTTGGGGTAAAGGATTCGTGGATATACAAGGTCGTTGCCGAAAACAATGTGCCTAAGACAATCCTTCGCGGTAAGGCATATTTCAGCAAAAGTCATATCGACCGGCTTTTCTCAGCGAGAAAGGAGAACCCGGAAATTACGGAGTGGTATTCGGTGGAGGATATTCAGTCAAAGTATGGTATGACTCTCTCGGCGATTTATTCGCTGGTCTCCAAAATTGGGATACCGAAGCGCAAGGAGGGCCCGAAGGTCTATTACTCCAGATATCACTTTGATGTGGCTAAAGGTGCCAAGTCGGCAGAGGATGTAGAGTTTATTTCAGTGGCAGATGCCATGGAAAAATACTCGCTGACACGTGACCAACTGTATCACTACGTCAAAACATATAAGATAACCAAGCTCCGCTGCGGCAAGTATGTCAAACTGAATACCAAGGAGTTAGCGGAGTTATTCAATCCCAAGATTGAGTTATAATCCGGTGATTTTTATCACCGGGCAACCACCTCTTTCCCTTACACATTATAAATCTAAAAATCAAGAAATATGGAATCTGCAACAATCACCAAAGTTACTCTCCGAAAAGAAAAACTCCGCAGCGGCAAACTGTCGCTCTATCTCGACTACTACCCACCAATCTGGAATCCGCACATCAAAAAGATGTCGCGCCGGGAGTTTCTCGGTCTTTATCTCATCGGCAATCCTAAAGACAAGTTCGAGCTTGACTACAACGAGGAGATCATGCTTAAAGCACGGGGCATTCGAGCTACCCGTGAGTTGGCAATCATCAACGAGGAGTTCGGGTTTCTCGACCGCACCAAGAAACAGGCGGACTTCCTTGAATACTTCGAGGGCAAGACAAAGGAGAAATATCAGAAATGGGAAATCGTGTATAAGCACTTCAAGGACTTCTGTAACGGCAGATGTCTGATGAAGGACGTGACCATCGGCCTGTGCAACGACTTCCGAACATACATTCTTAAAATCCGTGTGAAGCAAACTGGCAACATAATCTCACGCAACTCTGCCGCCGGATACTGGTCAACCTTCCGCGCTCTGTTGAAGTTGGCATATAAGGAAGGCTGGCTCCGTGAGAACGTCAATGACTACCTTGACCGCATTGACTGGGAGGAACCGAAAATCAACTATCTCGAAATCGAGGAGGTTAAGAAACTGGCTGCCACGCCATGCAAAGTCGATGTACTAAAACGTGCATCACTCTTCGCCTGTATGACAGGACTTCGCATCAGCGATATTCTCCAGCTCCGTTGGGAGAACATCGAACTGTCACCCGACGGTGGCTATTGTATGCGCATCCGCACCCAAAAGACCAAGACGCAGGCAACACTGCCATTGAGCGATGAGGCGTTGTCATACTGTGGCGAACAAGGTCGAGGTATGGTATTCAAAGGACTGAGCCGTGCCCATACCCGCGAACCGTTCAAGAAATGGCTCAAAGATGCCGGTATCAAGAAGAAAATCACATTTCATATCTCAAGACATATCAAATTTTCTTTCTTGCTAAAATTCAAGCACTTGCAAATTTTTGCAGCTTGACAGGTAACGATTTAGAAACCAGCGAAATTCTGTGTTTCACTTCGTTTTGCAGTAATTCAAAAGAACGCTTTTCCTAAATGCAAAGGTAATATTATTTTTTGAATAATAAACCTTTGCAGATAGTCAAATTCAATAAAATCGGCTATGGTTGCTTGAATTTATATTTAAGTCCATACTCTTCAAGTTTACTGTATAGTGCCGACCTGCTTATTCCCAACAGTTCGGCGGCAAGGCTCCGATTGCCGTTCGCTTGTTTCAACGCACGCATTATCCGTTCCTTATCCTCTGCATCATTGCGCAGGGCGAAACTGACGGGTGAGGTCGGTTTCGTCACGGCAAGTTCCAGATGCTCTTTCGTTACAACACCTTCTTGCGCCTGCAATACCGCACCCATGATTTTCTGCCGAAGTTCCCGCACGTTGCCCGGCCATGTGTGGATCAGCAATGCTTTACGGGCTTCGGGACTGAATCCGCCCACATTACACTCCAGTTCCTTGTTGGCAATCTCACGGAAGAACTCTGCCAACGGCATAATGTCTTCCTGACAGTCACGCAACGACGGCACGCTTATCACGAAGTCGTGCAGACGGTAGAGTAAATCCTGCCGGAAACGCTTTTCACTCACTGCCGCCTCCAGATCCTCGTTGGTGGCGGCGATGATGCGGACATTGAAACTTCTGTCCGAATTGTCACCGACCGGGCGATAACGTCTCTCTTGTATGGCACGGAGCAACATCTGTTGGGTTTCCAACGCGAGGTTGCCCACCTCGTCCAGAAACAACGTGCCACCTTCCGCTTCATGGAAATACCCTTTCTTGGTGCTGTCTGCACCTGTAAACGCTCCCTTGACGTGTCCGAAGAATGCCGACGGCGCAAGTTCTTTTGAGAGTGAACCGCAGTCAACCGCCACGAAGGGTTTGCCCGCACGTTTGCTCTTGTCGTGTAGGTAATGGGCGATATGCTCCTTGCCCGTGCCGTTCTCTCCGAATATCATCACACTCATATCGGTAGCGGCTACCAACCTTATGCGATGCATGATTTTCTGAAAGGCGGAACCTTCACGGACGAACACGGGCATACGGCGGTGTCCCATCTGACGCTCCTTCTGTATGGAACGGAGAAGTGGAATGAGTTTGTCCTCTATCAGTTTTTTAGGTATATAGTCTATCGAACCGAGTTTCATGCTCTCCACGGCAGTATGTACTTCGGCATAGTCGGTCATGATGATGAACGGCTGCATCTTTCCTTCCTTGCGCATCCAACGCAGCATGTCTATACCGTTGCCGTCAGGCAGGCGCAGGTCGGCAACTACTATGTCATTATCCGTTGCCTGTTGCAGATGTTTCTTCGCTGTCGATAGGTGGTAAGCTTTCACGGTATGGTAGCCCTCCCGTGCCAGCAGGTTGCAGACATATTCGCAATACACGATGTTGTCCTCCACCACGATTATTCTGGTCTTATCCATTTTCGTATTTTCTCCTTTCCTCTTTTGCCAGCCGGATTATTTCCGCGCCCTTATTCAATACTGCGGTAACAGCATGGCTTAACTCACTTTCTTCCGGTATAGCCTTTCCATGAAGCAATCCGTAAAGTTCCCTCAGCGGTTGGTCGGCACGGAGTACCTCCCACGAGCTACGCAAGTGGTGTGTCAAGGCATCAAGTTCTTGCAGGTCGTTTCGCGTTGCCGCATCCTGCATCAAGCGCATTTCCTTTTCAGTTTCCGTTATCAGTTTCTCCAGCATGACGGCCTCATTGCCGTATGACAGCAAGGTGGATAAGTCCGGCTTTCCGTCCAGAGTTTCTTTTATGCCGCACTTGTCCGAGACCTCCATCAGCTCCGATATGGAGAACGGCTTGAACAGGCATCCGGCAAAGCCTTTTGCCAAAAGTTCCTCCGCATCGCAACTGCCCGAAGCGGTTGCCACGACCACGGGGATTATCTGTGAATTGCCCACGTTGGACGAACGCAGAAGTTCCAGCAACTCGAAACCGTTTATACCGGGCATATTCAAATCTGTCAGCAGCAGATTATATTCTTTCCGGCGTAGCATCTCCATCAGTTCCGCCGCATCGGTGCAAGTATCGCAGTGTATTCCCTCTTGGGCGTACATCTCTTTCTGCATCAGGAGCAACACCTCGTCATTGTCGATGGCGATGACATTGAGGTTTCTGTCTTTTCTGTGAATATACGTCTGTATTACTTGCTCCGGCACATCATCAGCTTTTTGCATCGGTATTTCCACCATGAAACGGCTTCCTTTCCCTTTTTCACTGTTCAGTCTGATTTTTCCATGAAGCATCGTCACGATATTATGAACGATGGCAAGTCCAAGTCCGAAACCGTCCTTTGCGGCGGCATTTGAGAGGCGTTCAAATGCGTCGAACACATGGTGCTGTTCCTCTTCGGTCATGCCCGTACCGGTGTCCTCGACGGTCAGTGTCAACACTCCGTTGGTATAGTCGGAAGTCAGTGACACACCACCTTTCTCTGTGAACTTGATGGCGTTTGACAGCAGGTTGTTACCGATTTGAACTATTCGCTCTTTGTCGGTCAATACAACAGCATCATTCCCGTTCTTCATGGTCAAGGACAGTCCCTTGTTCATGGCAACGGACATGAACTCCGTTTCAAGGATGTGCGTGATTGCTGAAATTCTGCAAGGTTGCATTTTGGGCTGTTCCTTGCCGTTATCCAAGCGGAAGAAGTCCAGCAGAGTGTTGAGCATAGCCCGCATACGGTCGGAGGATTGTTGTATGCTTTGAAGGAAATGCACATTGTTCCCATTGCTGCACTCTTTTTGCAACAGTTCGGCATAGCCTGTTATTGCCGTCAGCGGTGTACGCAACTCGTGGGTAATAGTATATACCGCTTTCTTTCGGGAGGTTATGAGTACCTCATTTTGTTGCACGGACTGTTCCAATTGCCCTATCAAATCCGTTGTCTGGCGTTTGTATCGTTTGATGCTCTTTGCATCATGGTGTATGATGATATAAGAAATGACCAACAGCAAAAGGACAAATCCCATCAAGCCGCCTATCTGCATAAATGATTTTTCACGCATGGCGGTTATCTCGGCTTCCCTGCTTTGTAAATCAGATTGTACCTTCTTTTCGATTTGGCAAATCAATCCTCGCAGTTGTCTGTTAAGTTCGGCATTACGAGCCGCAAGACTGTCGGCTTGTTCCGACAACCGACGGCTTTGTGCTTTCTGTTCGCTGACCATGTTTCTATCGGGAGAACGAAGCGTAGTCGTTGTTGTCAATGGCTTCGTTTTCTCTTTTTTACCGAATATGCCCAAGAATCCTTTGCGCTTCGGTTTCTTGGGCTGTTCCTGCACAATCTTCTGCACAATCACCGGTTCTTGGCTGGCTATCTTCCTGTTGATGGATTGTTGCTCATCCATTAACCGGACAATCTGGAATATCTGCCGTTCCTTATACTCCAAAAGACTGCGCACGCTGTCAACACGCTCAATTTTGTGAGTTACATTGAAACTGCATAATATACTGTCCAATGCAATACGTTGGGCATGGTAATTCTCCAAATCTGTTTCGTCCCAATCCAATATAGTTTCTCCCAACAAAGAGAACTCTATCAGTCGGATATGAATACGGTTTACATCCTTCCTGAATTCATTTATACGTCGATTGCCAACCTCCAATGCTTCCACTTCCTGCCATTCATGATGCCAAGTGTAGGCAATACATCCGATTAACAATGCAATAAGTGTATAGCCGAAAGCGACCGCTTTCTGAAGATGTTTCACTGTATGTTTACATCTATGATATTGACAGAAAAAAATTAATTATTTTGTTTTTCCAATTTTTGCAAATCCATTTGCATAGTTTCCTATAATATTGTGATTATCATCACAAATATATCCATTGAAGTAATATCCTATGAGTATTTTATTTTCGGTGAAAATATAGCCATTGGAATAGTTTCCAATCATTTTACCCTGGGTGTTAAATACATATCCATTTCGATAGGTAATCAGAGAAGTTTTATATGAGCATGAGTATAAGCATAAAACACTCAGAGTTAGCAACAATGTCCTCATATCATTTTTGAATTAGTATCTGAATCTTGATGTATCTATTCCTTTTATCTCCTTTTTCTTATATCCGCCAAAACAATAACTGAAATGCAAAGTAAATGAACGTGAATAAAATCCGCTGTTCATATCCAAGTGTTGCCCCTTAAAGCGGACTTTTGTTGCAGGCATTCCTGTATCAAATATGTCATTGCAACGGGCTGATAAACTCAATTTGTCATTTGCAAAATTCCATTTTAATCCGGCAGTGAGATTAAAAATAGATTCTATATCAAATGTCCCTTGTATGACAGGAGTCTGTACATTCCCTATCAACTCGAAAGATAAATTCTTGTTTACTTTAAACGTGTTATCCAATGTGCCGCTAAATACCCATTTCCTCCGATTGAAAGGAATGTCGAAAAAATCATCACAGCGTTGGTGCATTTGCATTCCGACTAAGGAGAATCGGGAATCCAGCCAGTTTCCTGCTTTAAAGGGTACTATGATATTTGCTCCCCATAGCTGCATATAGTTCCAGTTTGTATTTTTATAGATCAGTGCCAGCCTGTCGGTAGATTGATAGGCGGCTTGTGTGAAATAATCCGATGTATGCGTGAAAAACAGACTGAAAATATACTTCTTCATGAAGATATAACTTCCATTCAGATTATAATTCGTCATCGGCTTCAAATTCGGTGTACCCCACAATTCTGTATATCCATTAAGATAACTGACGGAAGACTGCATATCCCAATAACTTGGATAGGTTTTATCCGTAGATAATGACAATTGAAACAGATGTTCCGGTGTTTTAAAATAGGTCAATGATGCTTGTGGAAAGACTGCCCATTTATGATAATTGCCAATCGTATAATACTCTCCTGTAGCAGAAACGGATAAAGATGTACCTGTTGCATAGTTTTTGCTCAACGACACATAAAAACTGGCAGTTTGTTCTCTCAGATTGGAATATGTATTTTGTGTTTGAATGTCACCTGTCACTTTATCGTAAGTTTGGAAATCAAGATCTTTGGCAAATCGATAGGAAACTCCATAACCCAAATTCCATCCTTTGGATAAAGAGTGTTTCCCGTCTACATAAATAGAATAGCGGTCTATCTTTTGTCCGCCAACCATAGAGAAACTACTCTGATTTCCATTTTGATAATCAGTATGTAAACATTGATTATTATTGGAAGTATAATAGGTATAGTCACCTCCTATTTCAAGACCGAATCCTGAATGATATTGCAATGTGACATTGTGCATTTGATTGTCAATATATTTATCAACATTACCGGTTTGGTAATTGCCTGATGTCCGGCTGTTATTATATTGGTCAGGGGTATAACTACCTGTGTAGGCAATATTGATATTGTTTTTATCGTTGAAATTATATTCAAAAGCGGCTCTAAGGTCATGCTTCCAATACTTGCTGCGCAACTGTTCATTTTGTGTGATAGAATGGAGTTCTTCTTTTAGCGTATGCTTGGAATCAAGGTCTATGTACTCCATTTTTTTTACGTTATTTACTCCATACATTACATCAAAAGCCATTTTAGGAGTTGACAACCGAAAGTTCCCGTTCATTCCCCCGTCATTGAAGTATTGGTTTTTATAGTCAGCACTTATCTCACCCTGAAAAGAGTAGTCGTTTGAACGCTTTAAAACAACATTAATAGCCGCGCCCCGTACATGATATTCAGGAGGCGCACTGTACATCACTTCCACTTTTTCCACACGATTAACCGGAGTATTGCGCAAAATCGTTTCAAGTTGTCCGGCATCCATTGTTGTTGGTTTGCCATTTAGAATAATCGTCAGTTTCCCGGCTCCTGCCAAAGTCAGTATTCCTCTCTCTTCTTGTACTCCCGGTATCTTTGTCAATGCTTCATAAGCATTGTTTACAAGTTGATTTTGGGTAAGGACAGCAAGATTATACCCTAAAAGTCCATTCTTCACTTTAACAAAAGGACGTTCTGCCTTTATAATAATTTCATCCAAAGCATAGTCTTTAGGTTGAAGTTGAATAGTTCCGACATCATTTCCCTTACCTGCCATTTGTTTGGTTTCATATAAAATGTGTTGTATTATCAAACGGTATTCTTCCTGTTGGCTATTAAAAACGAATATACCGTCAGTATTAGAGATGGATGCGGCTATATAGGTCGAATCCATCGCTTGCAGAATAATAGTCGCTCCGTCTATCGGTAGTTGTTCGGCATCTATTATTTTACCGCTAATCATTTGCCCATAAACAGTCGTTTGGGAGCAAACGAACGATAGGAAGAAAAATGTAAGTACTTTAATTTTGCGTAACTGCATCATACGAATTCAGTTGATTACAAGAAATCTATCAATCCAATATGTATTTCGGAATGGATACAAAGCTTATTATTCCTCTTATTCGATAGTCTGTATCAGGAACGGTCAATATCATAGTCATATCTATGGGAGCAGGTGATTTGGTCAAAGCATTGTTTATAAGCCTTTCCCAATCGACGCCTAAGTAGGCTTGAATGACTTGTAGCACGTACGAAGAACTGGCTTCTTCGCCATACAGTTCTATTTGGAAATCATAGAACTTCGACGCAGTAGTTCCAGCATCAGCGGGATTGTGTTTGTATAAGCGTAAGTTGGGAATAGCGTATTTAGTGGGTGCCGCACCTGTGTCGGCATTCTGCGTGATGAAGAACTCGTAACCGCTGTCTTTTAGTATAGGCTTGTTATATATGTTATCTTGGTCGAACAGATAGTAGTCCTGAGCTTGATTGTTCACTAAAAAGAGTGTGGTGCCTGCCGGCAATATCGGGTAGTTGCTGTCATTGATAACGTATGCAAGGTAGCAATCTGTTACTTTCACTTCAATAGTTTCTTTATCTCCTGTCACATTGTCTATAATGGACAGCATGGTACTTCCTTTCTGTTTTCCGAACAAAGAGACAACACCTCCCGGCTTGTCTGCATATAACTTGCCATTATAAGTGGCTTGCAAAATATTTTCATCTTCTATCGCCAAACTAATATCCCCACTACCATTTGTTATGTAGATGCTGTTAGTTTCTTGTCCTAATCTTACCTCATAGTAAGTATCTCCAAGACAGAACGGAGTAATCGCTTCATTTTCGTTATTATCATCACTGCAACTTGTCAGTGACCATATGCTTAGCAGCAATGCTATATGCCAGAATTTAAGTTGGTTCATATTACTTTTTTTGGTTGTTATAATCAGTGCAAAGTTACGGGCATTAAACGAAACAACTCTCAAACTAAGTTGAGAGTTGCACAGAAGGGTATTTTTTCGGAGATGCTATTTCTCTCCAAAAGTAATCTCCTTGCGAATACGGCTAAGATATGTTGGCGTTATTTGCAGATAAGATGCCAATTCTTTAAGTGTGATGTTTTGCAGTATATCAGGGCAACACCTTAATAAATGGATATAATGTTCCTTTGCAGACAGACGATACATATTCAGAAAACTATCGTATGCCTGAATGAAAAATCCGTCCGATATAGCACTATGCAGCTTAGGTTCTTTCTCGAATAGTTCATCCACAATGTTTCGGTTACATACATAAACTTCAGAATCCTTTGCCGCTATAATATCTGCTGCAACAGGAGTATTCATCACCAGACTTGAATAATCACCTATCGGAGTATCACAAAATGAAAATCCGGTAATATGAATATTACCCTCTGAGTCTATCACAGAATACTTGAAATATCCGTGTTTAATGAATCCCCATACACATTTTGTGGTTTCTCCACGATGAAGAAAATATTCACCTTTTTTGTATGAGCGTAACTTACCCTCTTTGGTGCATAGTTCGCGCCAAAAGTTCAAATCAATTTTATCTATATAGAGATTGAATTTATCCATATAATAGTCTGTATGACATCTATTTGCAAAGGTAGTGATTTTATTTCAAACTATCTATAACATAACATGTAAATGAAGCCATTCAGACTACAATTCACTCTAAATGGCTTCTTGGGACTATTAAAATTTTACATTTTCATTCCTATCGGTCGGTTCTCATCCTTGACATACAGCCCCGGACGCACGATTGTGACATGGTCGGCAATGAAATTGCCCGTGGGAATTCGTTCACTTGCCGGACTGCTTATCAAAGGAGCATTATGCCATGGAATCGTCCCATCTTTGTTGCCACTTAGCCTCCATCTCCCTCGAAAGCTCCACAATCTCCCGGCTCAGTTTCACGAGGTCGATGGTACACTTCTCCAGCTTGTAGAGCAACACCATCGCCTTTTTCTCCGAAAAGTGGATGCGCAGCTCTTTAACGACCTGATTGTAGTTCGTGCCTATGCAGCGGAACTGGACATGGAAATCCGACAGCTTGGTGTAGTAGTCCAGCATCGTCTTGTCCACCTTCAGCACCTTGAACTTCTGTCCGAAGAAGTGCGCTTTTAGAAAGACTGCTTTCGCATACACGTTCGATTCCTCGTACATCGTCAGGAACCTGTTCCATTCCACATCGTCGAAGCGCACCATCACGCAGTGCGTCTTCGGGTTCAACTTGGGATTTCTCCCGTACTTAGTCTTCTTTTTCATACTTCTTAATTCTTTTAATTTTATGGCTTGTCTATTGCTTAATCTTTGATTAAAGAACCCCGAAATTATCCGACTGCGGAGGATAATTCTGCCCACGGCGGTGAAGGCATTTTCAGTTACTTAGAATTATTCGGGTAACTGAAAATATACCTTGCTGTGTCTTTGAGGACACAAAAATCCTCCGCCTGTCGGATTTGTTTCCGGGTGTACTCACTCATCTTGGGTATCGGTTAAGCCGATGAAGTGTATTCACCAGCCCAACCGACTTTCTGTAATCCCGTCAGAGCTTGCGCCACTGCTCGATGTCGTTCCGATAGGTGTCGAGGTGCAGGCGGACGAGGTTTTCAATCAGCCCCGATGCGCTCATGCCCTTTCCTCCGAGGAAGCGGACAACCCTGTCGAGTTCGTCACGCACCGTCTCGCTGACGAACACGGGCTTGCGGTTGACAAGTTTCGGGACTTTCAGGTAGGTGGCGCGGTACTCCTCCAACGACAACCTGCGCTGCTTGCTGCTGACACGCTTCTGCAGCATTGCCGTTTTCTCGACCGCCTCACTTGACGGTTCATCCGCCATAGCGGTCTCCGTTTCCTCCGTAACGGTATTGCCGGGCAGTTCCAGCTCATCCGGCTCCAGACCGATACGTCTGTAGATGTCATTCATCGACTTGGGAGTGTAGGATTCCCTGCGTCCCATCTTTTCCACGATTTCACGAGCCTGCTGCTCTGTAATGTTTGGTTCTCTCTTCATTGTAAAAAACAAATTGATTAAGTTATTAACTGTGGTCTTGGTAAACACCTTGACCGATTATCGGGAGCAAAGTAAGGTGCTTTAATACAGTCAGTCAAGCACTTGGATTCTCTTAGGCAATTTTGTGTGGTTTTGCATTATGGCGGTTGATAAAGCGGTGAGGACTTCACCGTTTTGCCGGATGTATATGCCCGAAAGGGCAAAGACTCAATTGTAGGCGAATTTGAATTAAGTCCTTATTTTTCCCCTTGCCACCTTTCTATTTTTTAGAATTAAGAGGATAACCGCTGCCTCCAGCCAATGCCAACCTCTACCACCCTGTGCCACTTGCTGCCAGACCTGATTGAAACCATTGCCGGATGCCGGATTATGTATTTCTTTGCAGGAGAAGGAATGATAGCCGCCAAAGGGAAGTCAGCATCCCGGACAATGACTGCCGTATCAGCGCAACACGCTTCCACTTTCGGGGAACCTATTGTCAGGTAACAGATTATATATTCCTTTGCGGCAAAAGAAACAGTAACAACTAAAAGAAAGACAATATGGAAATCGTATCAATCGAGAGAAAGACCTTCGAGGAACTGGTCGCCAAGTTCGACCGCTTCGTCAGCCGTATGGATGCCATCTGCCATCGTCACGGCGAAAAGAAAATGAGCGAGTGGATGGACAATCAGGACGTGTGCCGGATGCTCAACATCAGCCCCCGAACCTTGCAGACGCTTCGGGACAACGGCACGTTGGCTTATTCGCAGATAAACCACAAGACCTATTACCGTCCCGAAGACGTGCAACGCATCGTTTCCATCGTGGAGGACAGGCGAAAAGAAGCAAAGTTCAAAGGCAGAACAATCTGATAACCGAATAGAGTAATAACAATAATTCCACTAAATCCAAAGTAATATGAACGAACTGATTAACAAAGACAACGAGTGGATAATCCACTTCTTGGGCAGCCTTGACCGTCTGCTGGACAACGTAGAGCATCTGACCGCAAACTACCGCCCGACACTGAACGGGGAGCGTTTCTTCACAGACAAGGAAGTGTCGGCACGGTTGAAAGTGAGCCGCCGGACGCTTCAGGACTACCGCAACGAGGGACGTATAGCCTACATTCAGTTGGGCGGCAAAATCCTCTACCGTGAATCCGACATCGAAAGGATGCTGGCTGACGGCTACCAATCCGCCTACCGACTGAAGGCAACCTGATTTTCTTGAAGGAGCGCAGTTTGCCGTCTGCCCTATGTTTGCGGCAGCAATGGAACTTCGGCAAAAAGACAAAAGGAACGGCTTACAGATGAAGCATCAATGTTTAGCTTCGTCTGTAAGCCGTTCCTCTATTTCTTCTGATTTCCCGCCAGTCGCTTGTTTCCGTTGCCGGATGCCTTTCAAGCGTGTGGATGGCAGTGGCAAGGTTTTCGGGCGGAATACGCTCAAACCCGTTTGAGGAAGATTCTGCCTGAAACGGCTCTGCCGCCTGACCTTGCCAATGCCGTCAAAGCCACACGCTACCTTTGCATCCGAGCATCGGGAACAGGTGGCTGACGGGATGAACCTCAACTATACCATAGGTTACTGCCCTTACCGCAAGAGAAGAACAATGTTGTCGGACTTCCTTTCTTGGAGGCGCAGATTTCATTTATTACGAACCGTCTGAACTGAAAACTTTCTTTACTGCATATCCTGAATGCAATGGCTATAATCATTTCAAGGTTATACACATCATAGCTGATGCCGTCAGTTTGCTTGATATACTTCATTGTATAAGTTTCACTCAATTCCTTGTTCTTGTAGATTGCCCGTATCGCCTTGCGGATGTCGCACGAGAACACCCCAAACAGGTCGGCTATCTCAAACTGGGTCATCCACACGGGGGCAGTTGGTACGGTGACCACCCCCGTTTCACTGATTGTTATTATTCCTCTGTTCATAATTCATCTATTTTATAATGGTTATTTACTATTCTCTTTCTTTTCGCCAGCCGATATTTTCTTTCTCCGCTCCATCAGTTTGTCCATATCCTTGGAGATTTTATCGTCTGTTATCCGTGCATATCCCTGTGTCGTCCTGATATTGGAGTGTCCCATCATCTTGGCGATGCTCTCAATGGGTATGTCCGCTGAAATCAGGAAAGTGCCGAAGCTGTGCCGACTTTGATGATAGGTCAAGTTATCCTCTTTTCCTATGGTTATTCCCAACTCGTGAACCTCAAACCATAGGGCATCACGGTTGGGAAGAGGAAACACGGGCTTCTCATCATCAGTTGTGTTATACAGCGACAATATCTGTTCCGCTATGGGATGTAAGGGTATGAACGCCTCCACTTTTGTCTTCTTGCGGTTGATGCGGATGTAGCGTCTGCCCTCCGCATTCGTCCCGATATGATGGGGATGCAGCAGTTGTATGTCTGCATACGCCAGTCCAGTCAGGGTCGAGAAGATGAAAGCCCGTCTTGCCAGTTCCATCCGCTTGTCATACATCGGTGTGGAAAGTATCTTCTTGAACTCATCACGGCTGATGTACCTGTGTCTTGCCTCAGGTTTCGTTTCATATTCCAAATCCTCGCAGGGGTTCACACGGATAATCTCCTTATCGACTGCAAGGTACAATAATCGGTTCAGCCAACGCAGACAATGGTTTGTTTGGGAAACTCCGAAGTTCTTGCATTTCTTCAAATGGGCTTTGTAGGACTTGCCGAAATCCTCCGTCACTTCTTCAAGAGGAATGTCCTTTTTCCCGGTTGACGCTATAAAGTCCGTCAGGTATTTCTGGTAGTACATTGAAGCCCGATAGGAAGAAGTGGAATCAATCTCTTCGGAATGTTTCTTCAACCGCTCACGTTCCCATTCTCCCATTTGCAATAAGGTAGTCGGATGAATGTTGTTCAAGGATATGTGGCTTTTCAGCATTTCGGCACTGACCACGCCTTGCGATTTCAGTATCTCGGTGTAGGCTTCTTCCGTCAGACGCAGATATTCCCGTAAACGGTTGTTCTCCCTGATAATCTTTATCTCATTCTTCCTGCCGTTCCAGTCTTCTGGGCGGCAATAGATACCTGTGCTTATGACTGTCTGCTTGCCGTCAATGGTTATACGGCAAAGTACGGCGGTCGTACCGTCAGTCTTGACTTTGCTGCGGTTGATATAGGGCAATAGTGAAAAAGTGCTTCGCATATTGTTGTTGGGTTTATAGGGTGAGTTTGAAATCTTGGGTCGCTTCTATGAACTTGTCCATGTCCTCGAACAGTTTTTTCGGACTGACACGGGCATATACCTGAGTGGTGGAAATATCGGAGTGTCCCAGCATCCGACTGATGGTCTCGATAGGCACACCCGCTTCGAGCGTGATTAACGAGGCGAAACTATGCCTTGCCTGATGATAGCACAAATCATCCTTGATACCCGCCAGTGCAGCTAACGCCTTCATGTGCCTTCTGAGATTTGACCAGCGCAGTAAAGGAAACAGGGTGTCCCTTTCCTCACTGTGATACTTCTCAATCAGAACAATCGCTTCCGGCAACAGTTTTACACTGGCACGAAGTTCGTTTTTCTTTCTCCGATACTTCAACCACAAAGCCCCGTCCTCATCCGTACATAGGTTCTCACGAGTAATTGAGACAACATCTGCATAACAGACCCCGGTGTAACACCCGAAGAGAAACATATCCCTTGCCAATATGTGGGATTTACGGTAAGCAGGTATTTCCACATCACGGATTTTTTCAAACGATTCACGGCTCAATGCCCGTGGGGTTTTATCTGACTGCTTAGGCAGGGTGAAATGCTGGAAGTGGCTCCTGTCTGCATAACCTTCCTTATAAGCCAGACGGCATATCTTCTTCAAGATAGCAAGATGATGGCGGACGGTATCTATCGCATATCCCTTGTTTTCCATGGCGAATGTCTGATAGTCGTGGATGAATTGTTCTGTAAGCTGCCCGAATGCCAAATCCTTGACCTTGTACTGATGCTCGATGAACTCGCCAAGTGTCAGGCGCATATAGTGATAGCCGGGATAAGTCCCTTTCGCACGGTCAATGCCAATACGGGCTTTTAGGTCGTCACAGACAACGTCCGTCATTCGCATGAGGGTCATTTGTGTTTCCATGCTGCCTTGAAAATGATTCTTCACATCGGTGGCATCGAAATCTACTTTACGGCTCACAAGATTGTCAAAGGCGTTGTTCACCGCCAACAGCAACTTCTCTATTTTGGCATTGGTTTCCACCGCCTCCCTGCTCTTGCCGTTCAGACGGCTTTCACGGGGATTCCACAATTCGGGTGTGCAGGACAGCTTGCAACCGAACTGCGCCATCGTGCGATTCACGGTGATACGTCCCATGATGGGAGCCTTGCCCGACTTGTCCAGTCCGCTCTTTTTGAGGTAGAGCAACACCTTGAATTTCACTACTTTCATACGCTTATATTTTTAAGTGCAAATTTACTTGCCATATAAGCGTCCCTTGATATGCAAAACACTGTGTATGAGTGCAAACAAAACGGTGAGGATTTCTTTTTATCGCTTTCCGTTACCTGTTCCCGTTTCGGTAACTGCCCGGCTAACGGTTTGGTAACTGAACAACCTCAATATTCCGTTGTGGTTTGCATTTTCTCAACTTGGCAGAATACTGAAATGTCGCTTATTTCTAACGGTTTACGTTTAATTTTTACCTGTTCGCTGTCGCTTGCTTTGCCGTGTATATTCCACGGCCTGCGCCACACTTATGCTACATTGCTGATAACCAACGGCACTGACATCTACACTGTCAGCAAGATGCTTACGCATAAAAACGTGGCCACGACTCAGATCTACGCCGAGGTCGTAAACCAAAAGAAGCGCGATGCCGCTAATTCCATCTCGCTGAAATAACTTCCAAGTGAAACATCCCAAATATTAAAAGCGAATCATCCCAAAAACACCAAATAAATCACCCCAAGAACACCGATTTTAATCACTATTGAATAAACCTTGTCCGTTCCTGAAAATGGTTGACTCGATTTGGTATGTTTACTGATATTGGTTTACCCTATCTCTGGAGAGGGTTGACTGACCGGGTCCTATCCCTGGGCGGAGTTGACTGAGGGCGTAGCCCGAAG
>SCEJ01000273.1 GCA_004102785.1 Muribaculaceae bacterium Isolate-013 (NCI)
CAAAGTCGAAGTTCACTTCCGGCTTTGTGGCGAAGAAACAATACGCCCCCATTGCCGCAAGCAGGTTCATGAGGAAGTTGTGTACACTACGATGGCGGGAGTGGACGAGCTGCGCCACATTCTTCAGCATGTCGTTTATGGATTCGATGATGCTCCTTTTACGAAGCATCATCCTGTCATAGAACGGCATGAGACGCTGTTTCATGTTCGAGCGAAGGCCTGTCACAATATGTATGCCGTCATCCCAGAGATGTCCGAAAAGAGACTGCGATATATATCCCTTGTCAGCATATAGTTTTCCGAACACCCTGTCAGTCAGCGTGTCAATGACAACCTCGTTGCGGTCGTCCACATTGGCGCGTGTTAGTACAAAGTTGATCAGCACGCCTTTTTCGTTACACAGCAGGGTC
>SCEJ01000274.1 GCA_004102785.1 Muribaculaceae bacterium Isolate-013 (NCI)
TGACAACTTTTTCAGTGGTTAAAAATCGTATTATTAACTTTTTAAGATAATAAGTAAGGTTTTTAAACTCAGAAAACATTATATGTAAACTATTCAATATTTTAATCTTTGTTTTTTATTTATCTCAACATTTAAATCATCTATATGATTTTAATTTAATAACTATATTATTTATCAAAGTTGTAAACTAATTATCTATATTTAATTATGAATATTTTTCAATTATTCCAAATTATTGATTAGTTCTCTATATTCAAAAACTTTCAAATCAAATGTTATGTATTGTATAAACCATTAGGCATGATAATAAATATAATCATATTTGCATTTTCTATTAGAAATTACTAATTTTCTAATGTCAAAAAATTATCTAAAATTTCAGTTATTAGTGCTAATTTATGTATACTTA
>SCEJ01000275.1 GCA_004102785.1 Muribaculaceae bacterium Isolate-013 (NCI)
GAAAATGAGGATTGATCTGGGACTGCAGCAGTTCAAATTCCGCCTTGCGCAGGCGCACCTGCTCGGTCTTCACCTGCTCCAGCAGTTCATTGATCTTGTCGATCATGGTATTCATAGAATCGCTGAGCACCCGGGCCTCCAATCCGCCGGTCACATCCGATCGTACCGTCAGATCCCCTTTCGCCACCTGATCTGTCACCTGGGTCAGTCGTCTGATAGGTCTTGTAATACTCAGTGGAATATAATAGGATAAAAATAAACACAACATCAGGATCAATGCAAAAGCAATCACAGAAAACCGGATCATATTCACAAAAAAGTCCTGATACTGCTGTCTGCTCTCCTGGATCCCACGGATCTCATAATAGATGTATCGTGACATCGTGTCTCCTACCAGAGATGTCACGAT
>SCEJ01000276.1 GCA_004102785.1 Muribaculaceae bacterium Isolate-013 (NCI)
TAATTATTCTATTTCACGGAAAATACACTTTTTGAGTGATTTTTTTCCTAAAATATTTGCACAGTACTCAAATCTGCTATAACTTTGCACTCGCTAAAGGGAACTAACCGATAGCACCTCGATAAAACCTTGGTGTGGTAGTTCAGCTGGTTAGAATACCTGCCTTTCACGCAGGGGGTCGCGGGTTCGAGTCCCGTCCATACCGCTGAGGAGAGAGGAGAATGAGTAATTGATAATCTTCGGATTTCGTTACTCATTCTTTTTTTGTATACATACCTTTGCAATATCCTCGCGCGCATGTGCGTTATTACTGCAGTGAGAAACGTAGCCCACATCTTTGTGTCGCGCCCGCGATGGGGCGTGGCGTTAGTGACGGCTGTGGCTTTGGCCATGGCCCTGTGTGCTTGTT
>SCEJ01000277.1 GCA_004102785.1 Muribaculaceae bacterium Isolate-013 (NCI)
GGATTTAGGCATTGTAGACGTAATGCATGGCGAATAGAGTCGGTGTGTCACTCGTAAAGGTTTAGATCGAAAAAAAAAGAACGGTGAATCTCGGTTTTTTTTATCAGAGGCATTCGTTTTTTTCATGCTGAGGACGGCATACGAGATATTTTCAGATTTCTTCCTGCAATTTCGGCTTCAATGAATGAGCCGGTCCCTGGCACTTCTGTATTCGTGATCTCCGCCACGACCCGTGCGGCTTTCTCTCCTGTAGTGGCAACGGCGATGCATTCCGGCATCTGTTCAAGAGTTTCTGCAAGAGGTATCGGTTTTATTATATCAAGATACTTATCAGATGCATTACCTTTAAGACGCACCACTTCCAATCCGGTATCACCCATGGCGATATGCCGTGTTTCAAGCAATTTT
>SCEJ01000278.1 GCA_004102785.1 Muribaculaceae bacterium Isolate-013 (NCI)
AGACAGCCTGAATCCGAGTTTGTCATATTGACCCGGCTTTACCGGACGCCTGGTGGACTCGGCATCATAATTTGGATATTTGACTATAGCCTCAATCTGTCTTTGCTCCAGCCCGACATATACTTCCTCACATCCGTATCCGGCATCTTCGACAACACCTGACGGCTTGACTCCGTTTTCTTCCACACAGGTGTCGACAAAATCCATGTTGATAGACTTGTCATCCGCTGAGTCGTATGCGCCATAGTTTGTGACATACTGGTTTTGTGTAGCAATCTGCACATTGTAGTTGGGTGTCGCCATTCCTTCGTATCCGTCTTCCTTGGCGTGCATGATGCCGCATTCAGGATCTGTAGGCGCGACTCCGCATCTGTCGGCACATTGCTCCAATGTCTTGTCATGAGCGTC
>SCEJ01000279.1 GCA_004102785.1 Muribaculaceae bacterium Isolate-013 (NCI)
TATCCTTTTAGCAGAGCTTGACGTGACAGAGCGTTTCAATCATTCCATGATCGTTAATTATGTGGATCCGTCCGCAGATGCAGCGATCTCAGGGACCGCAAAGGATCTGAAATTTACAAACAATCTGGATTGCCCGGTATATATCGAAGGATATACCACATCCGATAAGCATATTACATTTACGATCTACGGTCAGGAGACAAGACCGTCTAACCGCAAGGTCAGATATGAGAGTAAGGTTATCAGCAAGACAGAGCCGACAGGAGAAAAGGTCATAGCAGACGGTGCTATGGCAGCAGGTTCCGTCAGTGTACAGTCCGCACATACAGGCTATGTTGCAGAGCTTTGGAAGGTTGTTACCGTGGATGGTGAGGAAGAAAGCCGTACACAGGTCAACAAGAGTACA
>SCEJ01000030.1 GCA_004102785.1 Muribaculaceae bacterium Isolate-013 (NCI)
CTTCGGGCTACGCCCTCAGTCAACTCCGCCCAGGGATAGGACCCGGTCAGTCAACCCTCTCCAGAGATAGGGTAAACCAATATCAGTAAACATACCAAATCGAGTCAACCATTTTCAGGAACGGACAATTAATGATGCGGATGTTGGATATTTCTGTGCAAAATGATTGGGATTTGTGATTTTTTGCATATCTTTGTGGAGTGTTGATGTTGTGGCGTGCTGTATTTGCTATTCATAACCGATTATTGCGCCTGTCAGCAGTCAAATCAAACCAATATTCACTAACCAACAACATGATGATGAGAAAAGGATTACTTTTCGCGCTCGGGCTTTTGACCGCCGGGGCGGCCTACGGGCAGGATACCGGTAAGATCACACTTACCACCAACGCGCCGGTAGGCACCGTGGTGAAATTCCTGCCGAATGTGGTGTCAGCCACCCGCCCGATATCCATTGACTGGGGCAATGGTGTGATTGTAAAGGAAACCGTCAATCCGCAGCAGGCCGCCTGGCAGCGCTGGGTGGAGGGCACAGTAGAGGGCGGCACAATCACAATATCGGGTGATATAACGGAGTTTTCGTTTCAGGAGGCGCAGCTTGCCACGGCCGAGGTCGAGGGTATGTCGAACCTGGAGTCACTGACATTGTCGAAAAACGAGATTACCTCGTTCTCCCTTTCCGGAATTACGCCGCTAAAATCTCTCGATCTGGGGCATAACAAGATTGCCAACAGCCCCTACAACAATCCTACTCTCTCGCTTGAAAATGCTGCCAAAACACTCAAGCACCTCACTGTAAGCTATAACGAGGGGTTGCAATGTCTGAAGATTGACGGCCTGATCAATCTCGAATATCTTACGGCAAACGACTGTCCCGATCTGGCCTCGATTTTCATCTGCCTCCCCGAGGAGTCGCATCCGTCGTTGGTAAACATAAACCTCGACAACTGTAACCTGGGGCATTTCTACCCAGTGTCGATGCCGTCGCTGCGCGTGCTTAACCTTGCTCACAACAATCTTATAACCGGCGAGCAGGATTATGATCCATTCCGGATGGGTGATTATCCCGCGCTGACACAGCTCGATGTGAGCGGAAACACCGGTATCGAGGAGATTGACATCACTTCATGCACCAAGCTCGAGCAGTTCCGCGCCAACGACTGCAATCTCTCGCGCCTTGACCTGGGGCAGGCTAAAGAGCTTCTGACTCTCTCTGTGAAGAACAACAATCTCCGCACTCTCGACCTGGGCAACAACACTGCCCTGAAGAATATCTATATCGGCGGAAACCCGATAAAGGATTTCGATGCATCGCAGTTCCCGATGCTCACCACCCTCGACATCTCCAACACGCAGATTTCGCGCGTTGACCTGATGAAGGCGTATTATCTTACCGATTTCTATGGCAACGGCTCGCTGATTGAATGGGTGGATTTCGGCGGCCAGCAGGCCAACCGTATGACTAAAATCGACCTGCGCGACTGTACCTCCTTCACCCCCGAGAGCATGACCTACACGCTCCACACTCTGCCGCAGGCCCGCCGGGCTTACTCGGCAAATCTGCTCCTTGAAGGCTCGCCTTACGAGCACGCCGATTTCTCTTGGGCGCTCGACACGGATATGAACTGGATTCTTGATGTGCAGGAGGGTGACGGCACGGCCAAAAACACTAAGCTTAATGTGACTGTGAGCGGCGCAACCTTCACCGGCGAGAAGAAAACCGGCCATCTCGACAGGCTTTATCCCTACTTCGGCCTCGGACTCGACTATGAGCTTGACATATATCAGGCCGACGGCGGCACTTTCCTGCTTGCCCAGTGGCAGCCGCCCTATTTCCAGACTATAAAGAGTGTCACCGATGAGGCGCTCAAGGGGGTGCCGATGTATGCCTATGTGTATCCCGACGAAGGGCAGGTGTTCAAGAGCGTGACTGTCAACGGCAAGGAGATAAAGTCGCAGTGGTTCATGATTTCCGAGGATGCCGATATCAAGGTGAATTTCGCCGAGATAGGCGCCGAGCCGTCGGTGGCCTTTACGGTTGCGCCGGGTCAGAAAATGTCGTTCCTTCTCAACACGGTGGATAATAACGGCACCGTGGAAATCGACTGGGGCACCGGCGCCCGCACTCCGTATGAAGGGCAGAAAGCATATACCTCAGGCTCTTATCAGATTGGCGGCACACGTATCGACGGCACTGCCGCCGGCTCCACTGTGACGCTCTACGGCGATATCGCCGCTGTCGACGCAAGCGGATTCGGCGATGTCGCCGAGGATTTCGGTCTGTGGGACAATGCCATCACCGCCGTTGACCTCTCCGAGGCCTCCTCGCTTAAGTTCCTGAACCTCTACTGGAATCCCGTGGCCGACATCGACCTTTCGGGATGCCCCGACCTGGAGATTCTTAATGTGAGCTACACGGCCATGACATCGCTCGACCTCAGCCATACCCCCGGCCTGCTCTGGCTGGAGGCTTACTCCGACGGCTTTGAGAGCGATGCAATCATGCCTCTTTCCACGCTCGACATCTCAAACCTCCCGGCTCTGATGTATCTTGATGTGAAGAACAATAAGCTGACCTCTATCGACTTGACGCACAACTATATGCTGCGGTGGGTGAATCTCAACGGCAACAACCTCACATCGGTTGACCTCAGCGGCTGCACCGGACTGATTGAGCTGAACATATCGCGCAACGCGCTGACGTCGCTCGATGTTACAAAGCTCACCTCACTGGTAAATCTCGCTGCCGACGGCAATAATCTCACATCTGTCGACCTTAGCAAAAACATTGCCCTGGAGTCGCTGATGCTCGGCAACAATGCCATAAAGAGCCTCGACACCTCCTCGCTCAAAAACCTCCAGACGCTCTATATCAACGGCAACGGTATGACGGCCGACGAGCTCAACGACCTCTATTATCTTCTCCCGGTGAGAATCGACAAGGACCCCGACAACACCGGCGGCGTTGGCGCGCTTAGCTGGAACCTGGCTGTGATTCAAGGTGGAGACAAGGTGGAGAACGACGGCCGCCGCGCCGACTCGTCGATTGCTGTCGACCGCCAGTGGACCCCATCGCACAACGGTTCGAACGGCGGCTCCGACTATGCCTATCTCGACATTCTCCCCACCTCCAACGGCATTTTCACCGTTGTTGACGCCGACGGCAACGTCTACACCCACGGCTCCAAGGTGCCCAAGTACACCCAGCTTGAAATCAAGGCTGTGCCTGCCGAAGGATACGAACTTAAATGTTACAGCCTCAATGGCGAGGAACCGGTCTACGAGTCATCGTTCGCCATGCCCGGCATCTACACCAAGCTCGGTGTGACCTTCGGCCGTCAGAACGGTCTTGACATCGCCACATCAGGCGCGGCAAGCGTTTCGGCCGTGCGTTCCACCATCGTTGTGAAATGCGAAATCCCGGCCGAGGTTGAAATCTACAACACCGCCGGCATATGCGTGGCCCGCGACGCCATCGCTTCAGGTGCAGGCAGCTACACCGTGTCCGCCGGCATCTACATTGTGAAAGTAACCGGCCCTGCCGGAACCTCCACCGTATCCGTGGCCGTGAAGTGACGTAGCCCCGCACTCCCAGCCCCTCTCAACGAGGGTGAAAAAAGCCAAGTCGATATCGATTTGGCTTTTTTTCACCCCGACCTGAAGCTCGCGCTACCTACCCCCGTTTAATTGCCCCCCTACATGCCGTCTGCCATAGGGCTTATCAAATCTGTCGAATACCATCAGGCAGTAGGGACGCTCCGCGGAGTGTCTGGTGAATTGGGTGATTTCCAATCATTCATGCTGACGCTCCGCGGAGCGTCAGCACTGCAAGGCTGATTTTCGGCAATTTAGATATACCGTTCCCTTACATGAGGGGTTGGCATGGATGAGCCGAGAGGAGCCGAGCCGGGAGAAGGTGGGCGTTGCGGGCAGGGGTCAGGGGATGGCGAGGAGTTTGTGGGTCTGGAGTGAGAGGCGCCAGCGGGGATGGGCGAGGCAGTAGGCGATGGCGGCGGAGGTGATGGCGGCGTTGCGCGTGGGGTCGCCGGTGTCGCATGGCTGCAGGGTGTGGTGTGCGGGGGCGACGGGGAGGTGGGGTGAGCCGGGGGCGTAGAGTTCCATGCGGTTGGTGGTGTCGTAGACCACTTTCAGTTCGTCGATGCGCTCCAGACGCAGCGGCAGGCGGGGCTCGGTGAACTCGAACTTCGGGGAGCATGTCACCCAGTCGATGAGAGCCACGGGGAGGGGGAATGTGCCGTTGGTCTCCACCTGGATATAATAGCCGGCGCGGCGGAAAGCCGAGAGGAGCGCTTCGTCGAGCTGCAGGGCAGGCTCGCCGCCGGTGAACACCACATGGCGTGCGGGGTGCGCCGCGGCTGCGGCGAGGATCTCGTCGGCGGTCATCGGGGTGGCTGCGGAGTGGTCGGTGTCGCAGAAAGGGCAGCGCAGATTGCAGCCTGAAAGACGCACGAACACCGCAGGGGTGCCGGCGTGGCACCCCTCGCCCTGGAGTGAGTAGAATATCTCGTTTACGCGGTAGGCGGATTGCATGGCATTCAGATGCTGAAAGGGTGGGGGAGGTGCGCCGGGGCGTCATCGGCCACATAGATGGCGGAGTTGCCTTCGCTCTCCTGCACGGCGGTCATGTAGCACTCGGGTATCTGCTGGGTAATCCAGCGCGCGAGGTTTTCGGCGGTGGGATTGAAGGGGAGCAGCTCATTGAAGTTGCCATGGTCAAGGTAGCCATGTATGCGGTCTTTTATATGCTTGAAATCACAGACCATGCCGTCGGCGTTGAGCGTGGCGGCGCGGCAGTATACGGTCACAATCCAGTTGTGTCCGTGCAGACGCGAGCAGGCGCTTTCGTAGCTGAGCTCAAGCCGGTGGCATCCGGCGATTTCCATTCTTTTTGATACGTAATACATCGCAGGTGTGGTGTCAGAAACGGGTGATGGATGCTCCGAGCTGGCCGAGGCGTGAGTCGATATCCTCGTAGCCGCGGTCAATCTGCTCGATGTTGCCTATAACGCTGGTGCCCTTGGCCGACATGGCGGCCAGGAGCATGGCGATGCCGGCGCGGATGTCGGGTGAGCTCATGCGGTTGCCGCGGAGGGTGAATTTGTGGTCGTGGCCTATTACAACGGCGCGGTGGGGGTCGCAGAGTATAATCTGCGCGCCCATGTCGATGAGGCGGTCAACGAAGAAGAGGCGGCTCTCGAACATCTTCTGGTGGATGAGCACGCTGCCGCGGCACTGTGTGGCCACAACGAGGAGCACGCTCAGGAGGTCGGGAGTGAGGCCCGGCCATGGGGCGTCGGCGATGTTCATTATCGAGCCGTCGAGAGCGGTGTCGACCACATAGCTCTCCTTGGCGGGGATATGGAGGTCGTCGCCCTGCTGCTCCACGGTGATGCCCAGACGGCGGAAGCTCTCGGGGATGATGCCGAGATTCTGCACGCTAACGTTCTTGATGGTGATGGAGCTCTGCGTTATGGCCGCCATGCCGATGAAGCTGCCCACCTCGATCATGTCGGGGAGTATGCGGTGTATGGCGGTTGTGGGGTGGCTGATGGCTCCGCCGATGGAGAGGAGATTGGAGCCTATACCCCCCACGCGCCAGCCCATTGCCTCAAGCAGGCGCGAGGTCTGCTGCACGTATGGCTCGCAGGCGGCGTTGTAGATTGTGGTGGGGCCGTCGGCATATGCCGCGGCCATCAGTATGTTGGCGGTGCCGGTCACCGAGGCTTCGTCAAGGAGCATGTAGCACCCCTTGAGCGAGCCCCCTTCGGGCACGGAGAGGAGGTATGCCCCCTTTTCGGGCTGATATTCGCAGGAGGCTCCGAGGTTGAGGAAACCCTGGATGTGGGTGTCGACCTTGCGGCGGCCTATCTGGTCGCCTCCCGGCTTGGGGAAGTAGGCCTTGCCGAAGCGTCCCAGCAGAGGGCCGACCACAAGCACCGAGCCGCGCAGCGCCGCGCAGCGCTTGATGAAATCGTCGCTGAGCGTATAGTCTAGGTCGATATCCTTGGCCTGGAAGTTATAGCGCCCTTTTTCGATGCGTTTCACGCTGACTCCCATCTGCTCGAGCAGGGCAATGAGGTTTTTCACATCACGTATCTCAGGGACATTGGCAATTTCCACCGGCTCCGGGGTGAGGAGTGTGGCGGCGATTACCTGCAATGCTTCGTTTTTGGCGCCCTGCGGGGTGATTTCGCCCGACAGTTTGCGGCCTCCTTCTATTACGAATGAACTCAATTTCTTTTCAGTTTTTCAGGTTAACGAATGTAGATTACCTCGGGGGTGAGCGTCACGCCGAACCGCTGGCGCACACGGGCCGAAACTTCTGCGGCAAGGGTGGCGACATCGGCTCCGGTGGCTCCGGAGGCATTGACCAGCACCAGCGGCTGCGAGGGCCAGAGGGCGGCTCCGCCACAGGTGAGCGTTTTGCATCCGGCCTTGTCGATGAGCCAGGCCGCCGAAAGCTTTATGCTGCCGTCGGGCAGCCGGTGGCCTGACGGCTCCATGCCGCTCAGGCAGATAATCTGCTGATACTCGTCGGCCGACACCACGGGGTTCTTGAAGAACGAGCCGGCGCTCCCTGCTTTGGATGGGTCAGGGAGTTTGCGGTCGCGCACGGCGAGCACGGCGGTGCGTATCTGCCGCGGCGTGAGCGCGGAGGCAGCTTCGGCCGTGATTTCATCGTAGCCGAGAGCTTCGGTAAGTCCGCGGTAGGAGAGGTTGGCGCGGCAGGGGCGCGACAGCCTGAAGGTCACCGCGGTGATGATATAGCGCCCGCTGTTTTCGGGAGCCTTGAAAATGGACGTCCGGTAGCCGTAGCCGCAGTTGGCCGCCGGCATTTCGGCGGTCTGCCCTGTGCGTGTGTCGAACACTTTGAGCGTCACCGCGGCGTCGGCGAACTCGGCGCCGTAGGCTCCGGCGTTCTGCACCGCTGCACCCCCTACCGAGCCCGGGATGCCCGAAAGATTCTCGAGACCCCAGAGACCGGCTTCGGCGGCGAGGCTGCATGCCCTGTCGAGCTGGAGCGCCGCTCCGCATTCCATCAGGGGAAAGTCGGTGTCGAGTCCGCGCCAGGTTACGCTGTCGTTGCGCGAGGTGATTACTGCGCCCGGATAAAAGCCGTTGACGAACAGCAGGTTGCTGCCGCCGCCGAGTGTGATGTACGGGCGGCGGAACACCCCCTGGCTGTGCAGCGCGGCAAGGTCGCTGTCGGTATCGTATTCAAACAAAGAGCCACATCCGGCAGTGATGCCGAATGTGGTCAATGAGGTAATATCTGCGTTTTCAGACTGTTTTATCATTGAATCACGGATTTTGCGGCGCGTGGCGCCGCAGTGTGTGGGAGCGGGTGGCGTGCGTCAGCCGCCGAAGTTGTCGTAGTGGATGCTTTCGGGTTCCACGCCCAGCGAGTAAAGCATCTGGTTTACGGCGTTGCTCATCGGGCCGGGGCCGCACATGTAGTATTCGATATCCTCGGGCGACTCGTGGTCCTTGAGGTAGGTGTCGAGCATTACCTGGTGCACGAAGCCGGGTGTGTACTTCACTCCGGCGGCATCGGCGGCGGGGTCGGGGCGGTCGAGTGCCAGGTGGAAATGGAAGTTGGGGTATTCCTTTTCGAGCTGGAGGAAGTCGTTGAGATAGAACACCTCGTTGAGGGCGCGCGCACCGTAGAAGTAGTGCATTTCGCGGTCGGTGGTGTGGAGGGTCTTGGTCATGTGCATGATCTGGGCGCGCAGGGGTGCCATGCCGGCGCCGCCGCCTACCCATATCATCTCGGCCTTGGAGTTGAAGTTGGGGTGGAAATCGCCGTAGGGGCCGCTCATCATCACCTTGTCGCCGGGCTTGAGGGTGAAGATGTAGCTGGAGGCGATGCCGGGATTCACGTCCATGAACCCTACTTCGGGTTTTGGCTTGAACGGCGGGGTGGCTATGCGCACCGTGAGCATGAAGCGGTCGCCTTCAGCCGGGTAGTTGGCCATGGAATAGGCGCGCACGGTTGTCTCGGTATTGACGCATTTGAGCGAGAAGAGGCCGAATTTCTCCCATGCCGGCAGATATTCGTCGCCGATGGAGGCTTTGTCGATATCCTTGTCGTAGTCGATGCTGAAGGGTGGAATCTTGATCTGTGCGTATGAGCCGGGGATGAAGTCCATATGGGCGCCTTCCGGGAGCGCCACGATGAACTCCTTGATGAAGGTGGCCACGTTCTTGTTCGACACCACCGTGCATTCGTATTCCTTGATGTCGAGCACCGAGGCGGGCACTTTTATGTCGAGGTCGTTCTTCACTTTCACCTGGCATGCGAGGCGCCAGTTGTCCTTCATCTCCTTGCGGGTGAAGTGCACGGCCTCGGTGGGTAGAATCTCGCCGCCGCCGGCAGTGACCTGCACCTTGCACTGGCCGCAACTGCCTTTGCCGCCGCAGGCCGAGGGGAGGAACACGTTCTTGGTGGCGAGCGCCGACAGCAGCGGCGCTCCGGAGGCCACCTCCACCTTCTTGTCGTTGTTGATTGTCACCTCCACATTGCCCGAGCTTACGAGGAATTTCTTGGCCACGAGGAGCACCGTGACCAGCAGGAGTGTCATTATCAGAAATATGCCCGCACCGAGAAGGATAGTCTGCCCCGTGAGGTTTGTTTCCAGCATTATCATCGTGATATGTCGTTAAATGTTAGAGTTTTATGCCGAGGAAGCTCATGAATGCTATGCCCATCAGCGCGCAGAGTATGAAGGTGATGCCGATGCCTTTGAGCGGTCCGGGCACGTTGGAGTAGGTGGCCACGCGCTCGCGTATGGCGGCTATGGCGGTGATTGCCAGCAGCCATCCCAGTCCCCAGCCGGCGCCGGCGCATGTGGCCGTCCAGGCGTTGGCGAACTCGCGCTGCTGCATGAACAGCGAGCCGCCGAGAATGGCGCAGTTCACGGCTATCAGCGGCAGGAAGATGCCGAGCGAGGCGTAGAGCGACGGCGAGTATTTCTCGACGGCCATCTCAACGAGCTGTGTCATCGACGCGATTACGGCGATGAAGAGAATCAGCGACAGGAAGCTGAGGTCGACTTCGGCATAGGCGGCCGAGAGCCATGTGAGCGCTCCGGGACGGAGCACATAGTTCTCAAGCATGTAGTTGATGGGGAGGGTCACCACCAGCATGAACGTTACGGCCACGCCGAGACCGAAGGCGGTCTTCACGTTCTTGGAGACTGCCAGGAAGGAGCACATCCCCAGGAAGTAGGCGAATACCATGTTGTCGACGAAAATCGACCGTATGAAAAGATTGAAGTTTTCCATTGTCAAGTGTTGTCCGGGCTTTTTAGTGGTGACGTGTTATTTTTCCTGAAGCTCTTTGTTGCGTGCGCGGTGCACCCAGATGATGCAGGCCACCACGATAAGGGCCATGGGGGGGAGTATCATCAGGCCGTTGTTGGCGTAGCCGGCCTCGTAGAAGCTCTGCGGCACCACCTGGAATCCGAGGACTGTGCCCGAGCCGAGGAGCTCGCGGAAGAATCCGGTGATTATAAGGATTATGGCATAGCCGATGCCGTTGCCGATGCCGTCGAGGAACGAGGGCCAGGGCTTGTTGCCCATGGCGAATGCCTCAAGGCGCCCCATGAGGATACAGTTGGTGATAATCAGGCCGATGAACACCGATAGCTGCTTCGACACATCGTAGGCGTAGGCCAGCAGGAGCTGGTTTACGATGATTACCAGGGCCGCCACCACCACGAGCTGCACGATGATGCGGATATTGGTGGGTATGGTGTTGCGTATCAGTGATATGATTACGTTGGAGAATGCCAGTACGGCTATCACTGAGATGCCCATCACTATTGCGGGCTCGAGTTTGGCGGTTACTGCCAGGCATGAACAGATGCCGAGCACCTGCACAATCACGGGGTTGTCCTTGGAAAAAGGATTGAAGAAAATATCCTTGTAGCTAACTTTTTCTGCCATTTTTCCGGAGTGTTATTTGTTGTCGGCGGCCTGCGGGGCGCTTCCGGTTGTGTTTGCGGCGAGGTTCGCCAGATATGCCTTGTAGGGGGTGAGGCAGTCATCGAGCATGGCGCCTACACCTTTGGAGGTTATGGTGCCGCCCGATATGCCGTCGACATAGTCGGCGTCGCCAGTGGGTTTCTGCCCCTTTTTAACTACTTCCACAGGGGTGAATGTGTTGTTTTTGAACACTTTCAGGCCCTCGAACTGTGTGGTGAAGTCGGGCTTGGTGATTTCCGCGCCCAGGCCCGGGGTCTCCCCCTGGTGGTCGAAGAAAGCGCCGTAGATGGTAGTGCCGTCGTCGTTGAAAGCCACATATCCCCATATCGGCCCCCAGAGGCCCATGCCTGCGACGGGGAGGATATATTTGGTGCCTGCCTCGGGAAGCTGGCATACGTAGACCGGCAGGAGGCGTTCGCCGACCGGTTTGCGGGCCTCGGCGGCCACGTTCACGTCAAAGGCTTCGGCGCCTTCCACTTCCTGCCCGTCGGCGTTGACAACGAGCTGGCGGGTGATGTATCTGTTGAAGTCGGCGACTACCGTGGCGCGGTCGGCCGGCATGTGCACCGACTGGAGAATCTGCCCCATCTTGTCGGCGCTGGCATTCTCCTGCTGCCTCGGCTTGAGCTGCATGGCTGTGAAAGCCAGGGCCGTGCCTACGATGAGCACCATCACTGTGATGTAGATGATGGTATAGGCGTTGCTCTGCTTGTTTATCATTTTAAGGTGTGGTTGTCAGAGTGAGTCAATTTTGTGTTTTCGGTTGGTGTCAGCTACGGGCGGCGGCGCGGCGCAGGCGGCGTCGCACGTTGGCTTCAACCACGCAGTAGTCAATCAGCGGTGCCAGTGCGTTCATCAGCAGCACGGCAAGCATGGCGCCTTCCGGGTAGCCGTTGTTGTAGGTGCGGATGATGATGGCCACAGCCCCTACGAGGAATCCGTAGATGTACTTTCCGGTGTTGGTGCGGCATGAGGTCACGGGGTCGGGCGCCATGAACACTGCGGCGAAAGCGAATCCGCCGAGGCAGAGCTGTTCGCCGACCGAGAGGAACGAGGCGGGATAGGTGGGGGTGGCGCACCAGTGGGCGATGAGCGACATCACCGCGCCGCCGGCGAATACCGAAAGGATAATGCGCCACGACGCTATGCCGGTGGCCAGCAGCAGGGCCGCGCCGATGAGGATGCACAGCGTGGAGGTCTCGGCGAAAGAGCCGGGGATAAGTCCTAAGAACATCTGCCAGAGGTCGATAGCCTGGCCGTTGACACCCTGGAGCGAGGCAGCGGCTTCGGCGGCGTTCTGCGCGCCTGAAGTGGCGATCTGCCCCAGCGGTGTTGCGCCGGTGAAGCCGTCGGGAGCCATGCCGCCCAGGCCGAGGATGGAGTCGTGCGAGATGAACACGCTGTCGCCCGACATCTTGGCCGGATATGAGAAGAAGAGGAAGGCGCGCGTCACCAGAGCCACGTTGAAGATGTTGTAGCCTGTGCCTCCGAACACCTCCTTTACGAAGATCACAGAGAAGGCCGTTGCCACGGCAATCATCCACAGCGGGGTCTCCACCGGGCATATCATCGGAATGAGGATACCCGTCACAAGGAAGCCCTCCTGAATCTCCTCGCCGCGCCACTGCGCCACGCAGAATTCTATGCCGAGGCCTACGAAGTAGGATACCACAATTGCGGGCAGTATGGCGGCCAGGCCGTAGAGGAACATCTCCCAGAAGGGGAATTCAGTGGCGCCGCAGGCCAGCCAATGCTGGTAGCCGCAGTTGTACATGCCGAAAAGCAGACATGGCAGCAGCGCCACAATCACGATTATCATCGTGCGCTTGGAGTCCATGCTGTCGTGGATATGCACACCCGAGCGCGAGGTTTCACGGGGGGTGAACAGGAAGGTGTCGAAGCCGTCGTAGACCGAGCGGAAAGCATGCAGTTTCCCTCCCGGCTCGAATGCGGGCCTCGCCTTGTCCATCAGTTTTTTAAGTGCTTTCAAAACTGTAAGAATTTATCTTTGGTGTGATTTTGGGTTTATTGCTGCTGGTCACTGCAGTTCCTTGCGCAGGTAGTCGAGCCCCTGGCGTATGATTTTCTGCAGCTCGAGTTTCGAGGTGTCGACATATTCGGCGAGTGCGAAATCCTCGGGGGCCACCTCATATATGCCGAGCTGCTCCATACGGTCGATGTCCTTGGCCAGCACGGCCTTCACGAGGTACTCGGGCAGGATATCCATCGGGAACACTTTGTCGTACTGTCCGCTCATTATCATGGCGCGGCGGCCTCCATGGAGGCGGGCGTCGGGCTTGAATCTTTTTTTGCCGAAGAGGCGCGCGGGGAAGGAGGGGGAGGTGCTCATTTTCTCAGTCGAGAGGGAGGCCCATCCCATGAATTCGTCAACGTCATCTCCTTCGGGAATCACTGTCACCTGCGTGTAGGGGAAGCGGAGGTAGCCGTCGGCAGGCACTGCCACGCCGGTGAGCACGTTGCCCGAGATTATGCGGCGGTGGCGCGGGGTGTCGTCGAGCTCATCCTTGAGCAGGTCGGCCATGTCGGCTCCGATAATGGTGCGCGCCATGTGCGGAGTCTTTACTTCCGAGCCGGTGATGGCCACGGTGGTCACGGCGGGCACTGTGCCGTCGGTCAGCAGCGAGCCGATTCGCCACAGGGTGTCGAGCGAGAGTGTCATCACGGTCTCGCCTTTGTTTACCGGGGCTATTGCTGCTATCGCCGGGCCGGCGTTTCCTGCCGGATGCGGACCGGTGATGTCGGCCATTTCCGCGCCCTTGATGTCGGGCATCCCCTGCGAGGGGCGGCGTGTGATGTAGACTTTTCCTTTGGTGAGTGTGGCCAGGAGTCTCACGCCGGCTTCAAGGCGGCTTACGGTGTCGGCCGTGAAGTCGTGGCGGCTTACCGCCAGGGGCGCAGAGTCGAAACCGGTCACGAAAATGTCGCGGATGGTGGCGTTCGGGTCGGTTACGATGTCGTAGGGGCGCTGGCGTGTGAATGCCCACAGTCCTGACTCCAGCAGGAGGGCGCGTGCCGCCTCGGCATTGTTGGCTGCTTTGGCTGTGTCGAATCTCACTGCTTCTCCATCGGGATTCACTTCTACTGTCACCCGTTCGATTTTGCGGCGCTCGCCGCGCACCACGGCTTTCACCGTGCCTGCAACGGGTGATACGAGTTTCATGCCGGGTGTGTTCTTGTCGCGCAACAGAGGCTGGCCGGCCTTCACGGTGTCGCCTTCGCGCACCTCGGTCTTCGGTATGAAACCGGCAAAATCATCGGGCGTGACGGCTACGGTGGCCGGGGTCACCATGGGCGCGTCGTCAGGCTGCGGTGTTGCCACGGCGCCTGCCAGACTTAGGTCGAGTCCTTTTTTGAGTTTTATGGAAATACTCATTATTATATATAGAGGATATGTTTGCTGTTGGAGAAGTTCTGTTGCTGTAACCTTGAATTCATGGAAACCTCCGCCGAAATGCCACGCGGCATCACGGGTGTGACTGCTGAATTACGGAAAAATTTCCTCAATTCGATTTTCGCCTGCAAAGATACGCAATATTTTTCTCATTTGCATTCTCGCGGCGGTATAATTTTGAAGCTTCCGGTCAATATCTGCAATATTTTCAGCATGTCGCGGCGTCGGGTCTTTGTGTGCGTAGCGACAGGGCTTCCGGCGTGGCTTCAGCCCCGTGGAGAACTCCCGGCAAAACAGCGAAAAATGTATAATCAACTCATAAAATTACCACCGAAAAATTTTGTCAGTTAAAAATATAGTAATAATTTTGCAGAAAGCTTCTGCCGCAGATTCCACGCGAGGTTTCTGCCAGGAAAAGTCCGCAATGCCGGAGTGTAATAATGGTGTTGCCAGCAAGCGGTTGGCAGTCAGGATTTTTTGATGCGCATCCACTACCATGATGAACTTTCGCGCCAAACACCTTGTCGGCTCTCATTCTTGAGTGTGCAACACTTTTTAACCCCACTGTACAGCGATTCCCGGGCAATCCGGGATAATATCGGGTGGCTTCTGCCGTTTATACCTCAGAAAACATGGCCCGCCAAATCGCTTACAGGTTTTATCCCCCCGCATCTGCGGGTCATGGCATTGCCTCTCTCCCCGATATGCAGTGAAATGAGATTTGTGAGTTTTTGCATGTCCTGCCGTTACAAACTTATCACTCCTGAAGCTGCCGCTCCCTCTCCGGGATTCTGCCGACGGGCAGCCTCCCGCGCCAACACAAAACGATACAGTGATTAGAAACTATCATTATTAATATCATTCAATTCTAAAAGTACTTATTCAAATTATGGAAGCTCAAAAGCCCAACGCCGCTCCTAAAAGCGCGGCCACCCTTAAGCCCGGTACCAACGTTCGCGGTATCAAGAACGCTTTCCTGGTGATCATCGCCTGCTTCGTGATTGCCGTATGCCTCTTCCTCTTTGTGTTCGGTCACCCCTCGCACTTCGACGTTGAAGGTTTTGACGGTGCCTCCATGTGGTTCGCCGACGAAGCCCAGAGCAAGGCTCACCCCATTGACCTTATCGGTACAGTATTCAAGGGCGGTATCATCGTGCCCATCCTCCAGACTCTCTTCCTCACCGTTATCGTTCTCTCCGTAGAGCGCGCCATCGCCCTCAAGTCCGCCAAAGGCACAGGCTCCATCGCCAAATTCGTTGCCGGCGTGAAGAAATGCCTTGAGAAGAACGACATCGCCGGTGCCCAGGCTCTCTGCAAAAAGCAGAAAGGCTCTGTTGCCGCTGTTGTTTCTGCCGCCCTCACCCGCTACGAAGAAATGGACAAGAACACCGTCCTGACCAAAGAGCAGAAAATCGCCACCCTTCAGAAAGAAGTTGAGGAAGCTACCGCCATCGAGATGCCCTCGCTGCAGCAGAACCTCCCCATCGTGGCTACCCTCACCACCCTCGGTACTCTCGTAGGTCTTCTCGGTACCGTACTCGGTATGATCAAATCGTTCCAGGCTCTTTCCGCATCCGGTGCTCCCGACTCCACCGAGCTCTCCACCGGTATCTCCGAGGCTCTTGTGAACACCGCCTTCGGTATTGCCACCGGTGCCTTCGCCGTTATCTCCTACAACTTCTACACCAACAAGATCGACAACCTCACCTACGCTATCGACGAAATCGGTTTCTCGATTGTACAGTCGTTCGCAGCTACCCACTGATCCCGTTTACTCAGTTAAACACCCTAACTTTTTAACAACCCGTTTAACCTAAGTAAATATGGGAAAAGTAAAAATTAAAAGAAAGAGTACCCTCATCGACATGACCGCGATGAGTGACGTTACCGTTCTTTTGCTTACTTTCTTCATGTTGACTTCAACCTTCCTCCAGAAGGAGCCTGTGACGGTAATCACACCGTCGTCGGTTTCGGAGATCAAGGTGCCCACTGCCAATGTGGTGAACGTGCTGGTGAGCCCCGCAGGCCAGGTATTCCTGGGCCTCAACGGCGATGCCGAGAACGCAGAGGAATGGGGCTCGGAAGCCATCCGTGGCGAAGTGCTCCAGACCATGGCCGCCGACTACAAGGCCAAGACCGGCAAGGACGCAGGCATCACCAACGTCGACATTTTGAAATTCCAAAAGAACGCCACTTTCGGAGTGCCCATTGAGAAAATGCATGAGTTCCTCATGCTTGACCAGACCAAGCAGGACGAGTTCCTGGCTCAGACCGCCGACAAGCCCGTGGTTCTCGGCAACCTCAAGCCCTCCGACGTAGGCATCCCCTTCAAGGATATCGTTTATAAGGACGAAGCCGGAAACTCGATTGTGACCAATCAGTTCCAGATGTGGATGCGAGCCATTTACAACTCAAAGAACACCAACATTCATGACGCCATCCAGAAGGGCGAAGGCATCGCGGTGAAGTCTGACCGTGGCACCAAGTACGAAACTATCCAGAAAGTGCTTGACAACCTCCAGACCATCAAGATGAACAAGTTCTCCGTCATGACTGCCCTTAAAACCGAAGCTGACTAACCATGGCACAGATTGAACAATCATCGGGCGGCAAGCAGAAAAAAGGCGCCCAGAAAAAGATGTCAATTCATGTCGACTTTACCCCTATGGTTGATATGAACATGCTTCTGATTACGTTCTTCATGCTGTGTACCACCATGATCAAGTCACAGACTCTGTCGATTTCCCTGCCTACCAACGAAAAGGTGCAGCAGGAAGACCTTCAGAAAGCTAAGGAATCAGAAGCCGTCACCCTCATTCTCGACACAACCTACGACGAGAACGGTGGCGTTAAGGACAACACCGTGTACTACTACTTCGGACAGCCCCTCTTCGAGAAGAGCGGTGACAAAATCACCTCTTCCTCGATTATGGTGTCGAAGTTCGAGGGCAACGTGGGCAAGGAACTCAAAGGTATCCGTCAGATTCTCCACAATCGCAACGAGGAAGTTCTTCGCCAGGTTGAGGAGCAGAAAGACAAATGGCGTAACAAGCAGATTACCGAAGAGCAGTTCCAGGAAGCTGCCAAGAAGATTCGTAACAACTCCGAGCTGACCCGCCCCGTAGTAATCATCAAGCCCCTGAACAACGCCTCCTGGGAAAGCGTCATCGCCGCTCTCGACGAGATGCAGATCAACCAGATTTCGCGTTATCAGATCGGTATCCCCTCGCCTGAGGATCTCGGAATGGTCGAGGCCACTCCCGAGTATCAGAAGGCCCACGCTAACGACAAGCAGTAAGCAGAGTTCTATATATTTTACTAACAGATTAAAGAAGAATCAGACATGGCAAAAGATGTAGATCTCTCATCAAAAGAATGGACCGACATTGTCTTTGAAGGCAAAAACAAGGAATTCGGTGCATACCAGCTTCGCTCTACAAGCGACCGCCGCCACAACAAGGCCGTGCTCTTCACAATCATCGGTCTGATAGTTGTGCTCGTTGGCGGGTATTTCTGGGGAATGTACTCCGACTACAAGCGTGCCGAATATGAGGCACAGCTCCAGGCACAGCTCGAGCAGCAGCTCGCAGCCCTGGCCGAAGAGCCCGTGGAGGAGGATCAGCCCGAGGAAAACCAGGCTATCGAGGAACCCGAGCCTGAACAGGCTACCCCCGAGGAAATCCTCAACACCATCAAGGATACCCAGATTGCTGTGGTAGCCGATACCGAGGTTAAAGAGGATATCACCTCCAAGGATGAAGTGCAGGAGTCGACCGCTGCCGCAGGTGCCACCACCTTCGACAAAGGTACCGATGACCTTAACGTAGTCCGCAATCACAAGGACGAAATTATCGTCGAGGAGAAGAAACCCGAACCCAAGAAGGATGAAATCTTCACCGCAGTAGAGCAGATGCCCCAGTTCCCCGGTGGCGACGCTGAGCTCTACAAGTGGATTTCCTCTCACATCAAGTACCCCACAATGGCTGCCGAGAACAACATCCAGGGCCGCGTGACAGTACGTTTCGTTGTGAAGGAAGACGGCTCTATCGGCCGTGTGGAGGTGCTCCGCGGCAAGGACCCCGATCTTGACAAGGAAGCTCAGCGAGTTGTAAAGACTCTGCCCAAGTTTATCCCCGGCAAGATGAACGGCCGTGCGGTGCAGGTTTGGTACACTCTCCCCATCAACTTCAAGCTCCAGCAGTAATGCCCGGCAAGGTTCCGGCCTGAAAGCCAAACCTTACCTTACTAATAAAACAGCGTGACGGTTAATGCCGCCACGCTGTTTCTGTTTGTGATGGAATCATATCATTTGCCCGGCCTGAGAGGGATTTGTGCGCACGTGAGTGTACGCAGTGTACGGAATCGGACGGTTTTGTTGTCGCTGCAATATTGTATATCGTTGATTTATAATGGAATATATTTATTGGCACGGTTTTGGCATATATAATAGGCAAACCAATTAAAAAGCAACACAGACCATCTGTATGGATAGAGAAATTTCAAAGGAAGAACGGCGTAAGGCGCAATTGAAGCGTATTGCGATACCGGCCTCCGTATTTGCCGCGGTGTGCGTTGCCGTGGTATGGATTGTCATCGGCATGACCCCCTCGGTCAGGGAATCGTCGCTGCGGTTCTCCACGGTTGAGGAGGGCACACTCGAGACTGTTGTGTCGGGGAGCGGCCGCGTGGTGCCGGCTTTCGAGCAGACAATCAATTCGCCGATACAGTCGCGCATTGTCGAGGTATACTGCCGCGAGGGCGACAGTGTGGATGCCGGCACGCCGCTGATGTTGCTTGACCTCCAGTCGGCCAACACCTCGTTGCAGAAACTTGCCGGAGAGCGTCGCATAAAATCGTACCGCAACCGCCAGGAGGATATTTCGGCCAGCAACGACATTACCAATCTTGAGATGGAAATCAAAGTTAAGGAGATGGCAGTGAGCCGTCTGGCCGCCGTTGCCGAGAATGAGCGGAAACTCGACAGCATAGGTTCAGGCACCGGCGAACAGGTGCGTCAGGCCGAGCTCGCGCTCAATACCGGCCGCCTTGAGCTCGCCCAGTTGCGCAAACGTCTTGTCAACCTCCGCGAAAGCAACCGCGCTGCAGAGGCATCGCGGGCGGTAGAGCTCTCGATTGTCGACGAGAACTATGGCGAGATGGCCCGCACACTCGAGGACGCACGCCTTAAATCCCCCCGCAAGGCTGTTGTGACCTACATCGCCAACGAGATAGGGCGCCAGGTGGCCGCCGGCGAGAAGGTTGCGGTGGTGTCGGATCTCAGCCACTTCAAAGTCACAGGCTCGGTGGCAGAGTCGTTCTCCGACAAGCTTTTCACCGGAGCGCCGGCCATAGTGCGCATAGGGCGAACGGAGCTTCGTGCCAGGGTGTCGAATGTCACGCCCCAGAGCAAGGAGGGAGCCATTGCATTCACTGTTATTCTCGACGATGACAGCAACCGTAAGCTGCGTTCCGGCTCCAGCGCCGAAGTGTATGTGATGACCGATATAAAGGAGAATGTGCTCCGGGTGGGCAACGGCTCATACTATTCCGGCCCCGGGAGCTACAATATGTGGGTGATGTCGGCCGACGGCACCAAGCTCGAAAAGCGCGCCGTGCAGCTCGGCGAGTCATCGCCCGATCATGTGGAGGTGCTGTCGGGCTTGTCGCCGGGCGAGCAGGCCGTGATTTCCGACATGAGCCAGTACAAGACCAATTCCACTCTTAAAATCAAGAAATAATCTAATAAAACCACAGATATGCTTATCCAACTCAAAGAAATCACAAAAGTGTACCGTACACGCGAAATAGAGACCACAGCTCTCGACAACGTCAACATCGGAATCGAAAAGGGAGAATTCGTAAGTGTGATGGGCCCCTCGGGATGCGGCAAGTCGACCTTGCTCAACATTGTCGGGCTTCTTGACAAGCCAACCTCAGGCTCGGTGACAATCGACGGGGAGCTTACATCGGAGCTTTCCGACCGCGCTTTGGCCGCGCTCCGCAACCGGCGGCTTGGCTTCGTGTTCCAGAGTTTCCACCTTATCCCCACGCTGAATGTGGCCGACAATGTGGAGCTGCCGCTTATCTACCGCAAAGGGGTGAGCGCTTCCGAACGGCGCCGCCTGGTGGAGGAGGTGCTTGAGAAAGTGGGGCTGTCGCACCGCACACGCCATATGCCTGCCCAGCTCTCCGGCGGCCAGAGCCAGCGTGTGGCCATAGCGCGCGCCATTGTCGGTTCGCCGGAAATAATCCTTGCCGACGAACCTACCGGCAACCTCGACTCCAGGATGGGAGCCGAGGTGATGGATATTCTTCACCGCCTCAACCGCGAGGACGGAAAGACAATCGTGATGGTGACACACAATGAGGAGCAGGCCCGCCAGACCGACCGCATAATCCGCTTCTTCGACGGGCGTCAGGTGCAGTGACTGAAATTTACGTCTGAGTAACTTTTAGATTTATCAGGATGATATTAAGAATAATCAGGCAGACAGTGTGCCAGGCGCGCCGTCAGTGGGAGATGTCGCTGGTGAGCCTGTTCGGCACGGCTTTCGCCATCTTTCTTGTAATGGTGGTTGTGGTGGTCAACAGGGTCGATCATGCGCCGTTTCCGCCGGTCAGTGACCGCGCGCGTCTGCTTTACGCCCGCGGGGTGGATATATCTTTCGGCAACGGAAGCCGGAGCGCGGCCTATTCGCCGGCTTTCGCCATGGAGATTTATGCCGGACTGCCCGGCTCCGATGCTATGGCGATGTATTCATGGCTCGACGAGTGCGACGCCGCGGTGCGCGGCTCGGGGGCTTTCAATGTGAATCTGCGCCGTGTCGGGGGCGACTACTGGAAGATATTCGACTTCCGATTTCTGGCCGGCGCCCCGTTCAGGCCCGCCGCCGGGAACCGCAAGTATGATGCGGCCACTCCGGTGGTGATTTCCGAGAGCGTGGCCAGGAGGCTGTTCGGGTCGGCCGGTGACGATGTGGTGGGGCGTGAGGTGCTCATCAGCCATGCGCCGCGCAAGGTGTGCGGGGTTGTGGCCGAAGTCACTCCGCTGGCCGATATGGCCTACTCGCAGGTGTGGATTCCGTTTGAGGGGCCGGTTGCTACGGCTGTGCCTGTCGACTTCAATGATTTTTACGGCGAGTGCCAGGCTGTGGTGCGTATCGCGCCGGGTTCCTCTCTCTCTGCCGTCAAGGCCGAGGCAGGGCGCCGCTATGAGGCGGCCGCACGCCGGCTGGCCGCCGGCGGCTATGAGCTGAACATACATTTTCAGCCTCATACCCTCGCAGAGTTCAAATCGACGTACGGCACAAACTCCGACCCGGCCGAGGAGACACAGTGGCGCACGTGGCTGGTCTATGCCATCCTCCTTATTGTGCCGGCAATCAACCTCTCGGGGATGACCCACAGTTTTCTGCGGCGCCGGCGCACGGAGCTGGGAGTGCGCAGGGCCTTCGGTTCTACCCGCGGCCGCATAATCATGGATGTTTTTGCCGAAAATCTCCTTGTCACCCTGGCCGGGAGCATCATCGGGCTCGTGGCGGCATGGATTTTCCTGTGGCTGTTTGTCGATTCGTTTGTTGCGGTAAAGACCTGGGAGACTGTTTTTGCCTCGGTCACAGTGGCGCCGGCGATGTTGTTCAGTTGGAGCGTATTCGGATACGCGGTGCTGTTCTGCCTGGTGCTCAACACACTGAGCGTGGGTGTGCCTGCGTTTTCGGCCGCGAGAATGAACCCTGTGGAGGCCATATCGGGCCGTGACGACTGATTCACCATTCAAATGCCTTACAATGAAAAGAAAACTTGCAAAACAGATGTGTGCCCAGTGGCGCTCCAATGTGTGGCTCGTTGTGGAGCTTATGGTGGTGAGCGTGGTGCTGTGGTATGTCAATGACTATATTTTCGTCCGCACTGCCGAGAATCTTCAGGATGAGGGCTTCGACCCCGCGGAGGTTTACCTTGTGAAGTACAGGGTAGGGGATGTGCCTGACGGAGCCGATACCGACAGCCTCACTGTGGCATGGGCCGGCGAGCTCGGCCGCCGGATAGCCTCGCGCCCCGATGTGGAGTGCTGGAGCCTTGATGAATACAGCACGCCGTATTTCCGCAGCAATTATGGCACGTCGCTTTACGATGTGGCAGATTCCACGGCTTCGCTCGGATCCTCGGCTTCGCTGAAGGTGTCGATGCGGCTCGGATTCGTGACTCCGGGGTATTTCTCAGTGCTCCGCATAGGGGGGATAAACGGCGAGACTCCGGCGCAGATGGACAGCATAATCGCCGCCGGCAAGGTGATTCTCTCGGAGAATGTGGTGTATCACGAGGAGCCCGGCGCACGCCGGGGGCGTCCCGTGGCCGGCGAACTCATAGGCCGTCGCTATATTATCGACGGAGTAAAGCGCCCTGTGGAGGCCGGCGCGCTGATGAAGCCGCAGCTACGAAGCACCTACGAGTCGGTGCGGCTAAGCGCCCAGGTGTATGTGCCCTACGGGCTGTTTGCCTACTGCTCCGAGCCCGATTTGCTGGTGCGTCTCAAGGAGGGAGCCTCGGCTTCGAAGTTCATTGCCGATCTAACTGGTCCGGAATCGGGCATATATTCCGTGGGAGGTCTGTATCTGAGCGGAGTGCAGCCGCTTGATGCGGTGCGCAGGGCAAGCGCGGCCGAGGAGGGGCGAACTGTGAATGTGCATATCCTTGCAGTCATCTTCCTGCTTTTGAATGTGTTTCTGGGGCTGCTCGGTTCATTCTGGTTCCGCACCCAGCGGCGCACCCAGGAGATTGCCGTGCGCATGGTGGCCGGCGCCCGCCGCCGGCAGGTGATGGCGCGCATGATCAGCGAGGCGCTTCTGCTGCTGGTCATAGCCACGGTGCCGGCTCTGTGCATCGACTTTATGGCGGGACGAGCCGAACTGCTCTCAACCTGGGAAGGCTCCAGCTTCTCTATGATGCGTCTGTGGATTGCCGGAGCCATCACTTTTGTGCAGATGGCGGTGATGGTGGTCACCGGCACAGCTTTGCCTGCATGGAAGGCCATGCGCATCAGCCCGTCGACAGCTCTTCAGTGTGAATAGACAAATCCGTAATTGTTATGATATCCAAAATATTAAGACAGACTTGGCATGAGGTGCGCCGACAGCCGGTAATCAGCATAGTGAGCATGGTGGCCACGGCCTTCACCATATTCCTGGTGATGTCAATGTCGGTCATCGACCGTGTGAAGACGGCCGGCTTCGCTCCGGAGAGCGACCGCGGGCGTATGCTTGTGGCCACCGGAGTCAATATCAAAGATTCTACCGGGGCCGATGGCTCTTCCTGTTACTCGCAGTCGTTTCTTCATGAACTTTACGACAGTATCGATGCCGTGGAATCGATGGCCATGTTCACCGGAACTCCCGGTTCCAGCGATATCAGTGTGCCCGGAAAATCGCCGATGAATGCAAACTTCATATTGGCCGACAACGGTTTCTGGGAAGTGTTCGATTTCAGGTTCATCTCCGGCAAGCCTTACAATGTAAGTGAGGTGATATGGGATGGCGGCCAGGTGCCTGTGGTTGTGACCGGGAGTGTGGCCCGCGGGCTTTACGGTAGCACCGACGTGGTGGGGCAGACGTTGCTCATCGGGCGGCAACCGTATAAAATCTGCGGAGTGGTGGAGGATGTGTCGCCGCTTGCATCGTATGCCTACGCACAGTTTTTCGTGCCTCTGCAATATGAGAACAAGGGAGCAGTCACGGCGAGAGAGGATTTTTTCGGAAGATTGCGTTGTGTTGTCGTGGCCCGCGATGCCGCGGATTTTCCGGCGATACGTCAGGAGGTCGCCAGGCGTTATGAGGCCGTGAACCGGCGTATAGCTCCGTTCGATATGAACGTGGCCCCCCATTCCCAACCCTACACCGTGGCACAGGCAGCTACTGTGGCCGGCACCAACGGCGACCCTGACGACAACAGTTTGTGGTGGGTGAAGTATATGGTGCTTCTCCTTGTGCCGGCGATAAATCTATCATCGATGACCTCATCGCTGCTGCGTCGCCGCCGCATGGAGATTGGTGTGCGCCGCGCTTTCGGCGCCACCCGCGGGCGCCTCGCCTCGGGTATCCTGATGGAGAATCTGGTGGTTACCGTGGCCGGCACTCTGGTCGGGCTCGCCGCTTCATGGCTGTTTGTATGGCTGGGGATAGAGTATTTTGTATCCTCCAGCAGTTTTGAGCGTACTTTTGTCCCGGTCAGTGTTTCCCCCACGGTGCTCTTCAGTTGGGCCACATTCTCAATCGCGGGCGTCTGTGCGCTGGCGCTGAATCTTCTGAGCTCGGGGCTGCCGTCGTGGAACGCCGCACGGCGTAATCCGGTAGAGGCTCTTTCCGGTCATGAAAAATAATCGATGGACTATGAAACGTAAACTTTCCCGACAGATTTGCGCCGAATGGCGCTCGAACATATGGCTCTTCGTGGAGCTGCTGGTAGTGAGCCTCGTGCTTTGGTGGATCAACGACTACTTCTATGCCGTAAGGCAGATTCGTGTGGAGCCTTACGGCTTTGACACACGCGGAGTGTACAAGCTCAGCTATGCTTTAGATTACTCAAAGCAGGATGGGCTTACCGACAGCGTGGCGCAGGCGCAGGTTGACGCCGTCATGGCGCGTCTGCGCGCCGAACCGGCCATCAGCTCCGCCGCGCTTTCGTGCGGCATCACTCCCCACAATTATAATTTCCAGGGGAGTCCGCTATTCCTTGCCTCCGACTCCGGTCTATGTGTGGGGATTCCCGGGCATGGCCTTCCCCGCTGCGGCATCGACGGGCGCGGTGATATATGCCAGACTCTCGGCATAACAGGCGCCAACGGCGAGACTCCGGCCGAACTCGACAGGATTCTTGCCGGGGGCAAGGCGCTGATAACCTCTAACGTGCGGCTCTACAACACCGGTGGAGGCGATGTGCCGCCCGAGAAGGCGGTAGATGCGTCGAATGTTGTAGGCAAGGTGTTTAATGTCAATGCCTTCGGTGGTGCACCCGTCATGGTGGGAGGCGTAATCCTGCCGCAGAAACGCGCCACCTACGAATCGGCCGCCGACATGGTATGCATATTGCTGCCGCAGAATTTCTATTTCGGACTCTGGGGTGATATACTTGTGAGGGTCAAAGACGATTATCCGGGCGATTTTGCCGCGGACCTGCGCCAGCGGCTTGCCCGCGACTATTCGCTGGAATATATCTATCTCACCGATGTGGAGGATATGGAGGAAATCAGGGTGTTCAACGACCGCGATATGGACCAGCAGGAAAGGCTTTATATGGCGATGTGCGTGTTTCTGATGGTCAACGTTTTTCTCGGTCTGCTGGGTTCGTTCTGGTTCCGCACGCAGCAGCGGGCTTCCGAAATCGCAATAAGGATGGTGAGCGGCGCCTCGCCGCGCCATATCATAGCGCGTGTGCTTGCCGAACCGCTTCTTCTTCTGCTGGCTACTGTGCCGTTTGCCGCCGCGGTGGTGTGGCTGCTGCGCGGGGCGGAAGAGTTTGTTTCGCAGCAGGTTGAGCTTGATGTGCTGCATGCGGTCGGTGTGGTCGGAGCGGCCACATATGCCGAGATGGCCCTGATGGTGGTGCTCGGTGTGCTCTTTCCGGCTGTCAAGGCCATGCGCATGCGTCCGGCGGCAGTGCTTCAGGAAGAATAAGTTAAGTTTATGCGACACTATTTCATACACATATTATTAATATCAGCCGTGGCATTTGTAAACCATGCCGCAGCCCGGGCACAGGCGGCCGGAGTCGTAGAGCTTACTCTCGACGACGCGGTGGCCCGCGCCCGCGCCGCGAGCGTGGATGCCGCCGTGGCTCTCGACGAGCTGCGCTCGGCCTACTGGGAATACCGCACCTATCGCGCCGAGCTGCTGCCTGAAGTGACTTTCGAGGCCACTCTGCCCCATTACGCCAAACAGTATTCCACTTATATGGACTCCAATGGCGCTTTCTCTTTCGTGCGTACAAACTATCTGGAGGCCGTGGGGCAGTTGTCGCTCACTCAGAACATCTGGCTCACCGGCGGCACACTGTCGCTGAGCACCTCGCTCGACCTTATAAAGGAGTTTGACTCCGGAAGCCGCAACCGTTTCATGTCGATACCGGTGGCTCTGACCCTGAACCAGCCTGTTTTCGGGGTCAACAACGTGAAGTGGAACCGCCGAATCTCTCCGGTGCGTTACGAGGAGGCCAAGGCGGCCTTCCTCAGCGCCACGGAGGATGTGGCCATGAATGCCATTACCTATTATTTCAACCTGCTGATGGCCGACGAGGATGTGGCCACCGCACGCCAGAATCTCGCCAATGCCGAGAAACTTTACTCGTTTGCGCAGGAGAAGAGGGAGATGGGAAGAATCTCTAAAAACGACCTGCTGCAGATGGAGCTGAATCTGCTCAATGCGCGCGCCACTCTCACCGATGCCGAAAGCACGCGCAAGAGCGCCATGTTCCAGCTTGCATCCTTCCTTGACCTTGAGGAGGATGCGGAACTGCGCCCGGTGGTGCCGGCTATGGTGCCCGATGTGGAGGTGACTTTCGCCGACGCGCTCGACAAGGCTCTTGCCAACAATAAGTTCGCAAAGAATCTGCGCCGCCGCCAACTGGAGGCCGATTATGAGGTGGCCAAGGCCAAGGGCGACATGCGGCAGATCAACCTCTACGCCCAGGTGGGATACACGGGTGCGGGGCACAATGCCGGCGACTCCTACCGCGGCCTGCGCGACAACCAGGTTGTGGAGGTGGGGGTGCGCATCCCGCTCATCGACTGGGGCAAGCGCCGGGGCCGTGTGAGGGTGGCGCAGTCAAACCGCGAGGTGGTGCAGAGCCGTCTGCGCAAGGAGACCCAGGATTTCAACCGCGACCTTTTCGTGCTTGTGGAGCGCTTTGCCAACCAGGGGGAGCAGGTGCGGATCGCCCTGCGTGCCGACACCATAGCCTCGCAGCGTTACCGCACCAATGTGGAGACCTACCTTATCGGCAAGATTTCCACCCTCGACCTCAATGACTCGCAGGCATCGAAGGATGACAGCCGCCGCCAGTATATATCGAATCTCTACCGATACTGGTCGTATTACTATCAGTTGCGCTCTCTCACCCTCTGGGACTACGAGCGCCGCGAGCCTCTGACGGCGGATTTTGAAAAAATCATTAAATGACAGCCCGTTCGTTCTATTTTCACTAATTTTGCAAATATGATTCTGATTGCCGATGATGACAAGGCCATACTCCTTTCACTCGGCGTGCTCCTGAAGCGCGCCGGATATGAGGTAGTGTCGGCCGATAACCCCGACGGGGTAATCGCCGCGGTGCGCCGCGGCGGCCTGAGGCTCGTGATGATGGATATGAACTACTCGCGCGACACATCGGGCGAGGAGGGGATAGAGCTGTTGCAGAAAATCAGGATACTTGCCCCGCAGGTGCCGGTGATTCTGATGTCGGGGTGGGGTAGCATCGACCTGGCGGTGCGCGGTATGCGCCTCGGGGCTTTCGACTTTATCACCAAGCCGTGGAACAATCTGCTGCTGCTGAAACGTGTGGCCACGGCGATAGAGATTGCTCCGGCGCATTGTGGTGATGATGCCGTGGGTAGCGGGGGCGTCGAGTTCGGTATCATAGGGAAATCACCGTTGCTGGCCGATGTGCTGGCTACGGTGCGCCGTGTGGCCCCTACCGACGCCCCGGTGCTGATTACCGGCGAGAACGGCACCGGCAAGGAGCTGGTGGCCAAGATGGTGCACTCGCTGTCGGTCAGGGCTGCCGGCCCGTTCGTGAAAGTCAATCTCGGCGGCATGTCGCAGTCGCTTTTCGAGAGCGAGATGTTCGGCCATGTGCGCGGTGCCTATACCGGCGCCCATGCTGACCGTCAGGGTCGCTTCGCCGTGGCCGACAAGGGCACGGTGTTTCTTGACGAAATCGGCGACCTCGACCAGTCGTGCCAGGTGAAGATGCTGCGCGTGCTGCAGGAGCATACGTTCGAGCCCCTCGGCAGCAGCCGCTCGGTGCGCTCCGACTTCCGCACGGTGTCGGCCACCAACGCCGACCTGACTGCGATGGTGGAGGCGCGCACATTCCGTGAGGACCTTTTCTACCGCATAAATCTCATTACTGTGAAGTTGCCGGCGCTGCGTGAGCGCCGCGAGGATATACCGTTGCTTGCAAGGCATTTCGCCGGAGCCACGGAATTTTCGCCGGAGGCTATGGAGCTGCTGTCGCGTCTGCCGTATCCCGGCAATATCCGCGAGCTGAAAAACCTCGTGGAGAGGCTTTCGATTATTTACGGCGGCGACGGACGCCGGGTCGAGGCCGGCGATGTCAGCGCCGCAACCGGCAGTGAGGCGCAGCGGCCGCGGCTTTCGGATGACGCGGCGATGTCGCTCGAAGCCACGGAGCGTGCCGCCATAGAGCGTGCCATGGCCACAGCCGGGGGCAACCTTACGCGTGCGGCTGAGATTCTGGGCATAACGCGCCAGTCGCTCTACCGGCGCCTGCAGAAGTACGGGCTTTCATAACTGGTCGTTTCTTTTTACCCACAGCTACTCCGGATGTCGTCGAGATTCATATATATAATACTGTTTGCCGCCACTCTGGCCGTCACTGTAATGGCGGCGGTGTGGCTTCCGGCTGATTTTCATCCGGCGGTCATAGTGGCGGGTGTGGTGCTCCTTGCCCTGGAGGTGTGGCTCTATGTGGCCCTGGTGCGGCCGGTGCGTACGCTGGCCAACGGCATTGGGCTTATCAGGGCGCAGGATTTCTCTTCACGTCTTGCCAAGGTAGGGCAGATTGACGCCGACAGGCTGGTGGAGACGTTCAACCGCATGATGGATGTTCTCAAATCGGAGCGCCTGCGCCTCAACGAGCGCAACAATTTTCTTCAGTTGCTGATTGACGCATCGCCGGCGGCTATCGTGGTGGGTGACTTTGACGGCCGTGTGACTGACTGCAATCCGGCTGCCGTGGCGCTGTTCGGCGCTTTGCCGCCCGGAGCCACGCTCGCTTCTCTCCCCGGTGATCTTGGCGCCGCCTGCGCCTCGCTTCCCCGCGGAGCTTCGGCCATGGTGCGTCTGTCGAACACGGAAATCTACCGGTGCAGCTCGCTGTCGTTCATGGAGTCGGGTTTCTCGCGTCCGTTCCTGCTTGTGGAGAGCGTGACCGAGGAGGTACGCCGGGCCGAGCGGCAGGCCGGCCACCGCATAGTGCGGGCCATGGCGCATGAGGTGAACAATACCATCGGCGGCGTTGGCACGATATTGGAAATACTGGCCGACACCCCCCTTGACGCGCCGATGCATGATGCCGTGTCGGCGTGCCTGGAGCGTTGCCGGGCACTGTCGGGGTTTGTCACCGATTATGCCTCGGTGGTAAAGGTGCCGGCGCCGGAGTGTATGCCTGAGAATCTGTCGGAGATGGTGGCGGGGATGCTCCCTTTCTTCTCGGGTCTTTTGCCGAGGGATGGCGCGATTTCCATCACAATGCATGCTGACGGTGGCAATGTGGTGGTCAATGCCGACAAGGTGCTGTTTCAGCAGGCTATGGTGAATATTGTGAAGAACGCGGCCGAAAGCATTCTTTCGGCCGGAGGCTCGGGTGAAATCCGTATAGAGGTCGGCGACGCCCCGGCGCGTGTGGTGGTGGCCGACAATGGCCCCGGACTTTCGTCAGAAGTGGCCGGCCGGCTGTTCGCGCCATTTTTCACCACCAAGCCCACGGGGCAGGGGCTGGGACTGATGTTGGTCGGCGAGATTCTCGACGGTCACCGCTGCCGCTACTCTCTGCGCACCGATCCCACTGACGGACTCACGCGTTTTTCCATTATATTCCCGTCGTCGCGGAAACAGTAGCTTTTAACAAACTCTAAAATACATCGTCCGATAGCTGCCGATAACGCGGAATTTTGTAATTCTCCGCGATATAAAACGGGAAAAGCGTGGATAAAATTAAAAGCAAGTGGATAAACGGATTAGCAAGATGCTGTTTTTCCGCGATTTGCCTGCAAATGGGGCGATTTTCTCAAAAAGTACACCTTTTGTACCCCGTTAGAAGAACATTCGGGATAAGTGAATTGTTAAGGACTGTAAACGGCGATTTTCAAAATGTTATGCCCGCGCTTATCTTTGCGGGAAAATTCATGATTATGGCAAAAATAGAAAATCGCAAGAAACAGAATCCCAAGCTCCAACAGTCCGAACTGAGCGACGGACGCGCCAGCCTCTATCTGGAATACTACATAGGAAGAACCGAGACTCCCGTGCTTGACGAGAACGGTGAGCAGGTGTTCTACACCGAGGGGGCAATGGCGGGCAAACCCAAATTCAAAATCAAACATACCCGTAAGAAGGAGAATCTCAACCTCTATATCTGGCTGCATCCAAGAACCCCGCAGGAGCGTTTGCAGAACAGGAACACACTCGCTCTTGCCGAGAAGATACGCTTCGAGCGTGAGCAGACATTCCTCGAAGACCGCGAAGGCTACCGGCTGCGCAAGGAGATGGACGATGATTTCATCGAGTTCTGCCGTGAGTTCTGCAAATCCCCGACCCTTACCAGACACATTCAGGATGTGCAGCTTCGCGGACTCAAAAAATTCATCAACTTCCTTGCCTCCACACCGAGATACGAAAAATTCAAGGACAGCCTGAAGATGAAACAGCTCACACCCGAAATGGTGGGTGCGTTTGTTGAATACCTGAAAGCCAACGGACGGGGCGACGGGCCGAAAGCCTATTTCCGGCTGTTCAAGCGTATGGTTACCGCAGCTGTTGACAAAGACCTTATCAAGAAGAACCCCTGTCGCGGATTCGTCATCAAGAACGACAACATGACGCTGCAAAAGGAGATTCTACTCCCTGAGGAGATAGACCGTCTCGTGGCGACACGATTCGAGGGCGAGAAAACCGAGGTACACCGCGCCTTTATCTTCGGTCTCTATACCGGGGCGCGCTGGTGCGACACCAGCAAGCTGACTTACCGCAATGTCGATTACACCACAAAGACCCTGCGTTTCCAGCAGCAGAAAACAAAGGGACACAGCAACTGCAGCTGGGTGATAGTTCCGCTGAACGACACACTGATCCGCCTTATCGGACAGCCGGAGGGGGATGACTATGACGAGCGCATATTTAAGTTGCCGCTTTATGATACCTGCAACCGCTATCTGGGCAAATGGGTTAAACTGGCGGGCATAAAGAAAAAAATATCATGGCACTGCGCGAGGCACAGTTTTGCAGTGAATGTCCTGAACCGGGGAGCCAACATCAAGACGGTATCAAGTCTTCTCGGCCACACATCGCTCAAAATGACAGAACGGTATCTCCATGTCGTTGACAGTCTGAAACAGGACGCAATAGATTCGCTGGGAGAAATCAAATTCAGTGCCGTAGGCAGCTGACGGAAAGTATCATCCAATAATATCAAAGAACCGATGAATCGTAATGATTTGTCGGTTCTTTTGCCATATATGCCTTACAGATGACAAAATAATGCCAATCTCCTGCCATAAGCATATTTATAAAATCAAAACAGTTGTTGACATTGTTGTTTTCAGTGTGCTGCGGGAACCCCGTGATTCGCGGGTATGCCAAACCCTGTAAACTATATAAGCATATCAGTCCTGACTGGACACATTCACCACATAGGAACGTGGGATTTTTATAAATACACACCGCAGCGTCCGCTTTTACGATAAATGGATAATACAAGTTTTGTGATTCTCCCTGTCGAAAAGGTCAGGGAGATGATAGAGATTGCCGTGTCCGGTTGCTTCGACAAGGCACTTGCCGCATTGCAACCCAGACAAGAGTCGGAATCGGTTGACATAGAGGGAGCTTTGGAGTTTCTCAATTCCAACGGCTACCGTATAGCCAAAGGGCAACTTTATAAGGAGACATCCGCAGGAAACATACCCTATCATAAATTCGGGCACCGGCTGCATTTCAAAATATCAGAACTGCGGGAATGGGCGGAGACACGGCTGGTAAACGGCAATTCCGTGGGGTACTACTGTAACGGAAAGTTCAACAAACGCCGATGACAGACGGATATTGCACGGTGGCAGAAAAATGGCAGGACAACGGCAGATACCTGTCAGGGAATATCACACATATACAGCGTTTTATCACTGAAAATCGTCATAAGAGATAATTAAATCCAGTACAGACAATGATAAATAATCAGAGACCCCCTCCCGGATGCAATGCCATCCTAAAAAGGCATAGATACTGTGCCACTCCGAAAAAACAATAAACATAATTGGAGCGAAATCGTCAGATAGGCTCCCTAACACCTAATCACTACTTCAAATGACTGAAACAGTAACAGTTTCAAGCAGCGAATTAAGTGCTATGAGAGCCGAACTGAGGGATCTCCGGGGCACTGTCGCATCGCTGGCGACAATCATTCATAAAATGATTCACTCGCCGGCTACCATCAGACATAACAAGGATGATGAACACCGTTCACTCACCGATGCGGAACGCGAATACCGGATCGACCGTCAGGAGCTTCAGGCACTCCTCGGCGTAAGCGAGAGGACCGCATACCGCAGGATAAAGGAGTACGACTTCCGTGTATTGCGCGATAAAGGCGATACAAAATTCATACTCGGAGAAGTCATTGACATTATAATTTACCACGGCCTCGGCTGGCACCGCTCCTCACTTGACAAGATACTGTCAAGACGCACCATAAAATCAAGGACACGACTGGCATGAACCGGACATTTGAGAAAACCGTCCTCGGCCTCCTTCAGACAGTTCTGGAAAGAATGGATTTCCTTGAACGGAAGATGACCTCCAAAGGGAATTGTCCGCAGGAGGAACCGAGAAGATGGACACCGAAAGATGTTGAGCGCAGGTTCGGCCTCGGTCTCCGCCAGCAATACAACCTGAGGGCCAAAGGAATCCTGCCGTACTTTCAGAAAACGCCAAACGGCCCGATTTCATATCTTCCGGCCGATGTCCTTGACTACTATTTCGGAGACGGCGGAACACCGCCGCAAGAATAACCCAAAGTAAAATTACACTATGGCACAAGACCAGACAAACGAGAAAGACCAGGTGCTTATCGCCCGCAACAACGAGACGGGAGAGACAGGCGCTGTGAAAGGTCTGAAACAGGACGGCACACCGGACATGACGCCGTCGAAGTCCGCCAGACTGAGCGATCTCGTGGTATTCAATATCCACAAGAGCCCGCTGGAGGCTTTTCTCTCCAACTTCGTGAGGCAGTGCAAGAACCCTTCGATGTTCAGTTTCTTCAAAGTAGATGCCGACAACGTGAACAGTGTCGGACAGGTCGTCGAAGACGCGCTTAAAGACCCGGAGGCGAACAAAGCCATGCTTTCGGAGGCTAAAGTGGAAGTCAAGGCGACGAACCGCAACAGCCATGCGATAGACGAATCCAGAATCGACTGGCAAGGTCTGAAAGACCGCTGGGGCATCGACCGCGAAATACTTGAAAAAAGCGGAGACCTCAAGGAGATGCTCTACAATCGCAAATCCCGGCTGGTAACCATTACCCCGACATTCGCCGGAGAGAAATATTCGCTGGAAGCGCGTCTGTCATTCCGCGAGGACGCCAACGGGAATATCAAGGTCGTACCCCATTTCATCCGCAAGGAGCCGAATCTCGATCAGGAGTTCAACGGGGTCAAGTTCACGGACGAGGACAAGCAGAACCTCCGTACCACCGGCAACCTCGGAAGGCTCGCCGATGTCGTTGACAAGGAGACCGGGGAGGTCATCCCCTCGTTCATCAGCATCGACCGCCAGACAAACGAGATACTCAGCGTACCCGCCAAGTCCGTGTTCGTCAAGGACACCATCGGGCAGACAAAACTTGACATGGGAGAGATCAACACCCTCAAAAGCGGCAAAGCCATTCCTGACAAGGAAATCGTTGACCGCAAGGGCAATAAATATACCGTAACGCTTCAGGTAAGCGCGGACAGGCGCGATGTGGAGTTTGTGCCTTCATACTCCTCTCAGAAACAGGCGCAGAGTGAAAGCAACGGTCAGAAAAAATCCACGTGGCTCACGCAGGACGGCAAAATCAAGCCTATCACAAAATGGTCTGGAGTGCCGATGACTGAAAAGCAGCAGGCGGACTATGTCGCCGGCAAGACCGTGGTTCTCGACAATATGGTTGACAAGGACGGGAAACCCTGCACCGTCTATCTGACATTCAACATGAACAAGCAGCGTCCCACCACCTCCTTCAAGGATCCGCGTCAAGCTGAGTCGATAACTCCTGCCAACGAAAGCCGCACCCAGATGGCTGTCAACAATGACGGAAAGACCGACGAGGCAACGAAGAAAATCAAGGAGCCTCTCGACAGAGGACAGACCGGTCCGAAGAACGAGAGCCAGCAGAAAAAATCAAAGGGGCGCAAGATGTGACCTCCCGCACAGCCCCGTCCACTTTATCCAACATCCAAAACTAAAAACAACCGTAAAATAATGAATAATATACTTATAATCACAGAAAGCCGCACCGTGGCAAAGACAATCGCACAGGCACTTGGCGCCAACGTACTCCACAAAGGATACTTCGGCAAAGGACAGATGGCCGTCACATGGACAGGCGGCGGCATCATCTCCTCGCGTCCCAAATGCAAATTACAGTTCACCGTGTCCTCGGACATGACGGCTGACGAGACATTTGCCGCCAACTTCGACTTCTCTGTACGAAAGGACAGCAAGGGTAAAGGCAATCGCCGCGCCAGCGAGAAGGACGAGGCCCAGATAGGCGTGATACAGCGCCTGTGGCGCAACGCCTCCACAATCGTCAACGCCATGAAGCCCTCCGCTCCCGGAGAAGTGATATTCACTTCATTGAGCAACTATATCGGCATCGACCGTCCCGTCGTGCGGATGTGGCTGACATCCATAACCCGCAAGGAGATTGTGGCATCACTGGAGAACGGCGGCAACGCTCCCGAATATTATGCAGAGTTCCATGACAACGCGATTGCGGAACATACAATCGGGGCGCATCCGATAGAACCCGACTATGCCGGGCTGGAACCATCGCAGGGACTGTGGTGCATGGCGGACCTCAAAGCCGCCGCCCTGACACTATGGGGCTGGGCGCCGGCAAAAACAGCCGGGGTAGCGTATGCACTCTATAACAAGGGACTCATCAGTTATCCTTCCGACAACACATCCACGCTCCCCCTCTCGCTGACGGCAACCGTCGGGGACACATTCGCCAACCTGCGCCATCATCCCGTTCTGGGCAAGAAGGCGACTTCGGTGTCAGTGACAGGAGCCGAAAGCGTATGGTCCGACGACACTGACGCGCTCCATGCCGTAACGGTAACCGGACTCTATCCCGTTGACCTCTCACGGGAGGAAGAAATGCTCTATATTGTCGTCGCAGACCACATCCTCGATGTTTTCAGCCCCGGAAAGAGCGAATGAGAACTGAAAAACCCGGATTTATTTCGCGCTCTGCGGATAAATGACTAATTTAGCCACTGAATCACAGTCTTAAAACGGTTATTTTCGTTCTGGCTGTGGATAAAGTGGCAGTAGGCGGGAGGGAAACCCGCCTACTTTTTTACCGGCGCATAAGCCGGCCATTCCCTCCATAATCAAAAAGCAGGAGGGCAAAGCCATCGGAAAATCCACACTGAAATGGAAACACCGAAAAAATACGGTGAGCCGGATTTCTATATCGGCTATCTCCGTGAGCATCTTAAAGAACATCATTTCGATAAAGAGAACACACAGAAATTCATAGAGAACCGCGTCGATGACGCACTTGAGACCTACACCGGAGAGTTCGCATCTGGCAGACCGCCTTATATCTGCCATGAGCTTGCGATGCGGACACTGCTTGAAAAGCTGTATGTATCCCGCTTCGACATAATATATCATATCATAGAAGAAGACTGCTGGCTGCGTCTTGACCCGTCTGTATGGGAAGTGACGGCTGTGCATTTCGCATCGGACAGGGAGATAAACGCGATACTTGACAAGTATGGCGCGGACGGCGGTTTTCTTGAAAAGGAGGGTTACCCGGCGATGCGTCTGGAGCTTCTCGGCATCTTGAACGAGAAACTGGACGGCTATGAGTTATAACCGGCTTCAGACAATGCGAGACAACATCGAGGCGATACGGCTTGCCCTGCGCCTCGGTGTTGCAGGACGCTCGGCCCAGACTCCCGAAGAACGGGAGGTGCTGAGAAAGTACGCCGGATTCGGCGGTCTGAAATGTATCCTCAACGATGCAAACGAGCTGTCAGACGCTGCCAAGTGGAGCAAATCGGACATCGAGCTGTTCATGCCCACGGTTGAACTGCGCCGCCTTATCCACGACTATACAAAGGATGACAAGGAGTTCGCACGGTATATGGACTCGCTGAAAGCATCGGTGTTAACGGCGTTTTATACGCCGACACCCGTTGTGGACGCTCTTTCGGATGCTCTGAAATACTCCGGCGTTGAGGTAAAAAGTTTTCTGGAACCGTCCGCCGGACAGGGTGCCTTCATAGATTCCTTTCTGCGTAATGACCTGTATCCCGGTACGGAGGTACTGGCGTATGAGAAGGATTTGCTCACGGGCAAAATCCTGTCAGCCCTGCATCCGTCGATCCTGACCCGTATAGAGGGATTCGAGAAGATTGAGCGCGACTTCGACGGCTATTTCGATGTCGCCGCCTCCAATGTCCCTTTCGGTGATTTTGCGGTTCCGGACCCGGCGTATGCCGTGAGCAAGGAGATTGCCTACCGTCAGGCGACAAAGACGATTCATAATTATTTCTTCCTGAAGGCTCTCGACCAAGTGCGCGAGGGTGGTCTTGTGGCGTTCATAGCCTCACAGGGAGTAATGAACGCCGCCAGCCCTTTCGTGCGCATGGAGCTTGTGAAACGCGCAGACCTTGTGGCGGCTCTGCGACTGCCAAACAATACTTTCTCCGACAATGCCGGAACCGATGCGGGGTCTGACCTGATTATACTCCAGAAGCATACGGGAAAGAAAGCGTTATCGGCAGATGAGGAATTCTTCATTCAGTCGGTAGTTGACCGGGGTACGAAGGTGCCGGGCAACAAGTTTTTTCAGGCATTTCCGCAGAATGTGATATGCACGGATGCCAAAGTTGGCACAGACAAGTATGGCAAACCGGCAATCATCTATAAGCATGACGGGGGTGTTGACGGCATAGCCAATGATTTGCGGACTGCGCTCGATGACTCGTTGCATCTTCGTCTGAATCTCGAACTGTATAATTCCAACGGTATCAAACCGCCTACGCTCGACCCTGTAAAACCGACTCCGACACCGAAGCCGGAGGTAAAGCCGACACCCGAAGTCAAGCCGGAACCACCGAAACAGAAGCCGCTTGCTGATAAGATTGAGCAAAGAAATGAGCCGTTGCTCAAACAGTATCAGGAAATGAAGAAGAAACATCCTGATGCGATTTTATTGTTTCGTGTCGGGGATTTCTATGAGATTTTCGGCGAAGACGCGGTGCAAGCCTCGGATATACTCGGTATTACGCTGACCCGCAGACAAAGCGGAATAGACAGCCGTATTGAGTTGGCGGGATTTCCACATCATGCCCTCGATGTCTATCTACCCAAACTTGTTCGGGCAGGTAAGCGCGTGGCTATATGTGAGCAGCTGGAAGACCCTAAGCTGAAAAGGACTCCTGAGAAGAAAGCCGAAGCACCGAAACCCGCACCCACGACATCGAAAATGGCAGATACGCCTCTGATCGCGCAGTTCAAGGGAATAAAGAGAGAACATCCTGATGCGCTGGTCCTTTTCAGAATCGGTGACTTTTACGAGACTTTCGGCAAGGATGCGGTCGAAGCTTCCGAGATATTGGGAATTACCCTTACCAGAAGGCTGAACGGGAACGCCGGCTCCATTGAGTTGGCTGGATTTCCGCAACACGCGCTTGATGCCTATCTCCCGAAACTTATTGCCGCCGGCAAACAAGTGGCTCTCTGCGAGGAATCCAAAGAGAATCGACAGAAAATGAAGGTTGTCGAGGTAGTCACTCCGCAAGATAAGGCACAAAAGAAGGTTGAGCCGAAGCCGGAAGCACCACGTGCACCCGTTGACCCACCCGAAACAGAACCGGCCAAAGAGATAGAAACCGACGGTGGGCCGGATTATGCCGATAATCCTGACCCTCGTCTTTTTGCGTACAATCTTTTCGGAGAACTGGAGCCGATACAGAAAAAGAACAGCCGACGCCAGTATAAAGAGAAGCCGGAAGAAAAGACCGGACCTGCGCCACGCGCTGAAGCCAAGACTGTAAAGGCCCCGGCATTCCGCAAACTGAGCGAGAAGGAGCTGGAATTTTACGGTGCCTTGAACTGGGACGACAATCCGCCTATCAACGGTTTTTATGAGGCTATGATGTCGATTGCCCACCGCCAGATGAAGGAAATGCGTCTTGAAAAGGAGGCTCAGGAAGCGGCACAGGCAGCAGGCATCGCCGCCGGTGAGACTTACATCGAAAAGACAGAAGGAGATTTCATCCCCAGCGGTCTCAACCGTACCGAAAAGGTAACGGCTATACCTATTGAGCGCGATATGTCGCCCCGTCCTTTCTCGGAGGATATTCAGTTCTTTCACAAGAACGGCACTATGGTGGTACAGGACGGTATGGTCGGAGTCCTTTCGGATGTCCGCAAGATCGGCGCGACATTCAACCCGCTTGAAATGAAACCGGAACAGGAGAAACGCGCCATGCTTTACATTACCATATCGGAAACATAAGTATATCGTAAAAATAAATTAATGTATTGATATGTTAAGCCGCAGGTCTACAGAAATTAATCATGTATCGTTTACCAACGTTGGAGAGGATGTCTTCTACGGTGGCGAACAAGACGTGTTTATCTCCGTAGA
>SCEJ01000280.1 GCA_004102785.1 Muribaculaceae bacterium Isolate-013 (NCI)
CGGCGTTCATGATGTAGTAGCCGAATCGTTCGCCCATGTTGCTCAGGGCCGCAGGTATCAGGCCCTGGGGATGGTTCTTGAACATAATGATTGGTATAAGGCGTTGGTATTGATCAGGTGCAAATTTACGATAAAAGAGTGTTTTTGCAAATAAACGGGTTAATTTTTTGTAAAAAATACCTCAGCTTTCGAGGGAGAAGTCTATTTCATCGAGAAGTTGTGCGGCTATGGGGCGTGTGAGAGGGGTGGCTGAGGCGAGCGCGGCCTCGATGTGAGGGCGTATGTCGGCGGCGAGCGCGGCGGCCGGACCGTGGGAGCCGGAGGGGGGGGATTGGGCGAGGCTGAGGAGGTTGAAGAGCAGGCGCAGGGCTGCGTAGCGTGTGTTGTCGGCGGGGGCGTAGAGGG
>SCEJ01000281.1 GCA_004102785.1 Muribaculaceae bacterium Isolate-013 (NCI)
AAGGATTAATCAGCAGATATAATATCTTCACATTAATGAAATGGATGTTCACATATGCCGCCATCTGCTTTATTCCATTCTCCTATCACGAAGTTTCGGCTATTCAATTTAACGAGATATCCACCACCACGTGGGGCTGCGTCCTTTTTGTTATCTTGGGAGGCACATTCTTTGCCTATATTTTAATGATGATAGGACAAAAGACATTGCGTCCGACCGTTATCAGTATGTATAACTATGTCCAACCGATTGTCGGTACTTCTGTCTCTATTTTATTGGGCATGGGTACTTTCGGACCGGCAAAAGGACTGGCCGTCGTATTGGTATTCTTAGGAGTGTACATCGTCACTCAAAGTAAGAGCCGCGAACAGATGCTGGCTGAACAAACGGTTCAAAAAGACAGGC
>SCEJ01000282.1 GCA_004102785.1 Muribaculaceae bacterium Isolate-013 (NCI)
ACGGTGGGAGATCATGCGGATGGAGGCGGCAATCATGATCCAGCCGCATGTCAAGAACCGGATAACGCCGAAGAGCCTGCTGCCGTTCCCCTGGGAGAAAGGGACGGGACACGTTGAGGAGATCACGATGGAAGAAAGAAAACGCAGAGCCGAGGAAGCTCTGCGAAAATGGGGCTGATCCCGCAACCGGTTTTATCTGTCGGATTCTTCCTTTGTTCCGTAGATTTCAGTGAACCGCTCCCCGTCAAGGTTCCTGGGGTTCTGGAGTCTGAACGTGATGCCGCCGAAAGCGCAGGGTTCAAAGACCGGCTCCCTCCCCTTGATTTCCTCTTCGGTGAGGTTCCGGGCAAAGCATTTGCTCTTCGATGTGTTATACCATCTGCGATAAATCCAGCCCAGCGCGAA
>SCEJ01000283.1 GCA_004102785.1 Muribaculaceae bacterium Isolate-013 (NCI)
CTGCATCTCGATATATTTGACCAGTCCGTCATAACTCTGGAAGTAGTTGTTGGTGGCCATGGTCTCATTCTCGATTACGAGACGCTCGTTTGTGCCGTTGAGTATGTCGCCCAATGCTTCCTCGCATAAATCCTTGACAGGAGTCTTGAGCGTGTGGCCATACTTCTTGCATATGGCGTCAATCTGCCAGAATATCATCGAATTGCGATATTTGCCTAACGGGACAATGGCACCGTTGTAGATAGAACGCGACGCGTCGGGTATAATCTTGTCGCGGTCGATGAGATTGACATATCCGAGTCCTTTGCAGCACGGGCAGGCTCCAAGGGGGGAATTGAAAGAGAAGTTGTGGGGTGCCGGTTCGCGGTATGATAGCCCGCCGTCCGGATCCATGAGTGTCTGGG
>SCEJ01000284.1 GCA_004102785.1 Muribaculaceae bacterium Isolate-013 (NCI)
AGACTATCGAAATGAACTTTCTGCCCGATGTGCTCGTGCCTTGCGAGACTTGCGGGGGCAAACGCTATAACCGCGAGACGCTCGAAGTGCGCTATAAGGGCAAATCAATAGCTGATGTCCTTGACATGACCCTCAACCAGGCCGTGGAATTCTTCCAAAACATCCCGTCGATTATCAGCAAGATCAAAGTATTGCAGGACATAGGTCTCGGCTACATAAAACTCGGTCAGCCCTCATCAACCCTCTCGGGTGGTGAAAACCAACGCGTCAAACTCGCCGCAGAACTCTCCCGCCGCGACACTGGCAATACGCTCTTCATTCTCGACGAGCCTACCACCGGTCTGCACTTCGACGACATACGGGTGCTGCTCGGTGTGCTCAACCGCTTGGTCGACAAAGGCAAC
>SCEJ01000031.1 GCA_004102785.1 Muribaculaceae bacterium Isolate-013 (NCI)
GCAGCTTGTCCTCTGGGATTAACAACACCAAACTGTACAAATAAATCAGGCGACCTTGAAAGGCCGCCCAATACTCTATGTCTTTTGCTTGGTTGAAAATCATAAAGTTCTTATCCCGAACTCGCGTGGAAAGGTAAATTTTTGTGGCATTTTGATATGTGAATGGCTCTTCGTATTCCAAAAAAAATTGTTAACTTTGTAGCCGAAAAACTATCCTGACCGCCGGCATTAGCCTCGATTGTGGCGCAATGTGCTGGTATTCACATGATTGTTATCCAACCCCTGCGGCTCTGCAGGCTGAAGCTCCCTTATGCGGGGATGCGTGGCGACAGGCCGCCGGGACTCCCGGAAGAAATATTTTCATACACATTCGCATGATATCTTTAGGAATCTTTGGTATAGAACCTGTGGTTTTTGCCGTGGTGGCGCTCCTTACCGGCGTCGCTTTGGTCGGCCTGGCGCTCTGGATTGCCAAGCTCATCTCACCCAGGTCGTACAACCCTCAGAAAGGTGAAGCTTACGAGTGCGGTATCCCTACCCGCGGTTCATCCATGACCCGTTTCCATGTGGGGTACTATCTGTTCGCAATCCTGTTCCTGATGTTCGACGTCGAGACAGTGTTTCTCTTCCCCTGGGCCGCCCGTATGCGCGCCCTCGGCGGTGACGCGCTGATCTGTGTCGCCGTATTCTTCGCAATCTTAGTGCTCGGCCTTATCTACGCCTGGCGGAAAGGAGCTCTTGAATGGAAGTAAAGCAGATTACCACCAAGTCCATGCCCTACGACGCATGGAAAGACAATGAATACATCGAGAAGCTCGTGCAGGAGCTGCGCGATTCCGGCACAAACGTGCTGGTGGGCTCGCTCGACAAACTTATCAACTGGGGCCGAAGCAACTCGCTGTGGCCGCTCACTTTCGCTACCTCCTGTTGCGGTATCGAGTTCGTGTCGCTGGGCGCAGCCCGTTTCGACATGGCCCGGTTCGGATGGGAGGTCGCACGTTCATCCCCCCGCCAGGCCGACTTTATCATGGTGGCCGGCACTATCGTGAACCGCATGGCGCCGGTGTTCCGCCGCCTTTATGACCAGTTGGCCGAACCCAAGTATGTGATTGCTTGCGGCTCGTGCGCCATATCGGGCGGTCCTTTCCGCAAATCATACCACGTGGCAAAGGGTATCGAGGATATCGTGCCGGTCGATGTGTTCTGCCCCGGCTGTCCCCCCCGCCCCGAGGCCATGATATACTCCATCATGCAGCTCTCGCGCAAGGTGAAGGTGGAGCGCTTCTTCGGAGGCGTCAACCGCCAGCAGAAGCGTGCCGACTTCTTTGCCGAGCATCCCGGGCAGGAAGCACTCTACAATCCGGTGCTCTCTGACGATGCCGACAAGCGCTGACGCCACGCATCACTACCCCACATCATTTATCATTAAAGCATTTCGCACCATAATATACAGAATATATGGCTAATCTGCAGGAAAAGATCGCCGGGCTGTTCCCCTCCGCCACCTTTGAACAGGAGGGCGACGGCAAGCTGCGCATCGTAATTCCCCACGACAAGCTCCACTCCCTGGTCAAGGATCTCCGCGACAACCATCGGTTCGACTACCTGATTACAATCGTGGGTATGGACTGGAAAACATCGCTGGGTTGCATATATTATCTCACATCAAGCGTTTCCTCCGAGGTTATCGCGGTGAAAACATCCACCGATGACCGCGACAAACCGATGCTCCCCTCAATCGCCGACCTCTACCGTATCGCCGAATTCTACGAGCGCGAGGTTTACGATTTCTTCGGAATCATCTTCGTGGGCAACCCCGACATGCGCCGTCTCTTCCTGAATATCGACTGGAAAGGCTTCCCCCTGCGCAAGGACTATGACGCCAATCCCGAGCTTAACCCCGTGAGCATCGAGGCCGAGCGCCAGTCAGACTTCACCGACCAGTGGGTACGCACCGAGTCGGGCGAAGTGAAATGCAACCGGCGCCGTGTTTTCGCCGAGGATGATTTTGTGGTGAATATCGGCCCGCAGCACCCCGCCACACACGGTGTGCTCCGCTTCCGTACCGCCGTCGACGGCGAGACGATAAAGAAAATCGATGTCTACATGGGCTATATCCACCGCGGCGTGGAGAAGCTCTGCGAGGACCTCGCATATATGCAGACTCTCCACTTCATGGACCGTCTGGACTACTTCTCGGCCCACAACTACCACCACGGCCTGTGTCTGTGCATTGAGAAGGCCGCCGGCATCGAGGTGCCGCGCCGCGCACAGGTAATCCGTGTGATGATGGACGAGCTTTCGCGTATAGCGTCGCACTGCCTTTTCCTCGGCACTTTCTGCATGGACCTCGGTGCCACTACGATGCTCTTCTACACCCTGCGTGTGCGTGAGCAGATTCTCGACATCATGGAGCGCACATGCGGTGCCCGTATGACTTTCAACTACGACTGTCTGGGCGGTGTGATGCAGGACCTCGACGAGAATTTCGTCAGCGACGTGAAGGAACTCCTGGCCGTAATTCCCAAGAATGTAAAGGAGTACAACAAGATATTCACCGGCAATGTGATTGCCCGCGGACGTATGGAAGGGGTAGGCGTGCTTTCGCACGAGGATGCCGTTTCCTACGGTATCACCGGCCCCTCGGGACGTGCTTCCGGCTGGGCTTGCGATGTGCGCAAGACTCACCCCTATGCCATCTACTCCGAGCTTGATTTCGAGCAGGTTGTCCGCAACGAGGGCGACTCTATGGCTCGTTTCAAGAACCGCATTGACGAAATCCTCCAGAGCGCCGACATCCTTTCGCAGCTTGTCGACAATATCCCCGAAGGGGAGTTCTGCGCCAAGGTGCCCAAGGTGCTCAAGCTGCCTCAGGGTAGCTGGTTCCAGTTGGTGGAAGGCTGCCGCGGTGTGTTCGGCGTATATATCGAGAGCGACGGCTCGAACAAGCCTTACCGCATGAAGTTCGCCACCCCGTCGATGCCTGCCGCCTGCGTGGTCGACCACATCACCCGCGGCCAGAAAATCGCCGACCTTATCACCATCGGCGGCTCGATGGACTACATCGTGCCCGACATGGACCGATGACCCGCGGCGCTCAAGCCTCCTCTAATTAGCAATAAACTAAAAACCAATCATAGAAATCCCACCTCAACAATGGGTAACGAACAGATTACAATTGACAACTTCGGCTCCTGGACCGCCTCACTCGACGCGATGCTCAACGGCATCATGCCTTCGTGGTGCGCCACACTCCTGGAGTGCGTGCTCGTAGGTGTGGGCCTGCTGCTGGTGTATGCGGTGCTCGCGTTGTTCTATATCCTTTATGAGCGCAAGATATGCGCCTGGTTCCAGTGCCGTCTCGGCCCGAACCGCGTAGGCCCCTGGGGACTTTTCCAGGCGTTCGCCGATATGTTCAAGATGCTCATCAAGGAGATTATCGAGCTTAAGAATATCGACAGGTTCCTCTTCGCCCTGGCGCCTTACCTGGTGATTATCGCCTCGATGCTCTGCTTCGCGGTGCTCCCCTGGGGCAACGGCCTGCAGATTATCAACTTCAATATCGGCATCTTCTTCCTCATCGCCTGCTCTTCGATCGGCGTGCTCGGCATTCTGCTGGCCGGATGGTCGTCCAACAACAAGTTCACTCTTATCGGCGCTCTCCGTTCGGGCGCGCAGATGGTGAGCTACGAGCTCTCGGTAGGTCTGTCGATTCTCACCATGGTGGCTTTTGCCGGCACTATGGATGTGGAAGAGATTGTGATGGCCCAGAAGGACCACTGGTTCATCTTCTCGGCGCATGTGCCTGCCATTATCGCACTGGTGATTTACCTTATCGCCGGTACCGCCGAAACCAACCGCGGCCCGTTTGACCTTCCGGAGGCCGAATCGGAGCTTACCGCAGGTTATCACACGGAATACTCGGGTATCCACTTCGGCTACTTCTATCTGGCGGAATACCTCAACCTTTTCATCGTATCTGGCGTGGCAGCGCTGATGTTCTTCGGCGGATGGATGCCTTTCCAGATTTCCGGATTCGACGGCTTCAATCACCTGATGGGATATATCCCCTCGGTGGTGTGGTTCCTCATCAAGGCTTTCGCCATCTCCTTCGTCATCATCTGGTTCAAGTGGACCTTCCCCCGTCTGCGTATCGACCAGCTTCTGAAGCTTGAGTGGAAGTATCTCCTCCCCATCAACCTGTTCAACCTCGTGCTGATGGTGATTATCGTGATGCAGGGCTGGTATATCGGTGCCAACTGATAGCTGCCTCATCCGGCTCAGACGCCCCTCTTTCTCCACACTTATCTCAGAATACAACTCTGTAACTCCAAAATATAATGAGCGATAATTTCGGAAAAATTGCCCAGGTGATCGGCCCCGTGGTCGACGTGATTTTTGATGGCGGCGAAAATATTCTCCCCCCCATCTACACCGCCCTCAAGGTTGACCGCCCCGACGGGTCGATGCTCATCCTTGAAGTTGAACAGCATATCGGCGAGGATACCGTGCGCTGCGTGGCCATGGAGTCGACCGACGGACTCCAGCGCGGCATGCGTGTGGACTCTCTCGAGCGCCCCATCGCCGTGCCCACCGGCGACCAGGTGAAGGGACGTCTGCTCAACGTGGTCGGCGAGGCCATCGACCACCTTCCCCAGCTTGACCGCAGGGAGCTTCGCCCGATTCACCAGCCTGCTCCCGTGTTCGAGGACCTTACTATCGGCACCGAGATACTCTACACCGGTATCAAGGTAATCGACCTTCTCGAGCCGTACTCGAAGGGTGGTAAAATCGGTCTGTTCGGCGGTGCCGGCGTAGGCAAGACGGTGCTCATTATGGAGCTTATCAACAATATCGCCAAGGGGCACAACGGTTTCTCGGTGTTCACCGGTGTCGGTGAGCGTACCCGCGAGGGCAACGACCTCCTCCGCGAGATGATCGAGTCGGGCGTTATGCGCTACGGCAAGAAGTTCGAGGAGGGGATGGAGAAAGGCGAGTGGAACCTTGCCGATGTCGATATGGACGAAGTGGCCAAGTCGCAGGCAGCGCTGGTGTTCGGCCAGATGAACGAGCCTCCCGGCGCGCGTCTCCGCGTGGCCCTCACCGGTCTTACCGTGGCCGAGCAGTTCCGCGACCAGGATGGCGGCGGCAAGGATATCCTTCTGTTCATCGACAATATTTTCCGTTTCACCCAGGCCGGTTCCGAGGTGTCGGCTCTCCTTGGCCGTATGCCTTCGGCCGTAGGTTATCAGCCCACACTGGCTTCGGAGATGGGTTCGCTCCAGGAGCGTATCACTTCGACCAAGAACGGTTCTATCACCTCCGTGCAGGCCATCTACGTGCCTGCCGATGACCTTACCGACCCGGCGCCTGCCACAACTTTCTCATTCCTTGACGCTACCACGGTGCTTTCGCGTAAGATTTCGGAGCTGGGTATCTACCCGGCCGTAGATCCCCTGGAGTCTACCTCGCGAATCCTTGACCCCAACATCATCGGCGAGGACCACTACAACACCGCCCAGGCCGTCAAGCAGCTCCTCCAGAAGTACAACGAGCTTCAGGATATCATCGCCATCCTCGGTGTCGACGAGCTTTCCGACGAGGACAAGCTGGTGGTATCGCGCGCACGCCGTGCCCAGCGTTTCCTATCGCAGCCGTTCCACGTGGCCGAGCAGTTCACCGGTCTGCCCGGCGTGATGGTGCCCCTGTCGGAGACTATCCGCGGCTTCAAGATGATTCTCTCCGGCGAGATGGACGAATATCCCGAGCAGGCGTTCCTCAACGTCGGCACGATTGATGAGGCCATCGCCAAGGGTAAGAAGATGCTTGCCGAAGTGAAATAAGCTGACCTCTAATTGTTAATCCACCCGTTTACCTCCGCATTGACTATGGTTCTCAAAATTATATCGGCTGAAAAGATTGTGTTTCAGGGTGATGCCGCCTCGGTGACACTTCCCGGCGAGATGGGTCTCTTCACTGTGCTGCCGCATCATGCGTCGCTGGTGTCGACTCTGGTTCCCGGCAAAATCCGCTACGCTCTCCCTTCGGGCGAACGCGAGGAACTCCCGGTGGAGGGGGGGATTGCCGACGTTGACAACGACGTGGTTTCGGTCTGCATCTATTAACCCAAGCCTTCCTTAAAGGAAAACCTTATATTGAGATGAAAAAACACCTCTTCATATTCATACTCCTGATCGGTTGCTCATTCTGGGCCACGGCTCAGAACGACGCTGCCGCCGACGGCTCCGCCGATGCCTCGCATGACCAGTACGTGCAGGAGGAAGACGGCGCCTTCGACATCAAGGAGACAATCTTCGAGCATCTCGGCGACGGCTACGGATGGGAGGTGCCTTTCAACCATCACAAGCGGATACCGCTTCCTGTGATAGTGTTCGGCACTGACGGCATGCATTGCTTCCTGTCGTCGAAAGTGGAGCACGGCGCTGTCTATACCGACGGCGACGCCACTTTCAAAATCGCCACCGAGGGCGACAACAAGGGCAAGCTTGTGGAGATTGTCGACGGCAAGGAAATCAAGCCTTTCGACATCTCCATCACCAAGAACGTGTGCGCGCTGCTGATTGCGTGTCTCATCGTGATATGGCTTTGCCTGCGCCTTGCAAAGTGGTACCGTCACAATCCGTTCAAAGCTCCCCGCCGACTCAACGGTGCGATGGACTCCCTGATTGAATTCATCTATAACGGCGTAATCAAGCCCACTCTCAAGCAGAAGGCTCCACGCTTCGCCCCGTATCTGCTCACGGTGTTCCTCTTCATCTTCTTCATGAACCTGTTGGGACTCATCGTGGTGTTCCCAGGCGGCGCCAACGTCACCGGCAATATCGCCATCACGCTGGTGCTGGCGCTCTTCACCTTCTTCATCACCAATGTGTTCGCCACTAAGGTGTACTGGAAGGAGATTTTCTGGCCCGATGTGCCTATCTGGCTCAAGTTCCCCCTCCCGATCATGCAGGTCATCGAGGTGTTCGGTATCTTCACCAAGCCTGCGGCCCTCACTGTGCGTCTGTTCGCCAACATGATGGGCGGCCACATGATTGTGCTCATCCTCACGATGCTCATCTTCATCTTCGCCGCCATGGGGGCTGCCGTGGCATCTGGCACCGCCGTGATTTCGGTGGCATTCTCGGTGTTCATGCTCCTTATCGATGTGCTGGTGAGCTTCATCCAGGCCTACGTGTTCACCATGCTTTCGACAATCTTCATATCTCTGGCCCAGGCCGAGCATGAGGAGCACGGTCACAAGGGGGAAAGCCACCCGGCAGCCGCCGGGGCGTGAGCCCTTGCCGGCCGCAGTCCGTCCTCCATCCGCCTCTTCTCTCTTGAAAATACAAAAGAAATAAATAACAAAAGTCATAAACCCCATCACACTTTCCACTATGTTAGCATTGATTTTAGCAGCAGTTGACGCCGTTTTAGGTCTTGGCGCTTCTATTGGCGCAGGTATCGCCGCCATCGCCGCCGGTATCGGTATCGGTAAAATCGGTGGCTCCGCCATGGAGGCCATCGCCCGCCAGCCTGAAGCCGCAGGCGACATCCGCTCGAACATGATCGTTATCGCCGCTCTTATCGAGGGTGTGGCTCTGTTCGCAGTGATTGTCTGCATCCTCGCTCTGTTCGTATAATCGAAGCCTTAAAAGCGCTACGCCCCTCCCCGGCATCGGGGAGGGCGCGGAGGTGCTTAATCCGCTACCATCCTCTCCGAAAGTATAAAAGATAACCCTCAAGATATGGAACTTTTCAAAGTTGACTTCGGCCTTACCATCTGGATGTTCGTCTCGTTTCTGATTCTGCTGTTCATCCTGTGGAAATTCGCCTGGCCTGCAATCCTTAAAGGGGTCGATGAGCGTGCAAACCTCATCGACAAAGGGGTGGAGTACGCCCAGAACGCCAAGGAGCAGCTCGACAACGCCCAAGAAGAATCTAAAAAATACATTGCCGATGCCCGTCATCAGCAAGCTGAAATCATTGCCGAGGCCAACAAGATGAAGTCGCAGATCATCGCCCAGGCTCACGACGAGGCCAAGAAAGAGGCGCAGAAAGTGATGGATTCGGCCAAGGTTTCAATCGAACAGTCGCGCAAAGAGGCCGAGGCTAATCTGCGCGACCAGGTGAGCCAGTTCGCCCTTGATATCGCCCAGAAAGTGACCCGCGGACAGCTCGAGAATTCTTCAGCACAGAAGAAACTTGTAAATCAGCTCCTTGACGAAATAGAAACTCAAAACTGATGAACGAAGGCCTTATACCCAAACGATATGCCAAGGCGCTTTTCAAAGTGGCCCTGGAACGTGGCGACGCCGATGCGCTCTACGCCACGATGGACACTCTGGCCAGAAGTTTCGCGGCCAATCCGCGCCTGCAGGAAACGGTGGCCAACCCGTTCCTTGCCGACGACAAGAAAACCGCCCTGCTGCTCACCGCCGCAGGGAACGCAGGTGCGGCCGGCCGGACTTACGCCGACTTCCTGAAGCTGCTGGCCGAAAACCGCCGCCTGCCCATGGCGCGCGCTGCCGCGCTGGCTTACCTTGACATATATCGTCAGGCCAATAACATATATCCGGTGAAGGTCGTATCGGCGGAGCCCCTCGACAAAGAGGAGCGCGCGCGCCTCGAAAGCCTCATCGGCAAACACCTCCGGGGAGGCACTGTGGAATACGATTTCAGCGTCGATCCCTCCCTTATAGGTGGTTTCACAGTGAGCATAGGCTCCGAGAGGCTTGACGCCTCGGTGGAGAACGAGCTCAAACAGTTGCGTCTGCGACTCCTTTCTAAAATCTAAAAAACTCACCCTCCCACTATTATAATCCAATGATTAACCCAAGCGAGATTTCTGAAGTTTTAAAGCAGCAGCTTGAAAACGTAAACAAATCGGTGACCTTCGAGGAGGTCGGCACCGTGCTTGACGTAGGCGACGGTGTGGCCCACGTGTATGGCCTCGACAACGTATGCGCCAACGAGCTTGTAGAGTTCGAGAACGGCGTCAAGGGCGTGGCTCTCAACCTTGAGGAGAGCAACGTCGGTGTGATTCTGCTCAACGACGTAAATGCCGTTACCGAAAACATGACCGTGCGCCGCACAGGCCAGATCGCTTCCATCCCGGTGGGTGAGGGTCTTTTCGGCCGTGTGATCAATATCCTCGGCGAGCCTATCGACGGCCGCGGCCCCATCGACGGCCAGACCTACATGATGCCCCTGGAGCGCAAGGCTCCCGGCGTTATCTTCCGTCAGCCGGTGAAGCAGCCGCTTCAGACCGGTATCAAGGCCGTTGACTCGATGGTGCCCATCGGCCGCGGACAGCGCGAGCTTATCATCGGCGACCGCCAGATCGGCAAGACCGCAATCGCCATCGACACCATCATCAACCAGCGCAAGAACTTCGAGGAGGGGAAACCCGTCTACTGCATCTACGTGGCAATCGGCCAGAAAGCATCGTCGGTGGCTGCGATTGTGGAGACACTCCGCCAGCACGGCGCCCTCGACTATACCTGCGTGGTAGCGGCTACGGCTTCCGATTCAGCAGCCATGCGCTACTATTCACCTTTCGCAGGTGTGGCTATCGGCGAGTTCATCCGCGACACCGGACGCGACGCTCTCATCGTTTACGATGACCTCTCGAAGCAGGCTGTGGCATATCGCGAGATTTCGCTGATTCTCAAACGCCCCTCGGGCCGCGAGGCATATCCCGGCGATATCTTCTACCTCCATTCGCGTCTGCTGGAGCGCGCTGCCAAGATTATCGACAACCAGAAGGTGGCCGCCTCGATGAACGACCTCCCCGAGGTGCTCAAACCTATGGTGAAGGGTGGCGGCTCGCTGACAGCCCTCCCCATCATCGAGACCCAGGCCGGCGACGTTTCGGCATATATCCCCACCAACGTGATTTCTATCACCGACGGTCAGATTTATCTTGAGACCGCTCTGTTCAACCGCGGTATCCGTCCGGCAATCAACGTGGGTATCTCCGTGTCGCGTGTCGGCGGTAACGCCCAGATCAAGTCGATGAAGAAAGTGGCCGGTACTCTGAAAATCGACCAGGCACAGTTCCGTGAGCTTGAGTCGTTCACCAAGTTCGGCGGCGACATCGACCCCGTTACAGCGCGCGTAATCGACCGCGGCCGTAAGAACGAGCGTCTCCTTATCCAGCCCCAGTACAAGCCTTGGGCCGTGGAGCATGAGGTGGCCGTAATCTACTGCGGTGTTAACGGTCTGCTCTCCGATGTGCCCGTTGACAAGGTGGCCGACTTCCAGGATGCCCTTCTGCAGCTTCTCGAGGCAAAGTACCGCAAGGATGTTCTCGATGTAATCCGCTCGGGCGCCCTTACCGACGACTGCACCGCCAAGCTCACCGAAGCCGCCAAGGAGGTGGCCGCACGCTACGCCTGAGATTTCAACCTCGCACTCACGACGTAAATATAACTATTCCAGAATCCCCACTCATTGATATATGGCAACATTAAGAGAACTGAAAGGACGCATCGGGTCGGTAGCCTCTTCCGAGAAGATTACCGGCGCAATGAAGATGATCTCCTCGGCCAAGATGCACAAGGCCGAGCAGGCTCTGCGTCAGTTGCGCCCCTTCCGCGACCAGGTGGAGACGATTATGGCCAATCTGGCCGATACCGACGCCACCTTCTCTTCGCCTCTGATGGAGGAGCGCCCCGTGCAGCACGCTATGATTGTGGTGTGGGGTTCCGACGACGGCCTCTGTGGCGCCTACAACGTCAACATCTTCAAGCAGCTATTGCAGAAAATCGCCGAATTGCGCGGCGCCCTGGGCGAGGATGTGCGCATCAGCGTGTGCGGCATAGGCTCTAAAATCGCCAAGGCGTGCGCCAAGCTCAAGCTCCCCGGAGTAGAGGCCGTGGCCGCTCCCGCCGGGGTTGATTCAAAAAGCTCCGACGCCGCCGTGCGCGACTTCATATGGAGTCTGCGCGACAAATTCACCTCAGGCGAGGTTGACCGCGTGGATGCCGTCTACATGTCGTTCAAGAGCATCAGCCGCCAGCGTCTGGAGTCGGCGCAGCTCCTCCCCGTGGCTCCGTCGGCTTTCGCCTCGGCCTCGAAGGAGGTAAAGGCCCGGCCATATATCTTCGAGCCGTCGGCCGAAGCGATATTCAACCGCATTCTCCCGATGTACCTGCTGGCTGTGATGCATGATATTTTCACCGAGAACCGCGCCAGCGAACAGGCCGCCCGTGTGATGGCCATGCAGAGCGCCAACGATAACGCCAAGAAACTCCGCGACCAGCTCAACCTTGAATTCAACAAGCTGCGCCAGGCCGCCATCACCACTGAACTCCTTGACATCCTCGGAGGGCAGGTGCGTGACTAACCTACTGAAAATCGATAAACCAATCATAAAATGGGTAGCATAAAAGATTATTTTTCATCCTTAGGCTCCGGTGTCGCATCCCTTATAAAGGGTATGCAGGTCACCGGTAAGGAATTCGTCACCCCTAAGATTACTGAAAGATATCCTGAGAACCGCGACAATATGAACATATCGCAGCGGTTCCGCGCCGTGCTTGAGCTGAAATATGACCAGGACGGCAACCACCGCTGTATCGCCTGCGGTACGTGCGAGCGCAACTGCCCCAACGGCACTATCTCCATCGAATCGAAGATGGTCGAAACCTGGGACGGAAAGAAGAAAAAGAAGCTCGACAAGTATATCTACGACCTGGGTTCGTGCACTTTCTGCCAGTTGTGTGTGACCACATGCCCCACTGACGCGCTCGACTTCTCCAACGATTTCGAGCAGGCTGTGTTCTCGCGCGCCAAGCTCGTAAAGCAACTCAACTATCTTCCCGAGAAGCCCGAGCCCGAGCCTACGCCCGAGCAGCGTGCCAAGTTCGAGGCCGAGAAAGCCGCCAAAGCCGCAGCAGCAAAGGCCGCGGCTGCCGGTCCGGCCGTTGAGCTTGACGAAAAGGCGCTCAAAGCCATCGAGGCCGCTGCCGGCGACCCCGAGAAGCAGGCCAAGCTGCGCGCCGCATTCGAGAAAGCCGCCCGTCTGAAAGCCGAGAAGGCTGCCGCCGCCAAAGCCGCCGCCGCCCCGGCCGTTGAGCTTGACGACAAGGCCAGGAAAGCGCTCGAGGCTGCTGCCGGCGACCCCGAGAAGCAGGCCAAAATACGTGCCGCCCTTGAGAAAGCTGCCCGTCTGAAAGCCGAAAAGGCTGCCGCTAACAATAATACTGAAAATAAAAACTAAGCATTATATATGGAATCAGTAGGAAGTCTCATCGCCTATGGGGTAATCACTGCGGTGATTATCATCTGCTCGGTGCTTGCTGTTACCACACGCAGAATCCTGCGTGCCGCCACCTACCTGCTGTTTACCCTTTTTGCCACCGCCGCCTATTACTTCATGCTCGACTACGAGTTTCTGGGCGCGGTGCAGATTGCGGTTTACGCCGGAGGCATTGTGGTGCTGTTCGTGTTCTCTATTCTCCTGACCAGTCACCCCGGCGACAACAGCGCCAAACTCGCTTCTAAAAAACGTATCCTGGGTCTCACCGGAGCCCTGGCCATGCTTGCCGTGGCCGGCTATTCGCTGGTGAGCCGCACGGAATTCCTTACCGCCACAGCCAAGGGCGATAACCCCGATATGCAGACTATCGGCGATACCCTTCTCGGCACCGGCCACGCACAGTATATGCTTCCTTTCGAGGCTATATCGGTGCTGCTTCTGGCCTGCATCATCGGCGGTGTGGTGATAGCCCGTAAAAACCGTTAACGCAAAAATCAAAACCGGAAATGGATCTTACAATACTTTTCTACCTCATTCCGAGCTTGATCATGTTTTGCTGCGGTCTGTATGGCTTCATCACCCGCCGCAACATGATTGCCATCCTCATCTCGCTCGAGCTTATGCTCAACTCGGTCGACATCAATTTTGTGGTGTTCAACCGCTTCCTTTATCCCGGCGAGCTTGAAGGCATGTTCTTCTCACTGTTCGCCATAGCTCTGGCCGCGGCCGAGACCGCCCTCGCCATCGCTATCATCATCAATGTGTTCCGCGTGTCGGAGAACATCGATGTGGCTGATGTTACTAAAATGAAAAATTAAGTGCCCGTATGTCACCTGTAATTCCTCTTTTAATTCTGGCCATCCCGCTGGGGATGTTTCTGCTCCTGGGTCTGACCGGGCATAAGATGCAGCACCGATGGGCCGGTATCGCCGGTACTGTCGGCATGGGTGTGACTGCCGTCCTCGCATACTATACGGCTTTCACTTATTTCTTCTCCGGCGACCCTGCGTTTGTCGACGCCGACGCCCACACTCGCCTCCAGGCTGTGATTTTCAACCACGACTGGCTGGCTTTCACTGACAAGCTGGTTATTCGTCTGGGCTTCCTGCTCGACCCGATTTCAGCTCTGCTGTTAGTGGTGATCACCACCATCTCGTTCATGGTACACCTTTACAGCAACGGCTACATGCGCGACCATCATGGCGTGTGGGAAACCGGTTTCCAGCGCTTCTACGCATTTCTGAGCCTCTTCTCGTTCTCGATGCTCGGACTGGTTGTGGCCACCAACATCTTCCAGATGTATATCTTCTGGGAGCTCGTGGGTGCCTCATCGTATCTGCTCATCGGTTTCTACTACACCAAGCCCTCGGCCGTATCAGCATCGAAGAAGGCTTTTATCGTGACCCGTTTCGCCGACCTCGGATTCCTTATCGGTATCCTCGTGCTGAGCTTCTACACCGGCACTTTCAATTTCACCGATCTCACTTCGGTTGAAGTGGCCGACGGCGTATATCAGATCAGCCAGGGCACTGCCGAAGGCGTAAAGAGCATTTTCGCCAACTCGGCAGCCCCGATGTTCATGGGTGCCTCGGTGCTCACATGGGCGCTGGTGCTCATCTTCATGGGCGGTATGGGTAAGTCGGCCATGATGCCGCTCCATATCTGGCTTCCCGACGCCATGGAGGGACCGACCCCTGTCTCGGCTCTGATTCACGCCGCCACTATGGTTGTGGCCGGTGTGTATCTGGTGGCCCGCCTCTTCCCGCTTTACCTGATGGAGACCGCCGCCCTCGACATCATTGTGGTGGTCGGTGCCCTCACTGCCCTATATGCCGCTATGGTGGCCTGTACGCAGATTGACATCAAGCGTGTGCTGGCATTCTCTACCATCTCGCAGATTGCATTCATGATGGTGTCGCTCGGTGTTGCCCGTCCGGAATTCCATCATGGCCTGGGCTACATGGCCGGCATGTTCCACCTGTTCACCCACGCCATGTTCAAGGCGCTGCTCTTCCTCTGCGCCGGAGCCCTGATTCATGCCATCGGCTCGAATGACTACACCGATATGCACGGCCTGCGCAAGCATATGCCCATCACGCATATCGCCTTCCTTATCGGCTGCCTGGCAATCGCCGGTATCATACCTTTCGCCGGTTTCTTCTCCAAGGATGAAATCCTTACCGCCACGATGGGCCATTCGATTTTCTGGTATATCTGGATGTCGCTCGTGGCCGGTCTGACCGCCTTCTATATGTTCCGTCTCTACTACCTTATCTTCTGGTGGAAGGAACACAAGGTGCGCGAGGGGCATCACGCTCCCCACGACCAGCCCTGGACCATGACCCTGCCGCTGATTATCCTCTCGGTGGTGTCGGTGTTCGCCGGTTTCGTGCCGATGGGCAATCTCGTGACATGGAACGGCCATGAGATGTTCTCCAGCGTGAACTTCTTCACCAACCTCTCGGCTCTTGACTGGAGCGTGGCATCCATCTCCCTTGCCGTGGCTGTGCTCGCCATCGTGCTTGCCACTGTGATGTACAAGAAGGAGAACCCGCTCCCCGCAAAACTCAAAAACGCTATGCCCGCCCTCTGGGACTGGTGTCACCACCGCTTCTACTGGGATGAGCTCTATATCTTCATCACCCACAAGATTATTTTCGGTTGCATCTCCAAGCCTATCGCATGGTTCGACCGTCATATAATCGACGGTTCGATGGACGGCCTGGCCACTGTGACAAACAAACTCTCCTACGCCATCCGTGGCCTGCAGTCGGGCAAGATACAGATGTATGTGTGGTGGTATCTCATCGGAGTAGTGCTCCTGGGTGCCGTAGTGATGGTGTGCGTGCTTTGAGCCGCAGCCTCCCCGCACTGCCTTAATCTCATAGAAACACAGTAAAATACAGTAAATCATAACAGAAATGTTGTTTGAAAACATCCTGATATATTTCGTGGTGATACCCCTGCTCATGCTGGGTGGTTTCGCCCTTTGCCGGGGCATCAAGGGTGTGCGCGCCGTGGCCGTCATCGGCTCGATAGCGCTTCTCGCCTTGAGCGTGTGGGTCATGGCCGACTACATCGCGCTGCGCCAGGCCGGCAATACCGAAGAGATGCTCTTCACCGGTAGCTGGGAATGGTTCGGGCCGCTGCACATCAACCTGTCGGTGGGTGTCGACGGTATCTCCATCGCCATGCTCCTCCTTTCGTCGATAATCGTTTTCGCCGGCTCCTTCGCCTCGTGGAAGATTGAGAACGCACGCCACTTCTTCATGTGGCTTCTCCTCCTTTCCACCGGTGTGTTCGGCTTCTTCATCACTACCGACCTCTTCACGATGTTCATGTTCTACGAGGTGGCGCTCATACCGATGTATCTTCTCATCGGCCAGTGGGGCACAGGCCGCAAGGAGTATTCGGCCATGAAGCTCACCCTGATGCTCATGGGCGGCTCTGCGTTCCTGATGCTCTCCCTTATCGGCATCTACTACCAGGCCGGCCTGGAGTCATGGAACATCCTTGAAATCGCCAACCATGCCCATATCGACAAGGGGTGGCAGTATTTCCTCTTCCCGATGTGCTTCGTGGGCTTCGGCGTGCTGGGCGCCATGTTCCCTTTCCACACATGGTCGCCCGACGGTCATGCCTGTGCTCCGACTGCGGTGTCGATGCTCCACGCCGGCGTGCTTATGAAGCTCGGTGGCTACGGCTGCTTCCGCGTGGCCATGTATCTGATGCCCGAGGCCGCCAACGACCTTGCATGGATTTTCCTTATCCTCACCGGTATCTCGGTGGTCTACGGCGCCTTCTCGGCATGTGTGCAGACCGACCTCAAATACATCAACGCCTACTCCTCGGTGTCGCACTGCGGCATGGTGCTCTTCGCCATCCTGATGATCAACACCACGGCCATGACCGGCGCCATCATGCAGATGCTTTCGCACGGTCTGATGACGGCCCTCTTCTTCGCCCTTATCGGTATGATTTATGGACGTACCCACACGCGTGATATCCGTCTGATGGGCGGTCTGATGAAGATAATGCCGTTTCTCGGCGTGGCCTATGTCATCGCCGGTATGGCCTCGCTGGGTCTGCCCGGTCTTTCGGGCTTTGTGGCCGAGATGACAATCTTCGTGGGTTCGTTTGAGCATACCGACATGTTCCACCGCACCTTCACCATCATCGCCTGCTGCTCGATTGTAATCACCGCGGTGTATATCCTCCGCGTGGTCGGCAAGCTGCTTTTCGGCCCGGTGCAGGACAAGCATCACCTCGAACTCACCGACGCCACATGGTGGGAGCGCTTCTCGGCCATCACCCTTATCGTGTGTGTGGCCGGCATCGGCTGCTTCCCCGAATTCTTCGAGTGGCTCATCCGCTTCACGTTTAACCCTGAAATCTTCCATGCTATCGGCATGTAATGATGTAGAATAGCAATACCAATATGGATTACTCACAGTTTCTGGTAATGCGGCAGGAGATAGCGCTGCTGGTAGTGTTCCTGCTCGTTTTCCTCTATGACACATTTATGCCCAAAGGGGCACTCAAAGGCACATCGTGGTTTGCGGTAGCCTGCTTCGCGATATATACCGCCTGGTGCTTCCTCTTCCCGGTGACGCAGGATGTGCAGGCTTTTGACGGGATGTATGTCACCTCGAAAGTGTGCGCGCTGATAAAGAATGTTCTCAATGTGGGCGCGCTGATAGTGCTGGTGCAGTCGACCACCTGGTCGGCCACCGACGAGCAGTCGCAGCGCCGCGGCGAGTTCTACGAGCTGCTGCTGGTTACGCTTTTCGGCATGTATCTGATGATTTCGGCCCGTCACTTCCTTGTGTTCCTTATCGGTTTGGAATCAGCCTCGCTTCCGCTGGCTGCCATGGTGGCTTTCGACAAGAACCGCTATGAGAGCCATGAGGCCGCCATCAAATATATGCTCACCGCCGTGTTCTCGTCGGCTGTGTTCATGATGGGCCTTTCGTTCGTCTACGGTCTCACCGGCACCATGTACTTCTCGGGCATAGCATCCGCACTGAGCGCATCGGGCAACTCCGCCCTGCTCATCTGCGCCCTGGCATTCGTTATCTCCGGTATCGGCTTCAAGCTGTCGCTCGTGCCTTTCCATCTCTGGACCGCCGATGTATATCAGGGCGCTCCCACTTCGGTTACCTCCTATCTCTCGGTAATCTCCAAGGGTGCTGCCGCATTCGCCTTCATGGTAGTGCTGGTGCAGTGCTTCGGCGCTTTCTACGCCGGGGTGTGGGAATGGATGCTCTATGCGTTGATTATCCTCACCATCACCGTAGGTAACCTCTTCGCCATCCGTCAGAAGAACATGAAGCGCTTCCTGGCCTTCTCGTCAATCTCGCAGGCCGGTTACATCATGCTCGGCATCGAAGGCTTCAGCTCCGTAGGCATGGGTGCGCTGATTTTCTACGTGCTTGTCTACGTGTTCTCCAACCTCGGCGCATTCGGTGTGATCGGCGCCATCGAGAACAAGACCGGCAAGGTTTCTATGACCGACTACAACGGCCTGTCGCGCACCAACCCCTGGCTGGCCTGCTCGATGATGCTCGCCATGTTCTCCCTGGCAGGTATCCCGCCGTTCGCCGGTTTCTTCAGCAAGTTCTTCATCTTCACATCGGCCATCAACCAGGGCTCGGTAGCCATCTACATCCTGGTGCTTATCGCTCTGATCAACACCATCATCTCGCTCTACTACTACCTGCTGGTGGTCAAGGCCATGTATATCTCGCCCGAAGAACCTCAGATTGCCAACTTCCGCTCCACCTTTGCCGAACGCCTGGCAATGTGGGTATGCGTGGCCGGCATCGTAGGTCTCGGCATCGTAAGCTGCTTCTACAACAGCATCTACGAAATCACCGCCGGCACCGACCTCTTCGCCGCCATCCCCTGACAACCCCTTCTCCACGCAGATAAACCAGCGGGCAGAATCCACCCAAGGATTCTGCCCGCCGCTTTTCCTGCACTATCTCAAATTGTTCTGGTTAAGAATTGTCTTTGGCAATTATATAATTAACGTGAGTTCGATATAACAATTCTGCTGTCCAACAATAAAACAATCAGCCAATTAGTTTTATACTAATTGGCTGATTTTCTTGGTAGTCTCACGAAAAAATCGTAAATTTATAGTGCCCAATTATAACATTTACAAGCATTTACCGCTATGATTACCGAGGACAAAATTACTGAAATTTTCTGTCTTGCCGATGATTTCTGCAAGTATTTTTCTTCTGAACTCAAAAAGCATCAGCTCAGTGATGGCAAGAAGCATCGCAATAAGCCGGGACGGCTTTCCGATGCCGAGGTCATCACCATCCTGATTCTCTTTCACAGCAAGGGATTCAGATGCCTCAGACACTTTTACACTAAGTATGTCTGCAAGCACCTTCTCCACCTGTTCCCTAAGGCTGTGTGATACAACAGATTTGTCGAATTGCAAAAGTCCGTGCTACTGTCACTCACGGTATTCATAAAGGAAGAGTTGCCTGGGACTTGTACCGGCATTGCGTATGTTGATTCGACTCCGTTGAGAGTCTGCAAACACCAGCGCATACTTATCCACAATACTTTCAAAGGTATCGCTCAGCGGGGCAAGTGCTCGATGGGATGGCTATTCGGCTTTAAGCTGCACCTGATCATCAATGACAAAGGTGAGATTCTGAACTTTATGTTCACCCCGGGTAATGAAGATGACCGCGAGCCACTGTATTCAGAGTCATTTATTGAAAACGTCAAGGGCAAACTCTGTGGTGATAAAGGATATATCGGCAAACAACTGTCTGAGTTCCTGTTCATGAACGGAATCCAGCTCGTTACCAAGGTTAAAAACAACATGAGGAACTCGCTGTTGTCCGTGGCTGACAAAATTATGCTTCGCAAAAGAGCTCTTGTTGAATCTGTTGACGATGAACTTAAAAATATCGCTCAAATAGAACACTCAAGGCATCGGTCGTTCGCAAATTTCATAACCAATGCCTTGAGTGCCATTGCCGCATACTGTTTCTTCCCAAAGAAACCGTCGATTTCTTTGCCGTTCGTGGCGGACAATCAATTGACGTTGTTCTGATTACTTATATCGAACTCACGTTAGTTATAATTGGCATTAAAAATATAGGCCTGCCATCTCTGCAAGCCTATATCAAATCTGTTTTACCTTATGAATTATTTTATTTGTTGGGGGTTGACCATTTGTATGTGTCGTTGCAATCAATATCCATCACACTGCTGCCGACTTGCATACGGAACTGTCCTTTTTCAAGTACCCACTTGCCGTCGTAGTCCACGAAGGCGAGGTCGCTGGCCTTGATTGGCAAGGTTACGGTTTTGGTCTCACCGGGCTTGAGCTCAACTTTTTCAAACGCGCGCAGTCGGCGATTGTCAGGAGTCAGAGACGCTACCATATCACGGCTGAAAAGCATTACAACCTCTTTGCCTGAGCAATTACCTGTATTGGTAACGTCGATTGTGAACACGAGGTCATCGTTGACACCGAATTCAGATTTCGAGCAGCGGAGATTGTCATACTTGAAAGTGGTATAACTGAGTCCATAGCCAAAAGGCCACTGCACCGATACCACCGCATCGTAGTCATAAGCACCTTCCATCTTATCCATTTCCTCGCTCACCCGATAATCGTAGGTGGTGAGTTCTGCCTGATGGCGTGGATAGGTGTAGGGCATTTTGCCACTCGGGTTGGTGTCGCCGGCAAGAATGTTGGCAAGTGCGTCACCACCGAAGTTACCGGGAAGCAGAATGTTGACTATCGCATCTGCCAATGGCTCAATATCACTGATGATACGCGGACGACCACCGTTGAGAATCAATACAACCGGTTTGCCTGTCGCAGCAAGAGCTTTGACGAGATTGCGCTGGTTTTCAGAGACTGCGAGGTCCGACAAGTTTCCCGGTGTCTCACAATAGGAGTTTTCGCCGATACAGGCGACTATGACATCAACATCCGACGCAGTTGCCACAGCTTTTTCAATTTCCGGCTCATTTTCCTCGTGATAGGCACCTTCGGCAGGATAAGTGACACCCTGTTCAAGAACGATATTCTTTTTGCCAAACTTATTGACCAATGCCTTGTAGATGGTGTTGTATTTCGAGGCGAAACGGTCAGTCAGATGTCCCTGCCATGAATAGCTCCAACCTCCGTTAAGACAACGCATTGAATTAGCATTAGGACCTGTCAGAAGAATCTTCGTGCCTTTCTTCAACGGAAGGATTCCACCGTTGTTTTTAAGCAGTATCTCCGATTCCTCGGCTGCCTGAAGAGCGGCGTGTTCATGTCGGTCGCAGGCGAAGTCGGCATAGTCTTTGGGATATGTATTGGGAGTATCAAACAGCCCGAGACGATATTTTAGACGGATCACACGACGTGCTGCATCGTCGATACGCTCCTGTGATACACGACCCTCATTTACAAGCTCCTTAAGCAAGGTGCAGAAATTGAGATCGTATGGCTCCATTGACATATCGATTCCGGCATTGATAGCCATTTCGATAGCCTCTTTTTTGTCGTGAGCCACATATTCGCGGGTATAGAGGTTGTTGATGTCTGCCCAGTCAGTCACAATCATTCCGTCCCAGTTCAGGTCCTCTTTGAGCCACTTTGTGAGCAGCTCATTATTGGCATGAACAGGGCGACCGTTGATTGAGCCGCTATTGACCATTACAGTCAATGCCCCTGCCTCGATGCAGGCACGGTAAGGCTCAAAAAACTTCTCGCGGAGATCAGACGGTGAAATATATGCCGGCGTGCGGTCTTTACCTGTACGTGGAGCGCCATAGCCAAGATAATGCTTCACCGATGTCGCGATATTATGCCGGCCTACCTTATTAGGGTTATCGCCCTGAAAACCTTTGACCTGCTGAGCGCCCATGATGGCGTTGACCAGCGGATCCTCTCCGTAGTTTTCCCATACACGGCTCCAGCGAGGGTCACGGGTAAGGTCGACAGTGGGCGAGTATGTCCACGGGCAGTTGGCCGCACGGGTCTCGTATGCCGTGATTTCGGCAGCTCTACGAGCCAACGCTGGATTAAACGATGCTCCCAAGTTGATGTTCTGAGGGAACAGCACGCCCCCGAGTGTGTAGGTTGTACCGTGGTTCTGGTCGAGACCATAGATACAAGGAATACCGATTTCTTTCATTGATACATCCTGTATCTGACCAATCAGTTTTTCCCATTTTGCCGGAGTCTGCGCTGTCGGTCCGCCGGGGGCGTTCAACACAGAGCCGACCTTATACACGGCGATAGCTTCGTGAAGCTTCTGAGGGTCGAGGAAGAACTCCCCGTCTTTCCAGTCGCCAAGCACATCAATGGAAAGCTCGGTCATCTGGCCGATTTTCTCGTCAAGGCTCATTTTAGACAATGTGCGTTCCACTGCCGCCTCAAGATCAGGGTCAGAGGGAATCGCCGCTCCGGCAGCCTGTAAAGAACAGGCTGCTGAAGTGACGGTTAAAAATGTCATTATGTATTTCAACATATTAGCGAAGAGTTACGAGATCTACATAGTAACCATGACCGACGCAGATGAATCCTGCCTGCTCCTGAATCATGTCAAGAGCTTCTTTTGTCAGCGTGATTTCTGCGACACCGTCAGTTGAGAGTTCAATCGTTCCTGTGCCGGGAAGGTCGTTCCACCATACGGTAGTTGTGCGAAGCTGATGGTATTCGGCGGTAGGTTCTATCGAATAATGAATTGACATTACAGCACCCGGTTTGATACCCGCAAAAACATCCATGCCGATAAGGTTGAAGGTCTTGTTGGGGCTGTCATCGGGAAGATCCCACGAAACATAGTGGTGTCCTGACCACAAGGTCTGCTGAGATGACATAACCACTGTTGTGGCGGTCTCAACCTGACCGTTCTTGTAGAACTGAACTTCGGCACCATCATTCATAACGCCCGACATCGGATACTCTCCATCTTCGAGAGCCGGGGCAGAGAAGCTGATTGCAGTTGAAGTTTTTTCGGTAAAATCAGAAATCTTGGTTCCTCCGATTTCAAGAGAAGCCACTCTGTCGAGATTGATACCTGTAAGCGTTGTCGTAGCGCCAGAAATAATACGGTCTGTACCTGAAGTAATGAGAGTGGAAGAGCTCACAGTCACTTTATTTGCGCCGTAGTTCATACCCTCGGCATCAATGAGTTCCAGTCTGAAAGTACCATTGACGGCATTTGCTGGAACAGTATAGGTGAGAATATCATTGCCGTTTTCGGTAGAATAGACAACAGGAATCGGTTCAGAATCACCGATAGTGATTGATTTCACCGAGCTTAGATTGCGGCCATAAAGTACCGCGTTCTGTCCGGGAGCGACAATGCGTTCAAATGAGACTTCCGAAGCCCAGGGATCACTATCCAGCGGATTGACATTGATGATGCCTTCGCGTGAAGTTGATTTACCCCGAGTGGTTGTGACAACAACCTTCATCTCGTATGTACCTGCGGGGAGAGGCATGTCAATAGACTTTCCGGTAGCAGTCTGCTCTCCGTCGATATACCATGCCACATCAACATAGTCGGCCGGTGTCACGGTAAGTTCCATGGCGAAATTTGCATCGCGGCTGATGTTGGCTACTACGGGCAGTTGACCATTATTTCGGTCAGGGAAAGTCGGTGCCAAAATATGGGGCTCGTCGTCGGGACCTGCCACAGAGAACGGCTCGTCGCTGCTGCATGAAGCAAGCATGACGCTTACCGGCAGCAATGTCAAAATTGTCTTATATATGAAATTCATTGTAGTTTATTTTTATGTTATTAGTCAACGTCCCACCACATGGGGATGTACCAACTGTTGCTTCCGCCCATACGGTCCAAAGCCTCATCATAGCCGGTCTTATTATACGATGATTCAAGAACCGGATAGCAAAGGCGAACGGGGATTTCCTGTCCTCCGGTGAGGAACTGGCCGAAACCGTATTCAGCCGGAGATTTAAGTCGGGGATAACCTGAACGGCGCACGTTTGCCCATGCCTCGGAGGGATTGGTGAAGTGCAGAATCCATGCCTGAGTATTGATTGCTGCCTTACGCTGCTCGTTGGTGTAACCGATACCGTTGTTGGCAATGAAAGTAGAGAACTCATCGTCAGTAATCTTACGGCAGCCGTAGTTGTCAGTAAGGAAGTCCATTGACGCACGTACACCAGTTTTGTAGTAGCCGTCAGCACTGCCGTCGACTGCCCAGAGTTTAAGGGCGGCCTCAGCCATAAGGAAGTTTACCTCGGCGTAGGTCATAACGACGCCCGGATTATCACTCTTAAGGAAGTTGTTGGCAAGCTTGGGCTCGGTTTCGCGCGCCATGCTTACTTCGACTGAAGGATTGTTCTCGGCAATCTCTTTCATGATATCGCTGTCATAGCCTGCCGGCCACGGTTCCCACGAGTAAGCACCCGGATCTCTCGGATTCATAGGAATACCTTTTGAAAGAATTTCTTCAGTAAGGTCAATGCGGTTATCGGGGCTTGTAAGGCTTATCAGACCGTCATAGTAGAATCGGGCAAAGATAAATGTGCGAGGGTCGCCGCTGTTATACATCTGGTTGAAGAATGTAGAACAGAGATAGCTCGGGTTGTTTGCCGGGTCATTACCGAACAATAGTTTGGAAAGGGCATTGCCACGATAGTCGGAATATGTATCCTGACCAAAGCTGAACGATACTTCCATATATTTTATGAGAGCGTCATCAGCCGCGCTTGTAAACACGCCTCCATCAGCCTTCAGAGCCTCTTCAAATTCCTGCTTAGCCTTGTCGGGGGCTACGTCGGATATACGCATGGCAAATCGGAGGCGGAGACTGTTGGCAAGTTTTTTCCACTTGTTGACATCTCCGTTGTAGATTACATCGCCTGTAATCTTATCGCCTGACAATGACAGAGCGCCGCAGGCATCGGTGAGTTCATTGAAGAAAGCTGCGTAGATTTCTTCCTGAGTGTCGTATCGAGGGTTGAATTTCTCGGCAATATACCCAAGACCTGCTTCGCTGAAAGGCGCATCGCCATACACATCGGTAATAAGGGACATCATATAGACGCGATAGATGCGCAGAGCGGCATTTATGTTTGTCAGGCCTTCTTCCTCACTGTTATGAATGCCATCAGTAAGATTTTTTATAGCGTTGGGATATAGCGAAGTCCAGATGCGACACATTTCGTTATTGTCGATTGTGTGGCGGCCTCCATAGTTGGTTGTATTCCAGCAACCCATCAGCATCTGAGAGAAAGCATAATGGTAGTTGCGGTAGATTTCCACCATACCCAGATCGCCGTAGGTCTGGAGCTGGGCTGTGGTCAGTTGGGCATTGGGGTCAATGCCGTTGGCTTTTGAAGGGTCTGTGTTCAGATCCTCCATGTAGCTGTCGCTACATGAACCTGCAATGAGCGCAAGAGCCGCTAAAACAGGAGTGAATATCTTATGTAGTTTCATTGGTAATCTTACGTTTAGAATTTAACATACAGGTTGAAACCATAGCTCTTGCGTGAAGGCAGCGAACCATATTCAAGACCCATACCGGTTGTGTTGTTGTAGTTGGAGTCAGGATCGATGTCGGGAATGTTCTTCCATACGATGAACGGGTTTCGTGTCACAAATGAAATAGACATATCCTGCACTACTTTACCAAGCCATTTCTTCGGGAACTGGTAGGTAAGTGTGATTTCACGACACTTTATGTAAGAGTTGTCATAAATGAACATTGAAGGAGCATTGCGGCAGACGCTCATCCAATAGTCTTCGGGGTTGACCTTGATGTCATTGGGACGATATGTGCCATCGCCGTTGTCAATAACACCGGGTGCGACAAAACCGCCGGTTGGAGTCCATGTCGAGGCGCCTTTTGCAATACCTGCTGCCTGACGCTCTTCTTCCGACTTATACCATTCTTCACGACCGACCAGTGTAGCAAGGCTTTTGCCTGATTCGTGAGCGGCACGTGCCGACATTGAATACAGATCGGCTCCAACCTTTACGTCAAACAGAGCGGTGAGTCCGAAATTCTTGTAATGGAACGTCGTGCTCAGACCACCGGTCCAGTCCCATGAGGCATTTCCGAGTACATGATTGCTCTTATCGTACATCGGCAGACCGGTTGCGGGGTCGATGAGGATATCGCCGTTTTCGTTTCTCTGGAAATCGGGACCCACGATAGAACCGAAGTTTTCGCCAACCTTAGCGGCGACCTGAACATCAAGCCATGAAGCCTTTTCAAGCTCAAACATATCCATATCATCGACAAGTTTCCGCACCTTATTATTGTTCTTTGAGAAGTTGATGCCCAAATCCCAAGAGAAGTCACCGATGATAAGGGGTCGTGTGTTAAGTGCGATTTCGATACCTTGGTTCTGGATTTCACCGGCATTGATAAGACGATAGGGGTATCCTGTGCCCCAGCTACTTGCCATGCCCATAATCTGGTCTTTACTTATCTGATTGTAATATGTGAAGTCAAGACCGATACGGTTATTGAGGAACTTTGTTTCAAAACCCACTTCAAATGAGTTGGTCCGGGTAGGTTTGAGGTTCTTATTGGGGATAGTGGTATTGTCAATAAAGCCGATGGTGTAACCGGGATATGTGAATTTTGATTTTGTATATACCAGTCCTAACTGATAGGGATCTGTATCACTACCAACCTGTGCGAATGACAGGCGAACTTTACCGTATGGCAGAATGTCGCCACGCTTGATCAGTTCAGAGAATACGAAGCTACCCGACACCGAGGGGTAAATATAGGTGTTATTGCCAGTAGGCAGAGTTGATGATTTGTCACCACGGATAGTCGCATCAAGATACAACAGGTTTTTCCATCCGAGATTGACGGCTGCGAACAGCGAGTTAATCTGCTTGCGGTAGCTGTTTTCCTGAAGACTTGTCTCGTTGAAACTCATAAGAGCAACCACATCACGAATCTGCATTTCCTGAGCGGTGGTAATGTTTGTACGGTTATCGACCTTATAGATGTTTCCACCGGCTGTACCTGTGAAGTCAAAGTCACCCCAGCGGTTGTTATAGGTCGCTATGAGTTCAAAGTTATACATCTGGTTCTTGAACTGGCTCTGCTGTAAGTAACCTGACTCATAGCCGGGAGTTGTCGGAGCCTTGAAATCATTGAAATTAAACCAGTTGAGTTCAGCTCCCGCTGTTCCTTTGATTTTGAGGTGTGATGTTACATTATAAATAGCAGATGCGTGTAAACGAAACAGGTCCTTCTTTGAATCATTGGAATTCTTGTAGACGTCCCAATAGGGGTTTACATTATAGGGGTCCATACCGTTCCAGTTGGAATACTCTCCGTTGGCATCCTGATATGTACGCAACCAACGCTGGTCGTAGGTGGTTGCAAGGGTCATTAGGTTCTTGCCGACGTTAGACTTACTGTCGCCAAGAGCAGGACGATTCTTTACATTTTCGTGGGTATAGTTTACGGTAAAGTCGAGGTCAACCTTCCCCATAGATGTATTGGCACGCAGATTGAAAATGTCGCGGCTCATGTGAGTCTTGGGGACAATATCCTTGTTGCGCATATCGGTCAGTGTGAAGCGAATGCCTGTATTGCCTGAATTGGATGAGACTGTAACCGTGTTGTTTGCGGTAAGACCGGTTCTGAAGAATCCGGAGGTATTGTCAGGTATTATAAGATATGGACGCTCCACGCCGTCAAAGTATCGAAGGACGTTGCTTCCGTCTGCTTTCGGTCCCCAGCTCTTATTGGTATTTGAAACTGCGTCGATACTGTATGTGCCGTTGCTGCCCATACCGTAGATCTGCTGTACGTTATCCCATTTAGAGAGCTGTTTGTCAAATGTCAGTGTTCCATTATACTCTACCGAAAATTTTTCTTTACCGGCTTTCTTAGTTGTGATGAGAATCACACCGTGGCTGGCACGGCTGCCATATAGAGCGGAAGCGGCCGGACCTTTAAGTACCGACATGCTTTCTATATCATCTGGATTGATGCTTGAGATACCGTCACCAAGGTCGTATCCGCCTGATGTTCCTGCGCTGCCGAAGTTTGTATTGTCAAGAGGCACACCATCGACAACATATAATGGCTGGTTATTACCGGTCATTTCAGTACTACCACGCAGAATTACACGGGTAGATCCGGAGGGGCCACCTGCGGTCTGACTTACAACGAGACCGGCTACACGACCTGCCATGGAGTTGATGACGTTAGTTTCTTTGGTTTTTTCAAAGGCATCACCTTTTACTTCATCAAAACCGTAACCGAGAGCCTTTCGGTCACGTTTGATTCCAAGGGCAGTGACCACCACTTCGCTGAGCATCTGTGTACTCTGCTTCAAGGTGATTTTCATCGGAGTCTCTGTCGCCTTGACTTCAACAGGGTCACTGCCGACATAGCTGATTCTCAGTGTTGCATTTGGTGATACCATCAGCGTAAAGTTACCGTCAAGATCGGTAGCTGTTCCATTGCTGGTTCCTTTCTCAATTACTGAGGCGCCGATAACGGGACCTTCTGCGTCTTCAACGACACCGGTCACCTTTATCTTCTGAGATGGCGATGCCTCAGTTGCGCTGGGTTCTGCAAACGACTGAAGCGGCATAGCAAAGGATACCGCTCCGACAAGCAGGAAACCGCACAGGAGCTTGTTTGTTAAGGTTCTCTGTTTCATGTGTATTGATTAGTTTGTTGTGGTTACTTTTATCCAGTCGATATACATTGATGTCGTCTGGCCATCCTTTAAAGCTGTTAAGCCTTCGATGTCATAGATACCGGTGAATGATCCGCCAACAGCAAGGTTAAACAGAATATAAAAGTCATTTTGAAAATAAGGGTTACCGGTAATGTCAAAACTATGAAATTTTACATCATCTACTGAAACATCAATCTTATTTTCATTCCAAATAAGCGTATATGTGTGATATTTGCCGTCCTGTAAATTTGAACCGGCATCTCCGGCGAAATATTGCTGTTCATGTCCGGCAACATCAGGGCCATAATGGAGCGCGGTATTTACTCGCGTGGTACTTGTCCCGTCGGCGATACCTTGGGCATCTCCCATCTCCATTATATCTATTTCACCACAGGCAGGCCACTCCTGCTTATTGTTGCCCATCATCCAAAATGCGGGCCACAGACCATTTGCGGTCTCAGGCAGTTTTATACTTGCCTCAACCTTTCCATACTTGAAATACTTTTTATTCTTAGTGTTCACGCGACCGGACACCACCTTGTTGCCGGTGCGCTTGGCTGTAAGAATTAGTACAGTCTTACCTTCGTCCTTGCCGACTTTGACCTGACTGGTACTATAGGATTGTAACTCTTGATTTGTCCATCCGGCTTCGTGTGTCTCTTTTGACCAGTAAGCGGAATTGAATGAATCAAAATCGTCAAAGAACACCACATCATCGACAGGTTCAACTACCGGTGGTGTTGGTGTCGGTTCATTTCCCGAGTCGCCACACCCTGTTAAGGTCGCTACTGCGAACGCAGAGATGAACAAATGTTTGATATTGAAAAAGACCATGGTATTGATTGGTTGGTTTATTTGCTCCCACATAGACCTTATATGGGTTTTGCAAAATTACCACCGTTCGTTATTACCAAGGTTTGATTACTGACATTTTGAGGTTTGTTTTCTGACATATTATGCTATTATTCATAAAATCAGACATAAACACGTTAAACCTCATTCAGTTCTGTTCACAAAATTTACTTGGAGACACCCCGAAATGCTTTTTGAAGACAGTGCTGAAATACTTGGAATTGGCAAAGCCTGTCATCACCGCAACCTCTGCTACCGGCGTTTTTTGTTTAAGTAATTCGGCCGCTCGTTCGAGTTTAAGGACTCGGATAAATTCCTGTGGTGCTTTTCCGGTCAATGACTTCAGGCGACCAAAAAACAGGGTCCTACTCATTGCCATTTCTCGGCATAGATGTTCAATGTCAAACTCGGTGTTTGACATATTTGCGATAATTATATCAACTGCCTTATCGACAAATGCCTTGTCAGATGCCGGCATTTCGCTTGTCCGATTGCCTTCGGTTAGTGTCGGTCCCTCAACGATTTGTGGAATTGTCTTCACTTCGACTACGTCACCCTCGGCTCTCATCAGTGCGAGCCTCATAAGATATTCACGGATACGCTTGCGATTGTGGAGCATACCTCTGACCTTGCTTTTGAGGATGTCAAGGCTGAACGGCTTGGCGATATAGTCATCGGCTCCTTTTTCAATGCCGTTCACAATCGCGTCATGAGTGGTTTTCGCAGTAAGTAAAATGACCGGAATACCGGCGGTGTCGGGATTGTTCTTGATCATGCTGCACAGCTCGTCACCCTGTATGCCGGGCATCATCACGTCTGAGATGATAATATCCGGATAGTGATTCTCAAGGAATCTTAGGGCATCCTCAGCCGAAATAGTTGACACGACATTATATTCAACCGAGAATGTTGCTGTCAAATAATTCCTGAGATCATCGTTGTCCTCGACAATCAACAATGTCTCATCCTTACTCTCAGAAACAGCGGATACTACGGGAGAAGGTATGCGTATTTCATTCAAGGCCTCATTCAGATTATTCGGATTCCAGTGAATGACAGGCTCGTCATAGATACGCTTGAATGAGATTGTAAAAGTTGTTCCTGCATTCTCTTTGGATGTAAAGCCTATGTTGCCGTTGAGCATTTCCACTATACGCTTGACCTGAAGCAGACCGAAACCGTTGCCTGTTTCTTGTGACGCTCTCGCATTCTCGGCTCTATAGACATTTGTGAATATGTTTTTCTGCTCTTTCTCAGGTATGCCTATACCATTGTCGGTAATCCTGATGACAGCCTTTGACTTGTTTGCGGTTAGTGACACCTCCACTTTGCCACCTTGATTGGTATATTTGCAGGCATTCGACATGAGGTTATCAAGCATGAGTTCAAGCAGATGTCTGTCAGCTGAAACCACTACCTGCTCATCGGGAACTTGCAGGTGAAGCGTGATGCCGCGTTTTTCACCAACATTATTGAAACAACTCAGTTCCTCCGACAATAGATAATTAAGATTGATCGGCTCGATGTTGACCTTTGCTTTTCTCGAGTCAATCTTTTCAAAATCGAGCAGTTGAGCGGTGACAGCATTAAGCTTTCGTATATTTGCGCCCGCCACATCGAGCAGATATTTAGCCTTTTCGGAAAGGCCGTTCTGTGTCTTCAGCTCTTCAATGGGCGACATGACCAATGACAATGGAGTGCGGATGTCGTGGGCTGTATTGATGAAAAATCTGATTTTGTCTTCGTCATGCTCTTTTCGCAACTGATACCATTTATACCTAATTATAAAATATATAATAAAGGCTATTATAGCCAGATAGCATATTCTGGCCCATATTGTATTCCACCACGGTTCTTCGACAGTGATGTCAATAGAGGTTTCATCTATGACTCGTCCGTCGCTTTTACGCAACGCTTTTATTTTTAGGGTATAACTGCCCGGCGGCACATTCCGGAAGCGGGCGGTACCGTCCATGGTCATTTCGCTCCAATCGTGGTCATACCCTTCAAGGATATACTGATAAGCGATGTCATTGCGATAGTCTATGTTTATTGCCTCAAAATCAACATCAAACGAGTTATGACTGGCACTGAGCACTATATTCCGGTTTTGCAGCATCTCAAAAAGCTCCGGTATAATCTTGGCAGACTCCTCTTCGCTGATGCCGTCAATAGTGAATCGGGATATTCTCAATGGTGCGGAGTATTCAGCTACACTGATTTTGTCGGGCGACAGCCTGACTGCGCCTGCCGTACTGCCGAAAATCAAATCACCGTTAGATGTCCTTAAAATCGAGGACTTGTTATATTCTCTGGCAATTCCGTTGATAAAGTTAAGACTGGAAACTGTTGAATCGCCTATGATTGCGAGGCCGTTGCCTGTACTTGCCCAAAGGCGTCCCTTGTCATCATGCACAAGACCGTATATATCATTTGAGGGCAATCCGTCTGACATTTTTATCTCGCGTATGATTTTCCTGTTCTTATAATCATACAGGTTAAGACCACCACCTTCGGTCCCAAGCCATACTGTGGTGCCTTTTGTGAACATCATCGGGATTATATATGCACTTACGTCGTGCTCTGACTGCTCTTGAAAATTGGCGTACCAGTTATAGCTGTTCGTGTCGGCATCGATGATATAAAATCCGTTGCCGGTAGCGACACCTATACGCTTCTCGTCAACGACACTGATTGACATAACGCCGTCTATCTCAAACCTATGATATAACGAGCCGTCGCTATTAAGGGCTACGAGGCAGCCGTGAGGAGAGCCGACCCATATCTTGCCATGACAATCAGTCTGTATTGCGAAGATATAGTTCGATGACAAGGCTCCATAGCTTTGTGTCCAGTGCCCCTTTATGTTTCCCGACAAATCTATACGGTATACGCCGTCGCCATAACAACCGGCCAGTACATTTCCGTTGCCGTCCTCACACAGCGACACAACGACTATTCCGGATAATGAATTTCTCCAGATTCCGGTACGGGGATTGTAAATGCTTATTCCGCGGTCAGTTGCATACCATATATTTCCGTCTGTCGACTCTATGATATAATTCACATTGTTGTTGACAAGAGAGTTGGGATTGTCTTTTATATGTGTAATTATCTGTATGGGCGACTGCGACAGACTCACCATTGTCACCCCTCCGGTATAACTGCCAATCCACAGATTGCCGTGGCCGTTACTCAACAGTGCATATATGCCGTTGCCGGTAAATGAAAACTCCGGGGCGAGTTCCGTGTTGACAAACGTGGCCAAAGAGTTGGCCTTTACATTATAAGCCAGGACACCGCTGCCGTCAATACCTATGGCAAGCCTTTCCGGGCTAAGTTTGACAATAGAACGTATCGGCTTATGCAACAGGCTGTTTGTAGCATGGATTTGGGCAACACTGAAATCCGACAAATCAAGTTTATATAAGCCCTTGTTGAAAGCTCCGATATATAGGGCATCGTTTTCCTCATCGAAATACAGGCTCTGTATTTTGGTATCTTTAAGCAGCCCGACATCTTTGACCGCGTGGTCGTTGCGCATGAATTTTAAGCCTGATGAAGTAGCTGCAAACAAATAGCCCTTTGCAATAATAATGTCGTTGACAGCCGAGCCGGGCAGAATGGGGCGATAATCCTTATCTGACACGTATTTGAACAGACCGTTATTGGTTGCATATAATATACTGCCGTCATTGTTAACAAGCATCTTGTTGAGCACAACATCGCCGTGACTTAAGTCGGAAAGATTGCTCGTCAATATAAACGAGTCATATACGGGTGAATATTTGTGAATTTTGCCCGTACTTTCGTAGGCATACAAATCGCCTTCATTGTGATACAGCCGAATAATGCGACCGGCTCTATCGCCATAGAACGAATCGCCTTCAAGAGAGTAATTCTTAAGAATCCTACCATTATACCTGTCAACCCCCGACTTGGTACTTATCCAGATAGCTCCTGACGCATCTTCAGCAAGCGAATACACCTTCTGACTACTGAGTCCCGTCGAGTTGTCAATACGCAGAACTTCTGAAATTACATGCTGACTTCCATAGCCTTTCTGTGCAAGAAACAGAAAAACCATGACAACCACTGTAATAAACAGCCCGTTCTTAGTGCTCTTTAGCGAGGTTGGCGTATAATCACCCATAATACTGCAAAGTTAGCTAAATTTCTCGACATTAGAGGCTTTACAACTCAAAAACTTTAATAATAGCATAATAGCAAAGACAGACGCAGATGGAAAACCCAGGCGCGGATGCTCCCTGCGGCCAGGTTGGTTTGACCCAATAAGCCAAAATAGGACTAACCCCTTTGCCCAAAATAAAAATGACCCCTGAAGACATGCCGTCAACAGGGGTTTTATATGTATGTTTGTAAAACATTTGGATTTATGCAATTTTTGAATCCTGTTCCCAATCTAAGGTAACTATTTCATTGATGAAAATTTATCAAGGCTCAACGAAAAGTTTACCTCTTTCAAGAACGGCTTGCTGAAATGCCGTGACTACATCTTCAACTTTCTACGAGACCCGGCAATACCGCCGGACAACAACGTCTCAGAACGTGGAATAAGAAAGTTGAAAATCAAACTCAAAAACTCCGGTTGCTTCCGTTCAGACCTCGGTGCCGATGCCTTTATGTATCTGCATTCAATCGTCGAGACAACCAAGAAGCACGGCAACTCGCCCTACAACGCAATCCTCGCCCTTTTCTAAACGGCGACTACATCGGCGTGTCCGCTGAATAGTTACGGCCGGAGACTGACCAAAGCCGACAGTATTCCAGGCGAGATACCTTTGGTTACGACCGGACGGCATAACCAGGGAGTAAGCCGTTGTGTCGACAATGATATGCAGATTTTCTGTAATTGTCTGACAATTGATATGTTCGGATATTGTGTATTCAGGGATTATGAATTTTGTTGCGATGACAATATTCTGATTTTCAAACCTAAAAAACGTATCTCGAGCTATGCCATGATGTTCTTGTCGACCGTTATCAATCTTGATGGCTATAAGTGTGCATATGGTCGGCAGTATCGAAAGAAAACTCAGATGGGGCACCGCATACAATTGCCTGTAACTGAAAATGGCGAGCCTGATTTCGAGCTGATGGAGCGATATATAAAGGCCCTTCCTTACAGTTGTAACATCAGGGAAGAGTGACGGAGAGGATGACGCGCTGGTAGAAGGTGAAGGCGTCGGGGGTGACGTGGAAGTCGAGGCCGGCGCGGAGTGTCACGTAGCGGTTGCGGAGCACATTGGCATATATGTCGGTGCGGTTGTAGAGCTTGGCCTGGTAGAATGGTTCGCCCTGGTACAGATCGGCGCGGAAGGGGATGTATGAGGGCTGCTGCCGGCCGCCGGCGTAAAAGGTGTTTTTCAGTCCGAGCCAGCGCCATTCGCCGCAGGCTTCCACCCATGCTCCGACGGGTGTTTTCCATGTGTTGCCGTCGGCCCGGTTGCGTTCGATGGTCAGCAGTGGGCCGGCGCGCACAATCAGGGAGTCGAGCGGGGTGCGTCCGCCGAGATTCACTCCGGCATATGGATTTACCACGAAGTTGTCGATGATGTGCTGGTCGGAGGGGGCGTCCTGCTGAAGGGCGAAATGGTTCATCATCGCATATCCGCCGATAAATAGAGGGTTGCCCGGGCGTGGGTGCCAGCGTGTGTGCACCACCACGTTGAAAGCCTCGCGCTGTGTGCGGCTCTGCATCCCCCGCCAGTCAACGTATGCCTCGGCGAAGCCTGATGGACGGCGGTACTGCACCAGCAGCCCGCGGATGTTGCGCTGGTGGTATGCCAGGGAGTCGCTCCAGAGGAATCCGGGCATCTCCTCAGTGAGCTGGCGTCGCGGAAACATGCCCATGGAGAAGCTCCATGGCGACTGCGCCGGGGCGCCGTCGCGGCGGAAATACAGTGTAGGCTCAAGGTGGTAGTTTTTCCATCCCGATCCTACGGGCTGGTTCCACACCACGCCGCCGGCAATGCGGCATGCATCGCCGAAGCGCAGGCCAATCTCAGGTGCGAGCGAAGTGAAGAGGAAAGTGCGTGTGGCAGTGTAGCGGTTTGACCCCTCGCGGTTGTCGAACACAGCGTCGAAATCCACCGTCCATGTGGGTGCGATACTGTTTTCGGCGTACAGAGGCGTAAAGGTGGCCAGCAGCGCCAGTAATAAGATCAGTTTTTTCACGTCGGGGTGGCAATCATACGATTTTCGACGAGGCCTCGGGGCGGGCAGGAGGTGTGTCGGTCTGGCCCGGGCGGCGCATCTTCAGTTTCAGTTCGTCGAAGCCTTTGCCGTAAACGCCGTTGACCTGCGCCTGCGATATGAGGGCGTCCTTGTCGATTGACTTTATAATTCGGAAAATAGTGACAGATTCGATTTTTCGGCACATCACCAGAAGCACTTTTACCTCCTTTTTCGAGTACCATCCCATGCCGGAGAGCACCGTGCAGCCGCGGTGGGCCTCATTGTTTATGGCCGTGGCGATTTCCTCCCATTTGCGTGAGAAGATGGTGAACTGCACCGCCATGCGGTTGGTGTTGATAATCATGTCGGTGACGAACGGGATGATAAACAGAGTCACCAGGCCGTAGACCAGGGCCGGTACCGCCTCGGCGAACTCGAAGTCGGGGATAAACACGAATTTCAGCAGCACCGACGACGAGATTATCGAAAGGTCGAAGTAGACCATCGCACGCCCTACCGACACATTCGACACCTTCGAGGCCACCGCCGCAACGATGTCGGTGCCGCCGGTAGAGCCGTTGTGGATGAACACCATTCCCAGGCCGAGCCCGCAGAGCACAGCGCCGATGATTACGTCCATAAAGGTCTGGCCGGCCACCGGGGGGGTGCGGAATATCGGCTGGAGCACGGCGAAGAGCACCGACACCACCAGCACGCCGAACAGCGTGCGTATCACAAACGTGCGCCCCACTATGCGGAAGGCGAACGCGAGCATTATCACATTGGCAACGAAAATCGTGACGGAGTAGGGCACATGAAACCCGAAAAGCCCTATCGAAATCATGTCAACAACCTGGCTCACGCCCGCCATGCCGCCGATAACCACCTTTTCAGGCGCCGTGGCGATGAAAGCGTTGAAGCCGAAGGCATACATTGCGATGCCGAAAATAATAAACAGGTAGTCTTTGGCGTAGAGCCACAGTTTCGGACGTACGATATTCATCAGAGGTAAGTCGATTCAATGGTTAACGTGGCAAAGTTACATTTTTTTTCGAGAAAAATACCGATAAACAGGCCATAGATTCCGAAAAAAACGCCGACGCACGCCACCCCCTGAACTTTAGCTTGAAAAAGAGATTAAAGAGTAGCGCGGTTTATGAAATTTTTCGTAAATTTGCAGCTCGAAACTTCAACCAAACACTCCATATCAAAATGGTAAATTACAAAGACCTCGGCCTGGTGAACACCCGCGAAATGTTCGCCAAAGCCATCAAAGGGGGCTACGCTATCCCCGCTTTCAACTTCAACAACATGGAGCAGCTCCAGGCAATCATCAAGGCTGCTGCCGAAGAGAAATCTCCCGTAATCCTCCAGGTTTCCAAAGGTGCCCGCAACTATGCCAACGCCACACTGCTCCGCTACATGGCCCAGGGTGCCGTAGCCTACGCCAAAGAGCTGGGCTGGGAGCATCCCCAGATTGTGCTGCACCTCGACCACGGCGACAGCTTCGAGCTCTGCAAGGACTGCATCGACAACGGCTTCTCCTCCGTTATGATCGACGGCTCGCACCTCCCCTACGAGGAGAACGTGGCCCTCACCAAGAAAGTAGTTGACTACGCACACCAGTACGACGTGACCGTAGAAGGTGAGCTCGGCGTGCTCGCCGGCGTTGAGGACGAGGTTTCCTCCGACCACCACACCTACACCGATCCCGCCGAAGTGGTTGACTTCGCCACCCGCACCGGCTGCGACTCGCTGGCCATCTCGATCGGCACCAGCCACGGCGCCTACAAGTTCACTCCCGAGCAGTGCACCCGCAACGAAGAGGGTATCCTCGTTCCCCCCCCACTGGCTTTCGATGTGCTCGACGGCGTGATGAAAGAGCTTCCCGGCTTCCCCATCGTGCTCCACGGCTCTTCGTCAGTTCCCCAGGAATATGTGAAGACCATCAACGAGCTCGGCGGCAAACTCCCCGATGCCATCGGTATCCCCGAAGAGCAGCTCCGCAAGGCCGCCAAGAGCGCTGTTTGCAAAATCAACATCGACTCCGACTCCCGTCTGGCCATGACCGCCGCCATCCGTCAGGTGTTCCATGACAAACCCGGTGAGTTCGACCCCCGCAAATACCTCGGCCCGGCCCGCGACGAAATGGAGAAACTCTACAAGCACAAAATCGTGAACGTGCTCGGTTCCAACGGCAAAGCCGAATAAACCGCGCCTGATTCTCTGAGAATAACAGAAAAGATCTGAGAATAACAGAAAAGAAAGGTGTATTCCCGCCAAGGGGATACACCTTTTTTGTTGTTCGCCCGACATGGGCATAATCTAACGGGTGAAAGTCCCGAGCGCGCCCCGATAGCGGGAAGCACATAGTCCGAGGCAACGGTGTCTACCGTGAGGAGAATCGAAAGGAAGCTAAGGACAAAAGTC
>SCEJ01000285.1 GCA_004102785.1 Muribaculaceae bacterium Isolate-013 (NCI)
GAAAGGCTGGCGGTCGCCTCCGCAAGTATCTGCAGCTCATCGCCGGTCTCTACCTTCGGTGCCGGAGTATGCAGATCTCCCTGTGCTAACAGCTGTATTCTGTCTGTGCACTGTGCCACCGGCTCCCCGATACGCTGTCCGATCTGTTTTGCCTTGTAAATGCTGTATGCCACTGCGATCACACCGATCGCAGAACCTATGATAATGCCTATTACAATGGAACCCAGGAAATCCGTAACCGGTGCATCTACAGCCACCATCCAGCCGTTAGTACCATCAATCGGGGCATACGCCTGTAATGTATACGCACCTTTTCTGAAATAGGTTCCGTATCCTGTCTCACCCTTAAGCATCTGTTGTTCTATTTTAGCAATTCCCTTCAGTGAGCTGTCTGTCTGTGACA
>SCEJ01000286.1 GCA_004102785.1 Muribaculaceae bacterium Isolate-013 (NCI)
ACCAAGGCGGATGCTACGCCCGTGACTGAGGCGGACGTTCGGGCGGAAGAGGCCATTAAATCCGTACTGACCGAGCGATTTCCCAGCTATGGGTTCTATGGCGAAGAGACCGGAAAGCACGCCCTCGATGCTGAGAGCGTCTGGCTGGTGGATCCCATAGATGGCACGAAGTCATTCGTCCGCGAAACCCAGTTTTTCTCCACCCAGATCGCACTCATGCGCCGCGGGCGCTTCGTATTGGGTGTGTCCAGTGCCCCAGCCTATGGTGAGATCGCCTGGGCGGAAGAGGGCGGTGGGGCGTTTCTGAACGATAAGCCGATACGCGTCAGCGGAGTGGCTAATCTCGCCAGCAGCATCCTCTCTGGCGGGAATCTCAAAACCCTGACGCGCTCACCTGCCTGGG
>SCEJ01000287.1 GCA_004102785.1 Muribaculaceae bacterium Isolate-013 (NCI)
CACGCACTTCAGAGATAGGTCCGTTGAAAGGTATGTCAGAGACAGCGAGAGCGGCCGATGCAGCCAGTCCGGCAAGCGCGTCGGGCATGTCAACGCCGTCAGATGAATACATTGTGATGTTTACAAATGTGTCGGCATGGTAATTGTCGGGGAAGAGGGGACGGAGCACTCGGTCAACCAGACGTGAGGTAAGGATTTCGTAGTCAGAAGCACGGCCTTCGCGCTTGAGGAAACCTCCGGGAAAACGTCCTGCCGATGAGAATTTCTCTTTGTACTCTACTTGCAGGGGCATGAAATCGACCCCTTCGCCCGCTTCTTTTGCGGTAACAACAGTGGCGAGAAGCATCGTGGCTCCGAGGCGGAGCTCAACGGCTCCGTCGGCCTGCTTGGCAAGCTTGCCG
>SCEJ01000288.1 GCA_004102785.1 Muribaculaceae bacterium Isolate-013 (NCI)
GAGTACAACTCGGGGTGGCCGTGGCCGAAGTCATATGATTTCAAAGTCTCCTCATGACGCAGATTGTCGGGATTGGGGAATGAATGCCATCCCCACTGGCTCTGAGTGCCGAGGGGTACACCATTGCGATATAGTTCGGGGAAAGTCTGGAGGCCTGTCACATCGACCGTATAAGCAAACTCACCGTTGCCGACTGTAAGCGATGCAAGAGTATCGACAGTCACCACGTGAGGATTGTTACGTTTCACAAGGGCCTCACGGTCGATTGTGTCGGAAAAAGCACTGATTGATGAGCACAAGACCATGGCTCCAAGAATCATTGAAGTTTTTTGCATGTGTTATTTCTGATTTAAGGAATATTTGTGCAAAATTACAAAAAATACCGCAAATTACGGTCATAT
>SCEJ01000032.1 GCA_004102785.1 Muribaculaceae bacterium Isolate-013 (NCI)
CCACGAAGCGGTTGTAGGAGAATGTCTGCGGAAACAGATGCTTCCAGTGAATGCGCACACATCCCAGATAATAGTGCTTGAAGTTTCGGTACGAATTGAAGTGGAAACAGATCAGAATCGTGATGACCTCGGCATCCGACATCATGCGCTTTCTTTTCCGTTTTGGAGTGTCAGTTGTGGACGGAAGTGCATTTTTTGCCATCTCACCCTCAAATTCTTTGCAGAAATCATCTGCAATACAAAAAATTTCAGTAACTTTACTTTCGGTAATCATGATACAGTATTTATTGTTTGACATCTCTAAATTACTAAATATCAGTGATATTACCAAAAGAATCGGCAACTTTTTTAAGCTGCCGATTCAACTTTTTTATGGTGTTCCTTATCCCGAACTCGCGTTAGTTACCAACGCAACCGTTGGTGATGGAACAGGAAATGTTGCTGTTCTCCCTCTTGACAATGCAGACAAGAAGTTACTTCAGCCTTATGGCACAATTCTCGTCAAAGGAGTTGACGGTTATGCTTCGGACGGCAAAACCAAGACTCCGGGCAAAGACCTCATGCTTTTCATAACCGACCGCGACAAGGTTTCAGGTAATCCTATCGCTATCGCCGTCAACGGTCCCAAGAACGAAGCAACCGATGATTCTTGTCTTGTTCCCGAAATTCCGGCAGGTACAACGCTTGTTATTCTCGCTAATGCTATGTTCGAGACTCAGAAAGAAGTTCTTCCCGATTTCGTTGTGCCTTCTCCATCGCTTATTTATGCTCAGAAGCGTGGAATGAACAGCATCACATCGGACTACTTTGAGAGTGTTGCCAAACGTATTCCGTTCAGTAAGGCTCTCATCGCAGAGGCTCAGATTCGCAACTTCAAAACAAAGGGTAACCGCACCCTATGGGCCAGTCGCGCAAGCAAGTTCACGGTTGATACCGAGCTTGGCCAGCAGACAGTCTATACAACCGAGGGGGTCCGCTGGCAGATTAAACGTCACCTTGACCACAAAGGCAAGTGGACGTTTGAGGAGTTCATCAGCGTTGCCAAGATGATTTTTACCGGAGAAGATGTGCCAAAGTCTGTGGTGATGCTCTGTGGTAAAAACTTCCTTGAGAGCGTTCAGTGCATCGACTTTTCAAAACACCCCGAAGTACAGATTTCGGTAAAGACTAACAAACTCGGTTGGCAGGTAACAGCCATTCATACCGTATTCGGCGAGTTCGAGTTCAAACGCGAGCCGACTCTTGACTACCTCGGCTGGAGTAATAGCGCAGCTGTCATCGCTTATGAACGCCTTGTTCATTACGTTTACTCTTCTGAGCACAAAGACAGTGAACGAGTGGACGGACATGAGGCAAGCCGTGAGCATACAATCGTATGGGATGCTCTTGCTCTCAAAGGCTCTTGCCATATCTGGATTGACGGCGAGGGCGAGTGCTCGGCAGAAGGCGCAACGACTTACGCCCTTTGGGGCAGTGAGGAGGCTCCTGAAAGCCCGATTGAGGGTAAGGTCTATGTACTCGTCAGCGATTGTCCCGGAATTAATGCCAAGGCTGTCAGTGGCACAATGTGGCAATATGACAGCACTTCAAAGTCGTGGAAAGAGTACACGGGTGAAATTTTAGCTAACTAAAATACTACACAACCGAAATTCCTAAAACGGAGGGAAGCGGAGTGCAGCCCGCACATCCACTTCCCTCTTTCTAATAACTCTCAATTATGAATACGAAAAAGACTAAAACAACCTACGGCGTTTACAATCTCATAGAGTGGCACGCACGTCTGCGTATGGGTAAAGCCACTGTTAAAGTTGCATTCACAGGAGGCAGCATAACAACACAAGGTGTAACACCTGCCACATTCACTACTGAGAACCCCGTTATTCAGTTTGCTATTGAGAATAGTCCTGAATTTCATAACGGCAAAATAAAAGTCGTTAGACGTGTAAAACTTAATGGTGTTGTAGAAATCGAGTGCAACGTTCCAAAAGTTGCGCTTCCCATTCCGGCCCCTGCTCCAATCTCTACCGAGAGCGTGGACGCTCCAGTCAAGGAGGACGAGAACGCCCCCGACACGCAGGCCGACAATGAAGTCGAGGCAGAGGACAACGCCGAGGCAGAGGACAACGCCGAGACTGTTCCTGCGACAACGCAGGTAGAGTTCTCTTGCAACGATGACGCAAAGGACTACCTTGAGCAGACTTTCGGATTTGTACGTTCCAAACTCCGCAACCGCGAGGATATAGTAGCCGCAGGCAAGGCACGCGGCGTTGACATCATCTTCGTATAAACGTCCAGCGATATGGTGTACAAAATCCTGCATATAGCGCGTGACGTGCGTATCGCCATAGATGAGAACAAAACGAGCGAACAACTGATAGCGGATGAGGATATTGACACCCTATCGTTGAACGACATTGTCCGCTCCAAGATTGTCGAAGCAGTGCTCCGTGTGGTGACCGAAGCACCCACGCACCTGCTTGACGGCGGTCAGCCATTCGGCGATGCAATCTTTTGGCGTAGCAAAGGTTCGGGTTGGACACTCCTGCCCGAAGATTTCATGCGCCTCTTAATCTTCAAAATGAGCGATTGGGAGCGACCTGTGTATGAGCCAATCACAGCCGCCGACCCTCAGTATCAACTGCAATTCTCACGCTACAAAGGACTGCGAGGCAATCCGCAGAAACCAGTAGTGGCAATTGTCAGCCGTGCCGAGGGTCGTGCGCTGGAGCTATTCTCCTGCAAGGACGCGACCGCAACAGTAGAGCAAGCCGTCTATATCCCCCTGCCGAGGGTAGATTGTGATGGCGGTATTGAAATCCCGGAGCGTTGCTATATGTCCGTGGTCTATCAAGCCGCCTCGCTTGTGCTTGCCACTATCGGTCAAGGCGACCTATCCTCAATGATGTCAGACCTTAGCAAACAACTTTTAGTATGAGTCAGATAAAGACAACCGAAATTGAGGGTGACGTTGCGATTGGCAGACACGTCACCGCAGGCGGAAATGCGACCATACAGGGAAATGCGACCGTTAAGAAGAATCTCAAAATTGAGGGTTGGCTTGATGCACGAAACATCAAAGGCCCCAACAAGGGAATCTTCCTTGACGTGACAAAACTCCGTGAGGCATATCCGCTACCGCATGATGGTTGGTGGGCATTAATCGGCAACACTCTCCCGGCCCCCTTGTACATCGCTGACGGCGGTGCGTGGGTGGCAACCGGGGAAAGCGCAGGCAACCCGACCATTGACAGCCAACAATACAATGAAGCCGTTGCGGCACTTGACGCTGAATTGAAAGCACTGGCTACCGATGTTTCAGCCAACAAGCAGAGCATTGACCAAATCCGCACTCAGATAGACACTATCGGCAGTTCGGTCAATACGCTCACGACCGATGTGTCCGGCCTGAAAACTCGCGTGACCAATGCTGAGACAAGCATTCAGAGCATCAACAACAGCAAGGGCAAGGCTAACGGCCTGGCCTCTCTTGACGCAAACGGCAAAGTTCCGTCAGCGCAGCTTCCCGGCTTCGTTGATGATGTCGTAGAGTTCAATGCCATAGTCTCCGACATAACACCGCTTGCACAATCAGCGAACAAAAAATCAACTGATGCCGGTTGTATGGTGGTTTATGACAGCGACCGCAACCGATTTATTCTTGCAGTGTCGCATTTGGCCATACCCGATGAACAGCGTACACAATGGGGAGAGCAGATATTGCGCCCGATAAAGACACTCAACACTCCTGCCACCGCCACCGCAGAGAGCGTTGAGGCGTTGCCTCTATTGAACGTTGTGGATTACTGGGAACTTACGGACGGAACAGCCTCACTCATCACATCAAAATTCACCTACTACAACAACTGGCTTGACGGTGGCTCCTTTGGTGAAGTTGACGCAAAAGGTAGAATCCCCGAAGGTGGCAAGGTGTATATTTCTACCTCAGATAATAAAACCTATCGTTGGAGTGGCACACAACTTGTCATCATTGGTAATGACCTTGCACTGGGTCGTACAGCAAACACGGCGTTCCCCGGCGATGAAGGAGCGCAGTTGCAGGAAAATCTAAAAAACACCGATAACCGACTGTACGACACAGCCAACCGATTGCGCAACTTAGGGATTCTGCTTTGTGACGGTCAATGGGATGGAACCGGCACTACACCTAAAAGTGGTGTATGGCTTTGTCCGAATGAAGAGGGCGGTTGGTATTTCCGCAGTTTTGGCAACACCAATTTTTATGACCTCCCTGAAGAAGAATATAACTCTGACATGACGTATAATTCCGGCTGTCTATATCGTATGGCAGACGGACTATACCGCATTATCAACGATAAACTGACAATGGTCGGAGGGGCTTCAGTCGGCAATACGTTCAACCTCACATCGGAAATACCCACAAGCGACCCCGACAAGTTGTTCTATCAATTGAACGACCCGACCGACACCAAGTATTATGCTCCAGCGATAGTCTATGAGCAGGGAAAGGCAGGTTTCGGCTTGCAGATTACCTTTGCCGTTGCTCACGGTGCGTGGAAGATATACCAGTATGTCGGCGCGACACTTGAAAAGGAAGATGTTTTGAGCAGTGAAAACTGGCTCGATCTCGCAGGCATGAGCGCAGGCGCAGAAGCCATCGTGAATGTCAATGAGGTGTGCGAAGATAAAGACTACACCATGTCGCTTGCCATACAGGCACTCATTGACCTGCGCGACACCACCGGGGTAAACTATCTCAAATCCGGACTTGTCATAACCTACCGCAGGGATTCTTCCAAAACGCCCCATGCATGGGAGACAAAGCAGTTCCGTGGGCAGGTGCAGGATATATCCGCGACAAACGGCGATGACCTATGGCCAGACTTCGGCGGTGGCGGTGGCTCTACTTTTGAACTCGGCAACGAGCCAGAGGTAAACGGCACTAAAGCATTGTCAACCGGCGGCGCGTACGATATGGAACAACGCTCATTCGGAGGCTTGCAGATAGAACCCGCCCCATCGGATTATATCATACAAGCCGTAACTAAAGCAGGCGAACCTCTCGGCGATTCCGTGAAGATACCCAAGAGCAACGGCGGTGGCGGTCAGAGCGGAAGCACACTCACCATCTACTGCGACTCTGCCGTATGGGGCGCGTATGGTGGTAAAATCGTTTTGTCGGCCGCCATCAAGAGCGTAAGTTATGACGGCGAAGATGAGGTACTGGGAACAATCCGCTCACTGAGTATCATCGACCCGACCACCAATATAGAGTTGTGGAGTGAGGTTGTCAATCAGCCGTCCTCAACATCAGCCAATGACCTCAAATTTGAATTTGACTTTACCGAGTTCATAACCGGGGCATCGAGCAAGGACTACAAAATCAAAGCCACTGACGCGGACGGCAACGAGCGCACTCGTGTAATCAGCGTTACCGCCGTTGACGTGACGTGTACCTGTGTGCAGGCACTTAACTACTCAGCCGCCACCGCTCTTGAAGCAGGAGGACGCGAGAAGAGCCTGCCGATGTATAAGTTTGAAAACAACGTCAGCACCAAACAGGGCATTCTCGTAACCACTGAAATGTTCTACAATGGGGAATGGCGTACCCTCGGCACAGCGACCGTTACCGACCAGTACAGTCACAACATAAGCATCAACCCCAACAACGTGTTCGGCAATTCCGAACAACTGACGCACGGCGCATACCCCCTGCGCATTCAAGGCAAAGACATTGCTTCGGGTGTGACAGGCAATACAATCTACACAGCCGTGATGTGCGTTGACGCAAACAACAGCACGCCGATTGTAGTCATGCGATACGATGACCGCAACGAGGGTAAAGTGCGCTTGTATGATTCCATCGCGCTTGATGTCGCAGCTTACACTCCGGGCAAAACACGCACAGCCATTGAGGTAATGATTGACGGACATATAGCCACTACCGCCAACTGCGAAACCAGTCAGACGCTCAATGTAACGAAGCAGATTCAAGGTTATGCCTCGGACGGAAGCAAGAGTTTTGACGTGTACGCACAGAGCGGAACATCAAAGTCCTTAACCGTCACACTGACCGTTGAGGGTTCAGCAATAGACGCTGAGGTCAAAGAGGGTGCATTGTTCGCCTTTGACTTCTCCACCCGAAACAACAGCGAGACCGACCACACCATTGAGGACAACGGCTACTCCATGAACGTAAGCGGCAGCAACTGGAACTCCAACGGCTTTGTGTCGGTACTGGGAGAGAATGTTCTGCGTATCGCCGAGAATGTAAAAGCGGAGATACCTTATGCACCGTTCTCATCATCAGCCCTTGAAACGAGCGGAGCCGCAATCCAGTTGGCTTTCTCAACCAAGAGCATCAAGGACAAGGATGCCATGCTCTGCGAGTGCTACGACCCAGCCGCAGGTGTCGGCTTCTATATCCGAGGCAACGAGGTAGTGCTTACGGTCCTCAACGGAACTCCGAAGCGTCAGCGCGTAGGGTTCAAGTGCGGAGAGAAAGTAACAGTTGCCATTGTTGTAGAGCCGGGCAGCAAGTATGTCACCTACAAAGCCTCAGAAGCATCGAGCGGAACAAATTACTCATTTGTCAAACTCTATGTGAATGGCGAGGAGTGTGCTTCTATCGGCTATCAGCCGGGAACGAGCGCACTGCGTCAGAACAGGACAATCACGTTCAACTCCGAGAACGGCGATTTCAACCTCAACTACATCATGGCCTACAACTCCTATATGGAATGGTTGCAGGCATTCCGCAACTACCTTTGCAAGTTGAGCGATGTCCGCGCCATGATTGCGGAGTATGACAAAGAGAATGTACTGGATACGACAGGCAAGCCGTCCATGAGCCTTATGGCGGCCAAAGGTATACCTTACTATGTGATTGTCGCCGACCAGACCACATTCAATAATTTCGACTATGCTCTGAACGGCGGTACATCAACAAGCGACCAGTTTGCCTGCACGCTGTACTACTTCAACCCACAGCATCCGGAAGTAAACTTCAAGGCTGTGAATGTGCTTTGGCGCAGGCAGGGAACGACTTCGGCACAGCGACCCATTAAGAACGACCGCTTCAACTTCAACAAGAAGAACAAGACCACAGGACTTAAAGCGACCGTCACCCTGCTCAATCCCGATGACAGCACCGAACTTGGACTCAACGCAATCAAGGCTGCTGCTGACCGAAAGGTGTTTTGCGCTGAGACTGGTAACTTTATTGACGTGGTTACTGTCAAAGTCGATTATTCCGACAGTTCCAATGCCAACGACTGCGGCGTGTGCGATATGATGAACGCCACATTCCGCTCTCTCGGCTCGTCATACATGACCCCGGCGCAAAGAGCCTTTGACGGGCGTCAGATTCTTTCCAACGGAGACGTTATCACGGGTCGTCAGATGGACCATTCCACAAAGAACCACCCGATAGCCTGCTTCCGCGCCACGACCGACACCTTGCAGGACGCATGGTTTCATGCCAAGGGCAACTGGAAAGAGGACAAGGGAGAGCAGACCGCCCTCGGCTTCAAGGATACACCCGGCTATAACAAAGGCTGTCTCAACTACGGAGACTTTGTGGAATACTTCGGCACACCCGATGAAACCCTCGCGCAAACCGAGGCTCGTTTCAAGGCAGACCCCGAAACAAATACAGAGGCCGCCCAAAAGAATGTGTATCTCATATCACAGTATTGCGGACGCGACTATGCTATCTACCGCTACAAGAACGGCGCATGGACACGTTCGACTGGCTCAATGAAGCAGGTTGACGGCATGTGGGTTGTGACCGGCGATGTGCTTAACCCGGTGAGTGGTTACGAACTACTGCAATATGCAGGTATGGACTGGTGGCAGGGTGTAGCGACTATTGAAGACATGATGAAGCCGTCAACACAGATTTCATCATGGGTTCGCAAACTCGGACTTGCGGCTACGGAATATCCTGCATGGACATACTACTTTGAGTGCATGATTGACGATGACCAACTCCAAGAGGATTTGGCACTCGGCAAGAAAGTACCCTACGACCTCTTCAATATGCTTCGTTTCTTCAACTCCTGCGACTACTCCAAAGTCAACGGGTGGGAGAAGATATGGAGAGAGAACGCCTACCGCTATATGTCGCTTGAGAGCGCAATGGCATACACCGCCTTTACTGACTATCTCGCGGCTGTTGACCAACGAGCCAAGAATATGCAGCCTATGTTCTTCTTGGAGGACGGCTGTTCGGTAGAGAACGGCGTTTACTCCGGCTACCGAAATATGGAGCCAACCCGAATGTATCTTAACAAGGTATATGACTGTGACACCTGCAACGGCGCAGACAATGACGGCGGCCGAGACATAGACGCGGAGGTAGACCCCAACAAGATGACTGATGAAGCTACCGGTTATACCAATCCCTACATGGGTTACGGCTCGGTACTCTTCAACAACATGGACCGTCAGCAGGAGTGCTGGAACAGCAACGACCTCGGCACGACCACCATATCACTGAAGAGTGTTGTAAACCGAATGCGAAATCAGACTGCGCAGATTGACGGCAAGACAATCGTTCCGTTCTCGCCTGACGGCGCGTTATATTTCTTTGTGGAGAAGCGACTGATGTTCTGGCCGAAAGTCATCTCTTCCTATGACGGGGAGCGTAAGTACATAGATAATACCGGGATAGCCAATCAGCCGTATTTCTATGCACTGCACGGCCTGGGATTGACCTCCTTACCTCGCTTCATAGAGCAACGATGGGCAATCCGTGACGGCTATTATCAGACAGGCGACTTCTTTACCAATCCATTGAGCGGACGTGTGTCTGCCATCAAAGCCGATTCTAAAATCTACATCACCGCAGCAGCTCCGGGATATTTCGGAATCGGTAATGACGCAAGCGGTCAGTTGTCGGAATCCGTCTTTTTGGAAGCAGGACAGACCCACGCGTTCACGCTTTTTGCTCATGACGCAGGCGCGTTGCTCTACATCTATCAGACCGGGCGCATGAGCATGATTGACCTTTCGGAAATGTCGCTTGCATTCCATTTTGATGATTTGAGCAAGATGCAGCTTGCCGAAGAAATCATATTGGGTGGAGAGAAGCACACCGCGAATACTGCGCTCAACGGTTTCAATTCACTTGGCAACTTGACGCTCGGAGATATGCCGTTCCTGCGCCGACTTGACGTGAGCAACACAACGGCAACGAGCGTGGACGCAAAAGGCTGTCCGCGTATCGAGGCAATCATAGCCAACAACACGCCTCTGACAAACTGCGACCTCGCGCAGACCGCGCCTATTGAAACGCTGACACTTCCTGCAAGCGTCACGAAACTGGAGCTTGTGAACCTGCCGAGGCTCACATATCCCGGCGGTCTAACTCTTGAAAGCGTCAATGGCATCAACCGCCTATGGGTGGAGGGGTGCGACTTCGTGGACGTAGAGGGTCTTGTAATGAACATAGCGCAGGCAGGAGCAATCCGCGAGGTGCGTATTCCCGACATCAACATGACGGCAAGCGTGTCGGTACTGCGTCAGTTGCGCAGGACCGGAGCCATAGGTCTTGACGCAACCGGCAAGGCATGCGAAGAGAGCGGTCAGTGTTCGGGTATCACAGGCCGCTGGATACTGTCGGAACTGATAGAAGATGAAGATGTGGACGGCAATGCAGGTCTTACTACCCTTGACCGCTATTTCCCCGAACTCACGCTCATCAACTCCCAGTTCTCCATGCTGAAGATTGATGACATCATCAGCGGAGATTTCTGCGAGAGATACAGCAACCCAGAAAACGAGACAGGCGCGGAGTATAACAAAGCGTTTGTTCCAAGCGGTCACACCCTAAAAATCAAGCAGGGTACGCACGCCTATAAGTGTACATTCAACCCCAAACTCAACCAAATGGAAGGCGTTCAGTTGAGCGACACGGATTTCGGATATCTCAATTCGGGTGAGAGTTTCGACAACGCCGACCAAGCCGGAGAGGGTTTTGACATCTTCCACCATCTCCCACACCACTGGTATAAGGGTGTGAACGACTACAAGAACCAAAAGAAATACATCTTGTATTCTACCACTGATGGCGAACCGCTATCAACAGTAAACAAGAGCTTGAAAGCAATGTTATCGGAACTGCTCTATGCAGAGAACACAGGCGTATATGCAGATGAAGCACAAGCAGGTGAAATGATAGATGACAGCATTATCGCCACTGCTTCCAACACCAATGCCTATCGCATGGACGTTGAGGGTATGAAGCAGGTACGTTGGCCCGGACTGAACCACGCACGCCTCGGTGCTGTGTTCACTGACGCAGACGGACGGATTGTAGGTTCATTCATCATGCAGGTAAGCCATACCTACTTTGATTTCTCGATCGGCAACTATATCTTCTGCGATGTGCCGAGCGGAGCGAAGTGGATGTACTTTACTTCATACCGCGATATCGGTGACATAATGTGCCTGGCAGTTGACAGCGCACATATTGAAGCGATCGAACCCGAATGGACGGAACACACCGTAGGCGAAAACGACAGCCTTGTCGGTACATATCCGATAACAATTGACGGACTGAAGATGCCTCGCAGTCTTTCGGGTGCAGTTCGTTCCAAGAAAGGCAACGGCACATCTTCAACGTCATCAGAGTGGGCGTATGATTCGGATGGCAATCCGACCGAAACGCCAGTCGGAACAATCAACTACACAGCAAAGGATTTCCAAAACAGCACTCGCAGACGTGGCCCCGGCTACCAGTTGCAGGACTATGAGCAGCATAAGGAAATCAGCAATCTTTGGTGGGCTTTGGCCGGAACGACAAATGAGCAAGCAGTTGTGGGTAACGGCGCACATGACGCAACCCTAAATATTCGAGACAGCATAGGCATGGCGGATACTGTGTATGTAGGTAATGCCATGAACTCCATACTTGGTCTTAAACACTATGTCGGCTGTGATTCTGAATGGATGGATTACATCGCCTGCAACGTGACAAGCTATGCTGAGTTCTATAAGAACCGCTGTCTTGACAATAATAACAACGCCCCGATTGACTATAAGGCGCACATCTATGACCCCGTGACAAAAACGGAACGAGTTGTGCAGACCGTAACTGGCAGCGGTCATTGCGTTGTGCGTGTTGTTCATGGCGCGAAATGTGACATTCTTGCAAGTAAGGTTCATCAGACCGACACAAGCAAATATACGACCCACTATGCGGCAGGACACTGGCTACCCGGCTCACGCGGCCGTGTGGTTTTGCGGTCGGGCAACTATTCGTTTGCGGACAGCGGCCTCGCTTATGCGCACGCGAGCAACGCTTCATCGGGCTCGGGCACGTACTGCGGTGGTCGGCTCGCCTTCCGCGGAAAATTCGTCATAGTCGGATAGCGTAAGCGGACACGAATCACGAAAAGCGCAGAGGGAGAACCGACCATCGGGAGGTTGCTCCCTCTGCGCTTTTCTCGCGTAAGCGAGTCGAGTTCGGAGATTTTTTCGTAACTTTGCACCTTGAAAGGCAGATAACCCCGCGCGCCGTGTGGTTTTGCGGTCGGGCAACAATTCGAATGCGAACAGCGGCCTCGCTTATGCGAACGCGAACAACGCTTCATCGAACTCGAACACGAACTACGGTGGTCGGCTCAAATTCTGAATGGTTAGAACAATCGGATGACCCTGCACGCCTGCGAGACAGGCAAGGCATTTCTCCGAGGGGTTTGCGCCTCGGCAACAGCATAACAATATGGAAAGCCGGAAGAACATTATAACCAAACGTGGAGAGGGGCAATGCCTCTCTCCACAGGACCGGAAGGCGGTCACTGACATAGCAACATTCATGGAGTTGACCGAGGATTGCCCCTCGGTCAACTATCCTTTATGCAACCTTATCCCAGAGATAATAGCCGAAGACAATATCATATCTTCGTTCAACCGCGTGATAAAAAACCTGCGCCAATCGGCCACCGATGCCGAGAAGAAAGATTGTGTTGTGATAGACGGCAACGAGTACACACGCAGGCAAGCACGGTATATACGGCAAAAGGATGCCATCGTAGCGTATCTCAAACAGTCAATCAAGAGCGGAGATTTCCGCATAAGCAAACTGACATCGTTTGCGACCAAAGACGGTCCGAAAATGAGGATAGTCCAAGCTCCAATTGTTGTAGAACGCATGGGAAGCAATAGCATAATGGAGGTTATTGAGAAACGTCTTGCTCCAGTATTGATAAAAAGCACTGCCGCCTCTATAAAAGGACGCGGGCCACATGGTCTGTTCCATGAGATACAAGATGCGATAAAGGTTAACCCTAATCTAAAATACTACTATCAGACAGATTATCAAGGCTACTATGACAACATCATCCATGATAGGATGATTACCGTGATAGAACGGTACATATCAGACCCAGTGCTGTTACCAATACTGCATAATTTTGTGAAAGCCCTGCACCCCGACGGCGATGTCGGAATCAGCAAAGGGCTACGCTCATCGCAGTTTTTCGGCAACTTGTATCTCAACGACCTCGACCACGCCATGATAGAGAAACACGGTGCAGCTTACTATTTCAGATTTTGTGACGATACGTTTATACTGGCAGAAAGTAAAAAGGAGTTATGGAGATTAAGGGAGTGCTTACATGAAGAGAGTGCCAAACTTGGACTGACAATAAAGTCCAGTGAAAGGATTGCGCCCATATCGGCAGGCATGGACGCACTCGGCTATGTGAATTTCGGAGACTATGCCCGGATACGCAGACGCACAAAGCAGAACGCGGCCCGTAAACTGGCAAAGATAAAGTCTCGAAAACGCAGACAAGAAATCATCGGCTCATTCAAAGGCATGGCTTGCCATGCAGATTGTAAGTATATTTTTCACTTAATCACAGGTAAACGTATGAAAAAGTTTTCTGAACTGGGAGTGACCTACACTCCTGCAGACGGGAAGAAACGCTTTCCCGGAAAGGTGATGCGCTTGGGCGCAATCCAAAACAAAGCGTTAGAGATACACGATTATGAGGTAGGCATGAACACATCACAGGGCGATGACCGATACCTTGTTTCTTTCAAAGACAAGGCTACCGGCGAGTGGGGCAAGTTCTTCACCGCGAGCGAAGAGATGAAGAATATCCTTGACCAAATCTCGGACATCGAGGACGGCTTTCCCTTTGAGACCACCATCGTTAGCGAAATCTTTGACGGCAACAAGCAAAAGTTCTCGTTTACCTGATGTCTTTTCGGTGATACGTCACTAAACTTAAAAGGGTCTGCGCGGAGCAGGCCCTTATCTTTGTGCCAAAAATCTGATATTGATATGGAAAAGATTTATGGCACAACCATACGGCAGGACGGACTGCAACGTATAGGACGCGATACATGGGTGCTTTTCTTTGGACTTTATGAGACAACGGACGGAGGCACATACGAATATCGCCATACGTTCAAGCACCGCCCCACACTTGACGAGATAAAGGCAGTCATCAACGCGCAGTTGTCTGCGGACGCTGACGAGCGCAAGCGCAACGGGTTCTCATGGCAGGGCGTACCGGTCCGCTACGATGAGGAAGCGGAGCGCAACATAACCGGGCTATCGGTAAAGATACCGAGGCTTGGAGCTGCGATGTTTCCTCTGCAATTCAAACTGGGCGATTACCCGGACGGTAGTCCTGCTTTCTATGAGTTCAAGGACGCAGAAGAATTTGAGAGTTTCACGGACGCTCTTCTGTTGTTCTCGCAGGAATGCTATGCGCAGGCGTGGCAAGCCAAAGCGGAAATAGACTGGAATAAATTTACTGACGCGCTATGATGATTGCAGACTTTATATGCGTGACGTTATCGTGCGCCATAATGACGTTGTACCTCACGGCGTACATTCTCAATGTCGGCTTGCCAAGTTCGATCAGCGAGACCTACTACCATACTGAGGCGAAATGGCTCTTCCCGACCAGCACAGCCACAGCAGGGGCATTGGCTCTTGTACCTCTCATGAACATAACCCCCGACAGCTATCAGTTTGTTGCTTTCTTTATTGTCGTTTCCATATTGTTTGTGGCGGCCGCTCCTGCATTCCGCGAGGAACTGACAAACATGGTACACAGCGGAGCCGCCATAATACTGGGTGTGTCGGCATTTGCATGGCTCATACTGACAAGCGGAGTGCCATACATAGCAATCACAGCAATACTGGCAGGACTACTGTTTGACCGCAGACGCTTTGTGTTTTGGCTTGAGGTCGGACTGCTATACAACCTATACACATCGCTTATTTTGATACTTTCATCTTGTTAATGAGTGGACGGCGCAGGATTGCTTCCTGCGCCGTACTTGTATCATATCACAAAAGTTAAAGAGTGGCAGGGATTGTATATGGGTAACTTTGCGCCAAACCAAAAATTACACATCATGGAATCAATCTTATCACTTGACAAATTCTATCTGTTCCTCGGCATATTCCTCGCCGTGTGCATACTGGTAATTGTTGCCATTATGCTTGACCTTTGGGATGGAGTACACACGGCGAAGAAAACCAATCAGCGGGTACACTCCCACAAATTGAGAGTGACTATCGCCAAAATGTGCGAATATTGGCGATTCATCTTAATAGGCTTTCTTGTGGACTGTATCGGTGTGTTCTTCAGTTTCTACTTCATGCCGTTTGTAGTTGTGCTGTTTGGTGTCGGACTGATTGTAGTAGAGGCAAAGAGTATGTTTGAACACGCCACCCGGCGTAAGAGCCACATGGCCGAATTGCCTGACATCATCAAGCGTATCGTAGAATGTGCGCATGAAAAGGACGCTCAGAAGATACTGGAGCAGTTTACAACAATATCAGACACATCAAATCATCACTAACTGAAACATGATAGTTCTTATTGACAACGGACACGGGAGCGACACCCCCGGCAAATGTAGCCCCGACCAAAAACTAAAAGAGTATCTCAAAAGCCGGGAGATAGCACGGAGACTGGAAACATTGTTGAATCTGCGAATGGTAGATGCTCGACTGCTCGTTGAGGAAGATAAAGACATCAGCCTGCCCGAACGATGCCGCAGAGCAAACGCATACTGCGACAAGTACGGCAAAGAGAATGTTCTGCTTGTTTCAATCCACTGCAACGCCGCAGGAGCGGACGGACAATGGAAGAGTGCAGGCGGTTGGTGTGTCTATACCTCGCCGGGCAAGACCAAGGCAGATGACCTCGCCACCGAGATATGGAACGCGGCCGATGAACGTCTCAAAAACTACAAAGAGCGTTTCACCATATTGCAGGCGCAGGGCGCATACGACAGCAAGCAGAAACCCATGAGGGCAGACTGGAGTGACGGCGACCCCGACTATGAGGCACGCTTCTACATTCTCGTCCACACTAAATGTCCGGCAGTGCTGACGGAGTCGCTTTTCCAAGACAACAAGGCTGACTGCGACTTCCTGCTCTCGGAAGAGGGAACAAAAGCGATAGTGGAACTCCACGCTAACGGAATCATCAACTACATCAAAAAGGTTAAGAACACATGAAAGATTTTCTGAAGATACTCTTGGTTGTAGTCGCAAGTCTTGTGGCAGGCGCGTATCTCCACAAGTGCCAATCGCCTCCGGGCGACATCCCAGGCCGAGAGGATTGTGTGATGGATACAGTCAAGGTATATGATACCATTTCCTACATCGAGCCTGCGCCGGTGTCAACAACTCCGATAGGCTTTATCAACGTGACTATTCCGGCTCCTGCTATCCCCAGTGCGAACCTTGACAGTCTGCCCGACATAAGAGCGGACACCGCAGAACTGGCAAGCGCAGACGTTGACGCGACAGCCCCCGACAGCCTGACATTACAGCTGCCAATCACGCAGAACGTCTATGAAGGAGAGGACTACAAGGCATACGTCAGCGGTATGTATCCGAGCCTTGACAGCCTGTTCGTATATCCCCGGCGCGAGATAGTGACAATTAAGAAGCCACCCAAGAGATGGCATATAGGACCGACTGTCGGTTTTGGCTATACTCCACACGGCTTTGAACCATTTATAGGGGTCAGTCTGACCTTTTCAATCATTGAATTATAATGGAAACGATTACAATACAAATATTTCAAGACGATGTGTATGAAGAGGTAGCCAAAGCCACAGACTACACAGGGTCAAAACTGATAGACGGCGATGATGGCGCGCGCGACCGCATACTTGCGGCAGATGATGATCTTGCCGAACTCAGCAGATTTTGGGAAGAATCGGTGCTTGCCACCAATGAAAACCTCAAAGAGATGCTGGTATCGGGCAAGACAAAACGAATAACCGCCACGCTCAATCCAATCTACCCAGTGCAGGGAACAACCAGTGAGCCAGCCACACAAGCAGGCATAGTCATTCCGGTAATCGGGAAGATAGGCTATGAAGCCGTCATCGAAGTAAGCAAATCGTTTGACAAGGTTCTGACGGCAAGCGTACAATCAACCCTGCGCAGCTTCTTCATTGCTTCAATCATCGGACAATGGTTCAAGTTTGCCAATAAGGGAGAAGCTAAAGACTACTTCACGCAGGCGGCCGACATGATGGAGACCGCCGAGCGACTGTTGTACAGCCGCAGGAAGCCGACACGTCCAACAGACTAACAATAATCTAAATAATATCAAACTATGCCAGACCCTACATTAGGAGCAAAGAAACCAGTGACAGCCACAATCAAAATATCGTGGCTGCTCTATGACATCATGAATGAGACGTTCCTGCGCGGACGTACCATTCAGAATAAGGAGAATCACAAAGAGGTAGCAAGTATGTTCGCCTCCGAGGACGAGGAGAACCGCGAGAAAATACTGCGTTCCGTCAAGCGAGCCTTTGCCGAGGTGCAGACTGAACTCGGAGAGTATCTCAACGAGAACGGCACAACCACGGATAACAGTCACTATGACGGAAGCCATGACCTTATCCTCAACCTCACTATGCCGAGCAACTTCAACGAAGCGGCTACGACAGGCGTAGGCGAGGCTGTCCATGCCTATCTCGCCAACTCGGCCATCGCCGATTGGTATATGGTGACCAACAAGGCTGACGCGGAACAATACTACACCCTCGCCAACAAGAATATGGAGTTAATCCGTCAGACCGTGAGCAAGCGTAGCCGTCCGACACGTCCAACAGACTAACCCAACAGCCCATGAGTTGCTTTTTGGAGGAAAAGGACGGCTCGCTGAATGCCGTGTTGGGATTCAAGCGCGACCAACTGCTGTATGACATAAAGAACTATGCCTACATAGAGGGTAGCGTGATGGACACGGAAAGCAACCACAACCGCCACATGGTGCAGGATGTAGGCGAAGAGGGTAATGTGGACCGTGTGACCAGAGTGCTGAACCTGACTGTTGCGAAATGCAGGGAACTCTTGTATCCATACACCAAGAACGAGCTGCACCGCACGGAACTGAACGACACCCTGCGAGAGCCGAAAGTATATGGAATAGTGTTGAGTGTTCCTACAGATTTCTCGCAGACCACGCTCTACCTGCTTGAGAACCTCATACACGAATATCTTGTGTGCAAGGCTGTGTCGGATTGGTTGAGCATAACCAATCCAGCAAAGGCGCAGGTGTGGGAGGCGAAAGCAGAGGACGCAGAGAGCGAGATACGGGCAAATCTGCACGCAAGGATAGCAAGGACACGCCGACGACTCCACCCATTTTAAGGTTGCCATATTAAAGCGAAAGACCGCTGTGCATCACGCATGGCGGCCTTTCTTTTTTTACAATAGAAATAGTACATGAGTTATCTCGGTTGATTAGTGAGGCGTGGCGTGAACTGGACTGACGCGCCAAAGATACTTTCATCGGCACCAAGTGTAGCCACTCCTGCTATTCGGAAATATTTGTAAGGTGTTCCTCGGAAACCTCGTAAGAAATGGTCTTTGCTTGACCATACCAAATGCCAATTAACCAAATCGCGTGAGCCATATAGCGCAGTTGCCACATTCCCATTACGGAAGAATCCTCGCTGAATGATGTTGTCAATAGTCTTGTGGATATTGATTGTGTCAAGTTTTAGAGGCCGTGTAACAAACATACTCTTGACTTGCTTGGCTTCGGTCTCGGAGAAATTAACTATGTTGTTATTGTTATCAACAGCCAGTGCTTCGGGATAGGAGTTGAGATGAGAGGCAATATTAGAAAATGTCATGCCCCACAGTTTTGATTTCAGCGAGAATACATAGGCGTAGGTAATGCCCGGCGCATAGACTATGACACGCTGGTGGACATAGTCGTAAATCATACGACATTGTTTCAGGAACTCTGTAAACGGAAGCGTAGGCAGGCATTTGTCATTAACCGGAGAATGCCCTAACATATCGTGCAGTTTACTGAAACCAGGCAAGTCAAGAGCATTAAAAGGATATTCCGAATTAATTGCTTCAGAAATACATTGTGTCTGAGAACCCGATATGAGCATGATTCCTCGATCCGTGGGGAACAACACTGCACTATCCAGTTGGGTAATGCCATCGGCATTTATACAGACATCACGTGTGATAGGTTGCCGCGCCGAATATGTGCCAGTAGCCGACACTTCCAACGCCCATACGCCCTCAGATGTGAAAGCATAAAGAGGGAACTGACCAAACTGCCCCTCGGAAAGAGCCTTTGCAGCCGAACAAATGCCTTTTATTTCCCCAGTTCCAACCGTGTTTATGCCGAGAACCGGGAACACAAAAGGATTGTTGACCTCGGAGGTGTAAATCTTATTTGGAATATCAATCGTGCGGTCTGCGTTTGAACTTGCAGATGGCATACTGCCGCTCATTCCGGGATTATCCCAACCTGCAAAGTAGAAAGCACCATTGAGGAAACCATGCTGCTCCAGTTGAACCTCATAGCAGGAGGGAAAACCATACCAAGAGACAATGACCGCCTTGTAGGCATTGACATTTGGATAGTATAAGAAAATGAATGGAGCGTCAAGACTTGCCATTTGACAACTCTCTCCTTGTACAATGATATCCTTTCCGTCTTGCTTTATAAAGAAATAGACTCCGACACTGGCTTTGTTATCTAAATAAGTCGGTGGCACATCTGCCCAGTTGGCTACATATCCGTCGGTATGGCACATCAAGGCTCCCGAATTGTATTCTGCATAGAGACGTTTAGATATATTACTCAGATTGAGGCGCGAATTGTATGTAAAGCAGTATCGTGGTATGAGAGTATCATGGCTGTCGTAATCATCAGTCATAACTTCTCGTGTCACCAATGATTGTAGATAATCTTCTTCAACGGTCAGTTTTGTACGCGTAGTGGAAAGTTGCTCTACCTTAATACTCTCAAGCAGATAGAACTGAGATGTTGAGCGAATATCTTCTTTGACAGCATCAACGCTTCGGCGAGGAATCATCAAACGCCCCATCGGATATGAAAGATTAGTGGGGTTGAACGTGAAGGCGTAAAGTTTGTTGAACGTGTTGCGCTGATAACGCAGAGGATATGTTGCTGTAGAGGCCGCCTGATTGGTATGCTTGCACACACAATAGGAATTATATCCCTCGGACTTGGCGAACTTGGTACACTTGCCGTTCTGGTCGTAAGTGTAAATCGGTTTAGAAATAAAGACATCTACCGAGCGCACAATATCTTTCCAGTTATTGAGCATATCAAGCCTCGATTGAAGAATCACGGCATAATCAAGGGTATGCACCATTGCGCAGACACGAAGCTGCGCATCGGTGTATTTACCTTTGCCAGTGATGTGAGACCAAAACACCTGCGGAGTAAGGTCAGATGATGCTATCATGAGAACCGGCGAAGAGTGCATTGTGAGCGAACCATCGTAGAGACGGTAGGCGTAGCGGACGAAGAAAGGAAAGATGAACTTGCCCTTATTGGTGGACTCATCAGCAATAAACTTATTGATATGTGCAAGCACTTGGTCTGTTATCCGAGTCTTGTTGTTATCTGAAAACTCGTTCCAAATGCTACCCTCATTGATGGAGTCAAAGGAAATGGAAAATTCATCAGTCCTCACCATCTCGCCCTGCAATCCAAACGAGATAGGACATTCGGGTATCTTACCGCCCAAATAGAGATAGCCAGTTGCGCCACCTTTCCAAAGATAGTATTGCATGCCATCATCAGTAAGGAATATCAGTGTGTTGCCGACTGATGTAACCTTTATATACTTTGATATTGTTCCGATGGTTGTCAGTGTGTCCGGGGTCTCTTTATCATACCAACTAAAAGAGTTTGAATTTTGGACGATATAATGTGTATATCCCGAATTTTTATGGATATACACGCAATTACCGATAGTTGCAGATGTCTGTCCTTCAATTTTCGGAGGCAGGACCGGTTTCAATGCTCCATCTTCCGGCACAAGATTTATGGCTACTGCAAGTTCGCCGTCCTGACATTCGTAGTCGGACGGCTGTGCGGAGTAGCCATTGTACTTTATTTCTTTGTTCATAGCGGAAGCGCAGTTATGATTGGGAGATATGTTGTATCACCACGAACGAAAGCCTCGCCAACCATGTAGGCGACTTGTTCAGCCTTCACTCCGACTGAATCAAGCAGGGCCCGACATAGGCGCACGGAGTATGCGCAGTAGTTGTTGCTCCCTCTTTTGGTGGGATAGCACTGTGCCTCATGGCGACCGATGTTGTTGACTCGGTGGACAGCATGCAAAAGATACTCGCCGTTGCTCACGGCTATGTTGATTGAATCACCCGGACGCAGGGTGAGGATACGCGCCACTTTTGCCGTAATGCGGATAGTTCCTCTTTTACGGCTGAATGAGATATCGGGTCGGCGCGTATGTTCCAATAGTTTAATCATGGGGGCAAAGATACTGGGGTTTGGTTGTGATATTGTTTTAAGTTTAGAAAAGCGAGAGTTGCTGAACGTCCGGGATTTCTTGGCTATGCGCGGTCGGCGCACCATATTCTCGTGCCGTCTCGCAGAACATTTTGCGGAAGATATGATAGAGGCAGGCGACAACGATAGAGTTTCCTGCAAGTTTATAGAGTTGTGAATTGGATATGCCTGCGTTGAGCAATCGGTTTATATGGTGTTCGGGTACGTCCATAAGCCGGAAACATTCGCGCGGAGTAAGTTTGCGTATCCAGTATTCGATGACGGCAAAGTTATTGTCCTGCCACTTTGATGTAGTCATAGCCGGGGCAATATCAAAGAAACCGCCTTTGGCGTATCCGTGACCACGCTGATATTTTCATGAGTGCGAAGTTGGGGAAGTTATGCCCATCAACGTCAACTATACCTATGTTCATGTGATAATGAATTGAATATTAAAATTAAACTCCCGGCAGAGCCGGACTACTTGAATGTGTTTGTATGGCTCTTCGCCATAGGGAATGAAGATGACACGCTGTTTGGTGTCAGCCTCAATTCCTTTATGGCGCAGCTTATAGAGCAGGTTGGCACAGCGTTTCTTTGCCTTGCAAAGCGCCGCGGGCGATAAGGGGAATCTCATAAGCAGGATAGCGATTAACCGAGGCACTGCGCTGAATGAGAGAGCCATCAGCGACCAAAGAGTCGAGTGCATGGCCGACCATAGAGTTTATCTCATTGCGGAGCGCGTAATCGGGCGCGATGTGTTTATGCCTCTTGTCTGCGATTATTTCCTTGACAAGAACGAGTGCGAGTTGTTTTGCGATAGTCATGGCTATTTAGATGTGTGGAGGGTTTCACGTTTGAGTATGAGGTAAGCTGCGAAACTATCTTCGCCTGCGCAGGTTGCTATTTCCCAACCATCAGCACCCAGCTTGCAGAGTTCGGCGATGCACTCGTCCATTTTGCTGTATGAGTAGCGGTAGCGCATATACTCGCAGGTTATGTGATAATCTCCGTGCCTTTTGCGCTCAATGCGATTGATGAGCAGGACAATAATAGTGATTATTACTGCCGAAATGATTACGGAAGCGAAGTGTACAAGTAATTCAATCATTGTTATCTCCTTTCTCATCAATCTTGGTAAGCAGGGCATCGGCGTAACCCATTGCGTTACGAGCAACAATCTCGAAAAGCTTGGGATACGGGGGATTTTGTGCCACATCAATGTAAGCCTGCATAGTTCGTTCATTGCTCAATATCCCCTGCATGGCTGCTGTGGCAACTCTCAACCGGTCCTCACGCTGACAAGTGATATATCCATAACCAGTGCCTTCAAGTTGCTCCTTGATATGTTCGGCACGTTGTTTGGCGGCTCGGCGGTCTATGCGAGTGAGCCGGGCGACACACTCCTTACAGCGGTGCTTGTAGGATTTTGACATTTCGTGCTGTTCTTTCCACTGACCGCAAATTCCGCATTGCTGTTTGCTCATTCCTCACCTCCTTCCTTATGGCACGGGCAGTCGGGGTCGTGGGTGATGGATACCGATGACATTCTGCCTCCCGTATCATACTTGATATAATAATGACCGTCAAAATAGATTCGACTCATGCAATGGTGGTTGCGTGGTATTTGAGGTGCAGGCTGTGTTTGTGTTTTTGAGTCTGCGCATCCGCTCAGGCACACGGCGCAGAGGACGGCGGCGAGGATGGTTGTAAGGTGTTTCATATTGATTTGGATATTCGGTTAAACAATTCATTCAACTCTTGCCATCCCTCGCTTTTGCTCACCTTGCGCCAACTGCGATACTTCTTACGCCATTCACAAGGGAGTTTCGCTCGTTTGGCGGCAGTCATTAGCTGTGCCCCAGTGTAGGGGAAATCAAGTCTGCTCAACTCTTGATACTCGACTTTGGCTTTGAGTATCTTCATTGCTATTCTTGCTTTCATTTCTTCTTCGGTTTAATGGTGATGGAGACTTCGAGAGGTTTGGACTCCCATGTGCCTCGGAATTTAATTGTTCTCATTTCTCGTTGATTTTGTCAAGAAGTTCCTGCGCTTCGCTCCGTGCGAAGTCCTTGTCATCTTCATAAGGGAATTCCTTGATGAGACAGTAACAGATGCTCTCAATGTGTTCGCCTGCATAGGTGGACTTGCGCACATAGACTTTCATGAACACCCGGCAAGTGGAGTTGCTATCGTCCTCCTCAATCTCAAAGTGGCGGTCATACTTTGAGGAGTTCTCAATGCGGTCCAGTGAACGAGAGAGTTTGTCTCGCTCATCCTTGGTCTTGTTGAGGAGGTTCTGACGGCGAGTGCTGATGACAGCAGAGCGACCGAACAGGAACGCGAAGATTGCCAAGAGGCAGATTGCTGTTGTTGTTACGATTGTCATTGTCATTTTGATTTCTGATTGATTGTTATCTCCGACTTGTGCCAGTCAGTTCGATTATGTTATATGATTTGAGACGATCGACCGTGCGTCCATAGACATCAGCAAATTCTTTGGCAAGCTGCTGTACAGACAGATTGGTCGTAAGGTGTCCACGGATATTCCACTGCGTCCATATCTCATATCGTGCATGGAGGAACTCTGTTACCAGTTTCTTGCCGTCCTGCCCGAAGAATGATTGTGTCTGCAATCCGATATCGTTGAGGCAGACATTAGACGGGCGGCACCCATCAAATGTGTTATCTTCCTTGACGCTGGAGCGGTCGTTGTAGGTGTATCGGTTGAGGTTGTTGTTGATGGTGTAGTAATTGACCATTTCAGTAACCGATACATTGAAAAATGAATTGGGGTTATTGGTCCGGCGCAGATATTCGGAGAAGAGCTGCATAAGGAAAGTCTTGCCTACGCCCTTGTCGCCACGTATAAGCAGAGGCTTTGCAAGTTTAAAGCGTTTGTCGGGAAATATCTGCTCGGCGAGGGAACAGTTGTTGAAGTAGTACAACAGAAAGATTATTATCTTATTGTTGTTATCATCAATCACGAACTTGCGCCGTTGTGGGGCAAGAACAATATCCTCAGCGACACGGCAGAGGAAATCCCAGTGACATTTGAAAATGTCGGGGTCGGTCAAATCGGGGAATGACTTGCTTGTCCTGCTTATATCAAGGCGCACTTGATTGAGAGCCTTGTCTATCTTCAGTTTCTCATCGCGCAAAGCGTCAAGTCGGCGTTTCTCCATGACCTTAGCTACGGCTTCGGGAGGAAGCCCTGTGGTATTTTCTGTTACATAACTCATAATCATTGTTCTTCATAATCCATACCTCCGAAATCATCACCCACTTCCGGGAAAGGCACTGAAGAGTTATCGGGTATGGCCTGGGGTATTGTTGTTTGCTGTTGGGGATAAGCCTTTGTCATCCAGTAGCGCAAATGACTCTGACAATCTACGAAACTATCATGATGTTCCTTGCCCTTGCGTGCCTTGTCATCGTTACAGCGATCGAGGAAACGAGAGAGCCGCTTATCATACTCTTCCGCAGTGATGTTGAAATCCTCGCAGATAGTTATGCGCCATTTCTCGTCATTTCTCATCTGCTCAACTTCCTGTTCGTAGGTAAGGACGTATGCAGATTCAGCCGAAGCCACCTGCTTCTTGGTGCGCTTGCGCCCACCTTTCTTGCCATTCTCAAACCGAGCGGTGTTCACGTCAATGTTAGGCTTTATCAGCGTGAACATACCCTTTGCGACTTCGGAGAGGCTCTTCGGTATCTTGCCGAACAGGGCATACTCGCAGATGGCAGGATATATTTCAGCCTGCACATCTGACGGCATACACCTTATAGCCTCGTAGAAGCTGCGGTAGAATATGAAACTCTCACGGTCCATAATCAGACTTCTTTTATGCGGATACCGTGCCGAAAGAGCATAAGTTTCCGCTTGATTATATATTCCTTTGTTCTCACGCCTTTGGTGTCCTCTACGATTGTCTGCCCAGTCTCGTTGTCGGTATAGACAAAGTCGGCAATGTATCGGCAGGCGCGCTCGATCAGTTTTGGTTTTGCAATGCGTGAAGTCGCGGTGTCCACACTATACTGGGCAGGGATAAGTTCAAAGGGCACTTGCTCACGGAGATTGGAGATAACCCCGGCGCGTTGCCACAACTTGAGTTGAACAGCGCGATTATGCTCCTTGCGAGAGGCGTGTTCGCCGACACGTTGCGCACCATATTTGTTGCGCTTCTTCGGCTCATACGCAGGGTTTCTCCGACCTCCGTTAGCAAATGGATTAGCACATTTAGCCATTATCTGTGGATAGTTTAGCTTTATACACTCAACCAGTTTGGTCTCAGTAATCGCCTCAATCTCGTAATCGGCCATGGTGCCGCGCATTCCGTCAATGAAATTGTCGTAGGCTTCTTTGACGGAATGCGCGGCACAAGGATATACGAGGCTGTTTTCTTTTCGGTCGCGGTCTTTTCATCAAGTGTGATGAAGTTGATCTTAACCTTGTAGAACTTATCGCCAGTCTCATCCCAAAAGATTTCGGCAATCTTGGTTGTGACAACCGATGATATGCGGAAGTCTCCGCTGATGAAAGGCTGGAGTTCCTCAGTCACTCTTGCTTCTGCTTCAGTGCAGGACAGCGCGTCAGCGAGATAAGGTTCGGTTACTTTCTTGACCGAGCCGTTCTCCATCATCTTGTCGTAACGCGCTCTTACTTCAATCCACGTTGCCATTATTCGTCTCCTTTCATTGTTCCTTTAGTACCAGCTGGAGTTGCTTTGTCACAACAGTCCGTTTTAGGTTCAACAATACTACGTATGCGAGCATATAGAATATCTGCGTACTTCTGCATTACCTCCATCTGCTCTTTGAGTTGCCAACGCTCATTTTCGGGAATTGCACCGAATGTGTTGATTGCCATTGTCGCTTTGCCGATACGCGCGTTGAGTTCCTCAAGTTCAATCTTCATACGGTCAACATGAGTTTCGGAAACTTTATATGATTCCTCAAAAACCTTTGCAGGAGACCACGAGCGGTATCCATCGGAGTATATAACAAGATAGCCAGATGCGCTGGGGTTATATGAAGCAAATGTTATATCAAGATACATTTCAGGAACATTTGCTCCTGCTTCTTTTGCTCTTTCAGCAACCATCGGCGCAGCTTTGACAGTCTTTGTGCCTATGTAAGTTTTAAAGTTTAGTTCCATTGTTGAGTAGTTCTTTAAGTTCTTTACTGAGTCTGAATTTCACGGAGCGGCGGGCAGGAACGACTATCGGTTCTTTGGTCTTGAAGTGAACCGCATTGCGCTCTTCGCGCTGAACAACGGAGAGAGTGCCGAAGCCTCGCAGGGTTACTTCCTCGCCCTTGCCGAGTGCTTCCTTGATGACACGGATTACTCCGTCCACAGCTTTGAATGCTGTTGAGAGGCATAGTTTCTCTGAAACTGCTACCTCTTTGGCTAAATCATTTTTTGTCATTTAGTTTTGATTTTAATTTAGTTGTCAACTGGTTTATCATGTGCGCCCGGCATTTGCATTTCTGCATGGGGAGCGCGTCATATAGCTTCGCTGCCTCATCGAGGTAGGAAATGACCTTTTGCAGGTCGGTCTTGCAAATGTCAGCCATCGGGGTCGGAGTTTAGGAAGAGGTTTGCAAGTTGGTTGAAATACATTTCATCGGTCGGAATATCATCGTCGGTACCCATAATCTGATTGGCGATTGATTTCTTCTTGTGAATGATGTCGTAGAGAGTTCGGTCAATGGTGTGCCGTCCGATGAGGTAGTAACAGGTTACATTGTCCTTTTGTCCTATGCGGTGCGCACGGTCCTCACACTGGCAACAGTCGGCATACGTCCACGGAAACTCCACGAATGCCACGTTGGAGGAAGCCGTGAGGGTCAGTCCGACACCTGCCGCCTTGATGGAGCAGACGATAAGTTGAGCCTTGCCCGACTGGAAAGCGTCAACCGCCGCCTGTTTCATCATCATGGAGTCGCGCCCTGTGACGCTGACCGCTTTCGGGAATGCCTTCTTAATCTCATCTACAATCTCATGCAGGGAGCAGAAAAGAATGAGAGGCTTGCCGTTAGCGAGGAATGTCTTAACGAAGTCCACCGCCTGCCTGACCTTCCCCTTTGAGGAAAGGGAGCGCAGGGTCATGAACTTGACCAACGCTTCCATGCGCATTTTACGGCGTATGTCAATATCATCGCACTCGGTGTACTTGCGAAGATACTCAGCTAAATCCTCGGCCGCAAGTTCATATTCATCGCGGTTTGAGATGTCAACATAGAGGTCTGTCCGGGTCTTGTCGGGGAGCTGCGTCAGTACCTTTGCTTTCTCACGGCGTATCATACAGCGAGAGTAGAGTTCTTCCGAGAGGCGCTCAAGGTTGCGAGGCTCATCATCTTCATCCTTGCCCCGGCGTTCCTTTGAGATTTCGCCACCGCCGTAGTCGGCAAGGAATTTGGATCGACCGCCGAACTCCGCAAGTCTGCCCATGATTGAGAGCTGCGCAATGAGGTCGGCAGGTCGGTTGACAACGGGCGTACCCGAAAGGAGTATGCGCCATTGCTTGCCCTCAACAATGCCACGAGCAAAGATTGTCTGCTGTGCCGTGGGGTCTTTGACGCGGTGGCTCTCATCTATGATTACCGACTTGAAGAGATTGATTTCGGGGCAGAACACAACATCTTTGAGCCGGAATGATTGTCCTTTGCGTGCGTGAATATCCCAAACGAAATATTTACGCAGACTTTCATAGTTGACAACTGCTACATGGTGCATACCCATTCGCAGGAGATAGGGCCATGTGGTAAGCACGGAATTGTCAAGCACCAGTGCTTTTTTATCCGTAAATTTTTCAAACTCGCGTTGCCAGTTGATTTTGAGTGAGGACGGACAAATAACCAAGCAGGGATAAGCGTTTGCTGTGTCAACTACGCCTATGCTTTGGAGTGTCTTGCCCAACCCCGGCTCATCGCCGATAAGGAAACGCTTCCACCGCAGGCCTGCCTCGATACCTTCCTTTTGGTACTCGTAAGGCTCAACCTTTAGGTTTATCATTGCCTTGTGCTGAAGTTTGGAGGTCAGTTCAATATTTGTACTCGTGTCCATAATAATTCATTCACAAAGTCCATGATACAAGGATACGCAAGACATTATAGGTTCAGTCTCATCCCAAAGAGTAGGCTGGTTCTCATCTTTAAGCACATATTCAGAAACCTCCCCAAAGGTTGGTGATCCATTACTATTTTGGTTACAAAATCTTGCAGGAATTTTACCTTTGCAAAAGAATGTTGCCTCATTTCCATTATCTCGTTTTGAGTTAATGGTGTTTTCAAGGTCAATAACTCGTTGTTTGTATTTCTCATCACGAGCCACTATCTTGATTTCGTTCAACCTCGCAAATATACATGGAAAACATCCCACTCTTGATGCTCCCCGTTCATACAACGGGTTAGGACGTTGTCCATGAGACAATATATAGTCAATCACTTGCTGCGCAGACCATGAAAAAATTGGACGAAGAACTGAAGCATCGTGCATATTACACCATTTCCTAACGTCTTGTTTTCTATATAACCGCTTCTTAACTGAAGTATCGAAGTAATCTTTGAAATATGAGCATTCAACATCAAACTTGACCCTTTCAGCACTTTCTTTTGCCCGAATATCCTGTAAGATTATCATGTGTTCATCCTGCGCAAGTATCCAGTCTATCATAGGATATACTTTCAATTGCACTGTACACATCCTATTTTTGGCATCGGGGAACCAGTTCATTCTACGACATAGCCCAGCCATGCCATCAACTTTGTTATTCTTGAGTATTACAAGTTTAACACCAAGAAGATTAACTATATTATGGATGTGTTTATATGTTAATTCATGTTCCCAACCTGTATCACAAAAAATGGCTGTAACCTTATCTGCGCCGTATGTTTCGCAGGCTTTTATAAGGCAGGCTTGTGAGTCTTTGCCACCGGAAAACTGAACTATAATTTTTACTTTGCTCATAATGTGAATGCCCAGTATTGAAAGGCAAGTTCCTCATACTTCTCGCGTCCACGAGTGTAGATTGCATCGCCTCGGTTGATGAATAACTTGAAGATTTTGCAGTTCTTTTTGGAAATGGCATAGATGAAGTCTTTGTTACTTTGTGCTATGTCCATATACCAAGCGCGGGACCGGTCCCAGTCAAAGAAATCCACCGCCTGCTCAAACTCCGCTTGCGTGGCGCAGGCTGTAGTCTTGAGGTCTCCACCGAATCGGGCAGCTTCCAGCCACCAATCCCATTTACAGCGAGTGGGAAGTGTGAAACGGAATCCGCCGTTTTCAAACTCCTGCGCCTTGTTAACCATGAACCGCTGTGTGTCGGCGAGTTCAAGTACTTTGGCAAGGAACTGGTCTCGGCGAGCCTCAGCCCGGAGAGCGCGTTGCATTTCGCGTGCATGAAGCCATTCGTCCTCATTGACCGGTTCGCCATCAATTGTAGCGTGCAGGAAATCCACTCGCGAGGGTTCGGTGATGATAGCGTCGACGATAGACCCGAAGCGGAAAGCCGCCTCGCGGTCACCGAACATCGGGCGAGGGTGCAGGAGTTCTTTCAATGCAGTGAGGTCGGAGTTGCTGACCTCACTGCGCTGATAATATGCATCGGGATTGTTCATGCTTACTTGGCTTTAACTTCCTCTTCGTAGTGTACGAACGGCGAACTGATGAGTTCGGGGCTGTCCTTGTCGTTGGCAAGTTTCTCGCAGAAGGTAATTTGCTTCTTGAAAATCTTGCAGAGTTCCTCCATTGAGAGGAAGCGACCCTCTTTAGACCACCACATAGACACTACAGCGAGCATACCTTCGGGGCTGTCGGTAACAATGCGCTTCTTCACGGCGGTTTTTGGCTGATAGCCTACCGGGGTAGCCACGGCGGCCTGGCCGAAGAGTCCGTCCATTTCGTTGGCGGTCTGCTGTGCTTTTTTTGCCGCCTGTGCTTCTTCTTCCTTGCGTCTGCGGTCCTCGTCAAGACGGCGAGCCTCTGCGGCCTCACGTGCTTCAAGTTCGGCTTTCATACGCGCCTGCTCTTCGGCATTGGCTTTCGCCATGCGCTCCAGTTCGCGCTTCTTTGAGGGCAGAGCGTCAACAATGGTGTCGCGGTATTCGCCGACCTCGGAGGCGTATTGCTCTTTGAATTGCTTGGAGAGGCGGTTGAGGATAGACTGGCGAATGTCAATAGCCTCGGCATCGCTGATTTCAAACGGCTTGTGGGCGTAGGACTGGCAATGCTGAAACCACTCGTTGCCGAGGGTGACGTTGAAGTTCTTGATTTTCTCGCTAACCTCATCAAAGTTCTCGATCGTGAGCGACTGGTTGAGGCTTGTAAGGGTGTTTATGTCGGCGGTTATTTTTCCGTCAAACTGACGGCGGTAATCGTCTTCGGCGTTCTGCTGATAGTCCTTGGTCGCTTTCTCGCGCTGTTGACGGCGCAGCTCTTCTTGGCGTGCGCGTTCAGCCTCTTCACGTTTTTTGGCGGCATAAGTGTTACGCGCCTGCTGAATGAGGTAAGGAACAGTGTCCTTTTTGGAGGGGTCAATAGAGTTCTCCATGCCAGTGAACTCGGAACGTATCTGGTCAAAGAGTTTGGTAAAGGGCGCACGGCGTTCGTTCATCTTCGTTATAGTGCGCTTTGCTTTGAAAATGAACTCGGCGCAACGCTTGTCAAGTTCATCGGTCATGCCGTGCTGCTGAATCTCGGCGAGAAGATTCTTGCCATAATCCGCGCAACGCATTGAGGACAGCGAGTTGATGTTGTATGCGTTCGGGGCAGATTGAACTATCATCTGCACATTCTCTTGGCGCAGGATAGGCAGGTTGGGGTTGGTTGTTTCTCCGCTTTGGCAGAGCGGTAAATCGTTTACACTCATTGTACTTTGGTATTGTAATGGTTATTAGAATACATCATCGCCACCGTCTGCGTTGTCGGCAGAGGCTTCGGGATTGATTGTCACACCTGCGGAAGTGTCGGGGCCAGGAGCAAAGCCAGTGTCCTGCTTGGATATTACTTCGCCTGTTGTGGTGTTGACGGTCGAGCCGTCCTCAAGTCCGTAGATGTCATCGTTGATTTCCATGTCATCGACCTGCTGAGACTCCAGTTGCGTTGCACGTCCGACACGCGCTTTGGGGTAGGTCTTGAAAGCGTGCTTGATACACTTGGCAACGAGGAAGCCAGTGTCAATCTTCAGAGAGCCGTCCTGCTGTTGTCCGTAAAGCGCGTTGGGTTTGAGGTTTGTCCACTGACGTTTTTCGTTATCCCATCGGGCATTATTGCGTGCAGAGTATCCTGCAAGGCGGCTCCAGTCCTCGGGAAGCATAACGGAGTAGTCTATCGAACCATCTGCGCGTGTTATTTTCATGTAGCAGGCCACGATGTTGCCTGATGTGTGAGGATGACGACAAGTAAAGTTTACAAACTTGTTGCCGTTACGTTCTCCGTACTCAAACTCATCTTCGGCATAAACGATGATTGGGTTGTCGGCGTGACGTATCTGACCGACACGGGCGCGGTGCAGGAGTTCTCCGTAGCCGGAGATTGTGAGGATGCAGTGCGTCTCGTACTTGCTTTTCTTTTGTCCGTTCTCGTAGTATGAATCAACGGCTATAGAGCGAGATAGCAGATAACACTGTGCGCGTGAGCCGGGTTCAAGTGATAGCCCCGATATAGCCACATCGAGGAACGCGGTGAAGATTGAGAAGCGTGTACATTTTTTGCGAATGTCCTCTTTCTCGCCGAGAATGCGGTTGAAAAATCGGCTTTCACGCTCATAGGCAGCTACGCCCGGAACGCCAGTGGTGGGAGTCCACATCGCTTCGTAGATTTGAATGAACTTGTCGCGCACAAGTTCGTTTGTGGTGATGTCCTGCGGTTGCAGTTCGTTGATTTGCTCAACGGTAAGATTGATTTTACTCATACTTTGTGATACTAAAAATGTTTGTTGTCTATTGGTGGGATAGGCAGGAGTCGAACCTGCCACTGAGTGTCTAATGTCTTTCGCGGTGCGCGCTGTCCGCTACTTGGGCCGCCTCGTAACCTTTAGCGGTCTTTATCTCCCATTGGTGGACTATTTGGTCGGGTCTAAATAGTCCTGTTGAGTTCTTTGTAGCAGTCGCAGGTCTGCCGTGCGGTATTCCAGTTTGCCCGGACGCTTGCAGGGGCTGACCTTGCCCTGCCTGCGCCACCGCTCCACGTTCCTACGTCCGAATATCTCATAGGCTTTCCGTTGGCTAATGTATTCGGGGTCGGCTTCATCTTTCTTGAGAAGGTGGACGACCTCAGCGGCTACATCTTTCACGAATACGCCATAGGGTACGCTCTTGTCGGAAAACTGGAGAAACGTCATTGATTAGTCCTCGCTGTCTTTAATGCACATAGGGTTAGGCTTCTCCATGACTTCCTCGCACATCTTGTCGTATGCGATGAGCCAAGGGTCAACCTTGCTCCAACGTTTGTAGAGCCGTGCGATGAGGAACATTGTGCCAAAGCCAACAGCCTTGTCAACGATAAAGCGGAATGTCCATGTAAGCAGGTTCGCGTCCTGCTCCTCGCCGAAGATGAGCAGGAAAGCCACCATGCCAAGGGCGAAGAGGATTGCTATGCGAATGACTGAGATTGTCTTGTTCATGGCTGTATGATTTAATAGGGTTCAACTCCTGCCTCAATGAGGGCTGTTTCCTCCTCCACTGAGCCGCACCAAGTATCAAGGTACTCGTTGACGGCTGTATAGGTGTTGTCGTTGCGGTCGTATCCGCGTGCATCGCAGAAAGCATTCCACGATATTTCGCCACGGAGATTGTCAAGAGCGACCTTGTTGGAGGTGCAACCGGTCAGCAGGGCGGTTGCGAGTGCGAGAGTTATGATGTACTTTTTCATTCTATTGTTATTTGTTGATGATTATCAAATCGGGGTGATATTTGAGGAGGTACTGGGTAAAGCGATATAGGCGATTGACCCAGTCGCCACGGGTGTCAATCAGATTGACAATGCGCTGTGCCTGCGCTCTCTTCTGCTCGGTGGTCTTCATTACTTTGCGTCTTTGAAGTTGTCCACATAGAGGACGTGGGTCTTTTTGTCGGAGTCATATCGCCCGGTGCAGATAACGAACTCGGGGAATGTGTGGCGTGCTGCGTCGATGACCTTGCAGACGATGTCCTTACTTACCACTACCTCGCCCTCGTTGAAGAGGGAGCAAATCGCATAGAAGATTTCGTGATTGCTTGCCATAGGTCAATAGGTGTTTAGGTACTCCATGTGTGAGCAGACGGCATATTGCCCTGCGTGACGTGTGCCTTTCGGCATTTTGAAAATCTCATCGCAACACGATACGTTGTTGCGCTTGCGGTCGCAAAGAGCCTGCTTTGCTTCTGCTTTTGACTTGAAATACTTTCGTGCCATAGTCAATTATTTATTTCAGTCGGGTTATAGTCTGCACTCCTGCGCGGGTTGAGGTCTGAAACAGGTAGCCCTGCTCTTTGAGTTCTACACACGTCTTTGTGACGGTCTTGGGCTGATAGCCGTCGGGGGCTACACATGTTTCGCCGACTGTCATCCCTTTTAAAGCATCGGCGAGTGAGGCTGTTTTGAGTTTTTTTATTTCCATTTCTGAGGTTATTTGGCTACTTTTTAGTAACTTCGAGTGCAAAGATAATCATAATTATGTTTCCAACATCATAATGATGTGTTATTTAACTGTCTTTAACTCTGTTTGATGTTGATTGTTAATATAAGTAAATAAATGAAGCCAATACCCGACATCCACATCGGCGAAGAGATAAAAAGCCGATTTGATAAGTCCGGCCTAACTCAAAAGGAGTTTGGGTCAAGAATTGGAATGCCACAGCAGAACGTGAGCAGAGTGTTCAATGGAGAGAGCATAGACACCAAGAGGCTTGTTGCTGTAAGTCGGGCATTAAACTTTAATTTCTTTGAACTCTACGCAAGCATAGACTATCACGAGGTGCATACCGAGGGTGACTATTCGCCTGCCTCCGATAGTGGAGACATCTCCGTAATCGTTGGAGATGCCGTCCTCGCAGAGCGAGTGAGGTTGTTGCAACAACTAATGGAAGAAAAGGACGAGCGTATAACTGAACTCAAAGAACGGATCGAGGAACTGAAAGCAAAATGAACAACAGAATGATGTTTTACGTGCAAACTGCGTGGATTGGAGTAATAGGTGGTTGTTCGTTATGGTTGAGCAGATTAATTTCTGATAACTATTGGATATCAGTTCCGCTGTTTTTGCTTATGTGGATTGCGCTAAGTTTCATCGGAATGGGATTGATAGGTTTATGCAACCCAGACCATAGGTTATGCGCCAAATACGGGATTAAGATAGAGAATCTTCCGCTTTACCAAAAAGCATTTGAAGAACTTGTAGAGGCGGAAAAACGAGGCGAGGATACGCAATGGATAGGAGACGAATTGCCGGATAAAAATGAATGGCTTAGATACCTCAGCTATGAAATAGAGCAGGGGCTAACGAAATAAAAATTATATGGAACTGAAAGAATTTATAAAAACAGCAATAACTGATATCACTGAAGCAGTCAGCGAGTTGCAATCGGAACTCAACAATGGGGCGATAGTCAATCCGACTTTGCCAAATCCGATTGCGTTGAAAACACTGACGGTTGATAATGAGATTCGCCCGATAGAGCAATTGGCATTTGATGTTGCTGTGACGGCGACGGAAGCATCGGGTATAGATGGCTCTGCGAAAGCAGGAATCAGCATCTTCGGCGCGAAAATCGGAACCGAATCAAGTGCAAAGACCGAAAATGTGTCAAGACTTACGTTTTCAGTCCCAATAGTATTTCCGACAACACACGTTAAGACCCCACAAGAAATCATGAGGGAAAAGAGACCGAAAAGGCCGACTGATTAAATCCAGTCATCCCAATCCTCACCAGTTAGTCGCAGGAATGCCTCATCTGCTTGTGCAGCGGCCTCATATGCATAATTGAATCTGCCAGCGTAATGCTTAAAGAGTTTGCGATAAAGACGTGAGTATAGCAAACGTTTAATTGTTCTGAATATATTTTTCATGCCGCGAATATACGGCGGTTGGCATCATTCTGACTTTTAAGTTTTGAATTATGGACGAAAACAAATACGAAGTATCGGATGAAGAACTGGCTTCCCTCGTGGAGGCTCTTGACAATATGCTCAATGAGGAAGAGCCGGACTTCTTCAGCGAACTGAAAGATTGTGCTTGGAACATCCTACATGAGAATCCCGGCATTGACATGGACGAATGGATTGATTTGCTCATGCGCCAATATCCTGCCGAGGTTGTAGATGCTATCGGCTCTCATCCTGCGGAAGCATACGCCTCTCTCTCCTTGATGTGGAATGACGAATATACCGACAGCGACACTGGAGAATGTGACACCTTCCGAGGTTGGGCAAAGAGGTTTTCTTCGTATGGCGCGATAGACCGCTACGACAAGGCCGCTGAACAAGAAGCCATTTTAAGGTATTTGCAGGCGCAACATTACAAAAAACAATAAAACCCTCAACCGAGGCCATAAAGTCCAGCAGAGGGGCATTTCTGAAAGAAATAGAGGACGATTAACCCTTACATCATAATCTCAAAAATCAAACAAACGAATATGAAATGAAAATGACCAACATATTATCCCCTAAAATGTATGACGCACAAATAGCGTACAGCACACGGGTAAATCTCGAATTACGTTATAGTTTAAACGCGGCGCAGGCTGCCATCGAAGAGTAAGCGTAACTTAACGTAATCCGATACTTAGGCGGTAACGCTCCGATAAAAAGGAGCTTACCGCCTAAGTTGCGCTTGGGAGATTCGTACATTCTGCACGATAATCATGCAGAATGTGTCGGCAAAACTTACAAAATCGGCTATATCATTCGAGCAAGGCACTTACAAGAATTTACAAACATAATTACAAACGTAAATGGCAACATTCAAAGCAGTTGTAAGAACTCCGCGCAAGGACGGGTTCTATCAGGTCTATATTCGGGTGACACAGAACACCAAGCCGGGATATATCAAGACCGACAAGATTGTCACCAAGCAGATGGTGGACAAGCACGGCAATATCAATGACCCTTTCGTGAACGAGTATTGTGCGAGAATGATATTGCTCTATACTGACAAACTCAACCGCAAGGATTGCGCAAAGTGGACAGTACGTCAGATTATCGAGTATGTGACACAAGGTGACGCTGACATCTGCTTCAGCGACTACGCGCGCCACCATATCGACCGCATGGTGGACCGGTACCAGTTGCGCACGGCGCAGAACTATCGGCAGGCACTCGGACACATGGAGCGGTTCTATGGCACGAACAAA
>SCEJ01000289.1 GCA_004102785.1 Muribaculaceae bacterium Isolate-013 (NCI)
AAGCGAATATACTCATCTACCTTTGCCCTCCGTAATCGATTACTCACGGAGGGCATACCTCCCATTGTCAAATTTAACAGCATCAATCAATGAGACATCGAAGAACAACAAATGAAAATAAGATGCTCTCCAAAATGGAGAACATGATTTCGATGATGACAACGGAGAAACCTTTTGAACGGCTCCAATCGTTAGAACAAAAGATCAACGAAGTGGATAAAATCCAGATCATCGAGAATTACATTGCACAGTTGAAAGAGCGTATTTGGGCAGTCAAGGAAGTGCTGACTACCGCTGAAGCTTCTGCTTATCTCGGTTTGTCCGAGAGTTATATCTACAAACTCACTTCTCTCAAGCAAATACCACACTACAAGCCAAACGGCAAATTGGTATATTTCAAC
>SCEJ01000290.1 GCA_004102785.1 Muribaculaceae bacterium Isolate-013 (NCI)
TAATACCGCATCCGCGATCTTGCGGTCGTTTGAAAGACGCGGGACTTTACGCTGCCCTCCGAGTTTTCCGTTACCCACGGAATGCAGCCAGCTGTTGAACACACCCGCCGGTATATCCACAATTTCCGGAGGATCAAGAAATATTGTTCCTGTACGCTTGGCATCATAATCGGAATTAAGTCTGCGAAGCTCCTCAGCAAGAAGCATCGAAAAACGCAATGTGTCGGCAGGGCGTTTACCCCACTCCACAAGCCATTGATGCCTGCCTTTGCGATTACCCTCCGCAAACACCGGGGCGGCTGTGTAATTCACCACAGACGCTCCCGTCTGACTACATACGGCGGAAATCGCTCTCTCCGCATTCTCTTCCATCAGTTCTTCACCAAAGGCGTTTATAAAGC
>SCEJ01000291.1 GCA_004102785.1 Muribaculaceae bacterium Isolate-013 (NCI)
GGGGAAGCGTGCGCTTCATCTGGAAAATCTCCTCAACCGAGGACCGGACAAACACGTAGTTGAACAGCAGGGGACGCTTCGTATTGACCATCTTTCCGTCCACCTTCCTCACCTCTACATAGGAGGGGGCGAAATACTCGAACAACGTCTCCCCACGACGCTTGCGACGGGAAAGCTCGGCATCCAAGCTTTTAGCGGGGCTGAGCTTGTCGCGTCGTGCCATACCCGTAGTAGGAAGCGTGAGCACGTACCAGCGTACAGTCTTCAAGTCATGACGCTTGCCAACTCGCACCGTACCCCTCTCCGAGCAACCGTCTCTCAAAACATTCATCATTATGATTATCTTTTCCTAAGATTATATCAGGATCTCCACTCAAGCCTCACGACAATTCAAAGCCCTA
>SCEJ01000033.1 GCA_004102785.1 Muribaculaceae bacterium Isolate-013 (NCI)
ACGAACCCTTCACACCGCCTCCCGAAGAGCCGTTTTTGCCTTAGGGGGATTACTCTGATGTCATTTTTGCAAAGGCTGATGCCTCTGCACGTTGAGTAGCACTCAAAAATTATTTAGGACAATATTGGTTTTAGCCAGAAGAAGTGTGGCATGGCCTGAAAGGTAGAGCGAGCCGCCCTGGGCCAGGAATGAAGATAGCGCGGATGTGATTTCAGGGGATGAAAGGGGCGGGTTGTTTCTGTCAAGTCCGCAGCGGTCGATGTGAATCCACAGAGTGCCGTAGTTGTTGAAGCTGAGGTTGCCGATGTCGCCGGGAGTGAGAACCGCTCCATTGGGGCAGGCTGCCTCGAATAGCCTGAGCGCGGCCCGCTCGGAGGGGGAGAGGGCTTCAGGGTCGGCATTCTCCACAAGGATTGCCATGCGGCGCGACTGCTCTGTGAGAGGCATGGTGTGAGCCGTGGCCGAACGGTTGTGCAGGGTGTTTATCGGCCATGCGTCAGCGGCTATGAAGCCGGTGTCGCCGCCGGTGGAGAACAATTCGGCCTGCACGCCGTTCTCATCGTGGGGATATATGCGCACTGAGGCGGCATAGCGTTCGTTAAGGAATATGTCGGCCACGGAGCCGTCGATGAAAAGATCCACGGTCACCTCTTTGCCCGGTGCAATCAGCTCGGGGAACGATGCCGTGTACAGTCCGTTGTATATCCCGTCGTTTACTATCCTGGGCATGTGCTGCAGCGACAGGGTTATGCTGCCGTCGGCCGGATTTACCGTCAGTGATGCGTGGGAGTGGTCGGGGTTGGCCGGATTTTTGAGGAAGCGGATACCCCAGGGGGCGGAGCCGCACCTTGCCACGGCCTTGAACTCCATATGTCGCCCCGAGCCGATATACCGGTCGCCTGAAAGGGTGAAGTTCTTTTGCGAGAATGTCTGGCGGCTGCGTATCCATTGTACCTCGTCGGCCGGTTTCTGGCATAGCTGGCGGTTCTGGTCGAGACTCCACTCGCGGGGCAGAGAATAGCAGTGGGCCCAGCCGTTGGCTTTGTTGTCGGCGCTGCCGAGTTTGTCGGGCACGATGCCGAGCGCTATCACACGCCCGTCCTTGACGGCTATCGAGGGGGAGAGCATTCCGTAGCCGTCGCGTCCGAACATATCCAGCCGGCGGGGTTCGACCGAGGCATCGTCGGTGATGAAGCGGCCTTCGTCGTTGCCCTCGTTGCCTACGCGTCCGGTGCGGTAGAGAGCCATCGTGCCGTTTTCGGTGCCCAGCGGCGTGTAGCAGAAAAGGGCTGTGCCGTCGGGCATGAATGTCAGCGACGGCATTTCGATGAAACTTCCGTCGACTTCGGCGTGTTTGCCCCAGTAGAAGTCGTCGTTCTGGTGGCGGCTCCAGGTGCCGTTGTCATAGCGGTGCAGGGTCACCAGGCCCCGGCCGTCGCGCGACGAGCCTACGATGATATAGGGCTTGCCTCCGCTGCGGAAAAAATATGGGTCGCGGAAGTCATCGCCGAGCCCGTCGGGGCGCTGGTCGATAAGGGGAGAGTTGTCTTTGGTCCATTTTACCAGAGAATTGTCGTTCGGCGTGGCGCGGAGAATGCGTGCCCGTCCGTAGTCGACTCCGGTATAGAGGATGTTGGGTCGGTTGCCGGATATCTCCGGGTCGGTGAACACGCATCCGCTCCAGCATCCTTTCATGTCGAGCGGTGTGCCGGGTGCGATTGCCGTTTGTTCCTCATACCAGCCGAAGAGATCGGTCGAGGCAAGGTGCCCCCAGTGCAGGCGTGCCATGTAGGGGCCCAGGCTGTTTTTCTGAAAGAATATATGCCAGCGGTTGTCGGTCCAAATCAGCCCGTGGGGCTCGTTTGTCCATGCTGTCGAGGGCAGGCCATGGTATTGCGGTCGCCAGCGGTCGCCTTCATAGCGTCCGGCCGGAGCCGATACAACGGGAGTGGCGTCGGCGCGCCATGTGCGGAGTTCGTCGGCCGAATAGGTGCGGTCCTCTACTTTCAGTTCGTCAATCACTCCGCCGAAAGCTGTGGTGCGGAATGCGTCGACACCGGAGCCGAACCACACTTCCCAGCCGTCCTGCGCTATGTGGAGTGTGGATTCGCCAAGGTTTATGTCACCTTTGCTGCAGTCGGCCGATGCCACTTCATTGCCGTTGTTGTAGAAGGTAAGCTGTCCGGCATCGGCGTCGATTACGGCTGAAAGGCAGTTCCAGCGATAGCGCGGAAGTCCCGACGGTACATTTACAATAGCTTTCTCGCCTCCGATGTATATCTGGAAGCTGTATTGCCCGTCGAAACCTAAGAAGTAGCCGAAACCGGTGCGGGCTGCATCGTCAAGGCAGTTTACTATGCAGGTCTGTCCTCCGGGATTCTCGGAGTCGACTTTTACGATAGGGTAGGAGTCAATGGCGACCCACAGCGATATGGTGGCGCGCCGCATAGGGTTCAGGCGCGGCATCACAGCGCCCACGTATGATGTGTAGCCGTCGAGAAACAGCGCGTTGCCTTTGACTCCGGGGGCGCTCTCGGCTCCGAAGTTGCCGTGCACGGTAAATGAGCGCCCGGTGATACGCTCGGATATTTCTCCCGATGAATTGATTTCCATCGGGTAATGTGCAACAACCCCTGCCGGGGCATACGCTCCCGGCAGGGTTATAAGGGCTGCTGCGATGGCAGAGGATTTAAGGTTCACTATAAGATGGTTTAGGGAATGATTACTTTGAAGGGGGTGCCGTTGACAGTCACCACTGCTATGCCGCGGAATGCTATGGCGCGGGTGCCGTGGCCTTCGGCCGTGAAGGTGTCGGCCAGGCGCCCGTCGGAAGTGTAGACGCATATTTCCGAGCCTGCCGGCACATTGGCATAGGCGAGGCCGCCGGGGTGCGATGTCACTTTCACATTGTCTGCGTCGGCAACATCCTCTATTCCGGTCATTTCGCCGTACCATGGCGAGAGGTAGTCGATGATGTTGCGTGTCAGTTTCTCCGTGTTGTCGAGATAGTCGTTGCGCGTGCCGTTGGCATGGAGCTGCATACACCCTATGCCGTTGGCGATAACAGTGCCGGGATGGGCTTTGGTCTTGTTGATTTCGTTGTCAAGAAGGACTTTCGGACGGTAGCTCAGCAGGTGTTCGGCCAGCGGCTCGAACTCTACGATGCCGGCAGCCTGGTGGTCCCAGTCCTGCCCCCATGTGCCGAGTATCTTTGAGTTGGTATCCCCCTCGAAGCGTGCCACGTTATCCTCTCCCGGGCTTGTGAAGTCATAGTCACTCGACTTGCTGAGGTATTTGATGCAGTTTTTGGTGAGGGTGCCGATGTTGTCGCTGTAAGGGTTTGACTCGCTGAACTGGTATGCGGCAAGGCCGTTGGCTATGATTCGTCCCTGAATCTGGGGGGTGGGGCGGAACTCGATTATACCTGCCACGGCATCGTCGACCACATGGCCCCATGTGCCGAGGATACGCACAAGGTTCTCTTCGCGGAACTGCTCCACCTTGTTGCCTCCGGTGTAGAAACGGTTGAGGTCCCACAGGCAGTTGTGGTTTTCAACCTCGCCCTTGATGGCCGGGAATGCGTTATACCGGAAGTCGTTATTGGGCTGATATTCCTGCATGGTCATCCCGATATAGATGTCGTGATGGGTGCGGTCGTGGAATATATCCGGATTGCTGTCTTTCCAGAGGTAATTTATCTGTGCCTGTATGTACCAGGGGGTGTCGCCGGTGTTGCCTGAGCCTGTGTCGAAGATGTTGGGAGCGTATTTTTCAGGGATACGTTCCACCGGCACTGTCAGTTGCGTGGCATATTTGGTGAGATAAAGGTTGCCTCCCTCTTTTACATAACTGCGGAGTTTTGTGATGAACTCCTCGTTGCGGAAGGCCTCGGGAAGATTGGTCCATCCCTGCGAAAGGCCCGGACGGTCGATATGAATCCACAGGCAGTCGAAGTTGTTGGGGTCGATGCGCACAAGGTCGTCCTTGGTGATTATCTCCACTTCCTGGTCTACGTTGAAGGTCTGCGTGAATTTTATCGCCGCCTTCTCCTGCGGATATGCTATGCCGTCGATATTGAATTTGTCATTGTCGCCGATATACATGCCGACTTTCAGTCCCTCGGTGGTTTTACCAGACAGACGCCACATGCAGTTGTGGTCGTAGCGCTGTGTGGAGGATTTGTCGGACGCGCCCTGCATGGGGAATACATCGTAGACATACCGGTCGTAGATCGGGTCTTTGTCGATGGTCCATTCGGTCGACTTCATCGTTGTGAGACCGGAGTAGATGATGTGGTTGCGGCGGTCGTGATACTGTGTCGGAGTGTCCCATCCGGGCGAGAGGGCGCGGGCGCCGATTTCGGCGTTGATACACCATATGTTGCCTTCGCTCTTGCCCTCGCCGTCGGAGAAAATGTTGGGCCGGAACTTATCGTCGAGCCTGCTGATACCGTCGGAGAAAAGGAGCTGAACGGCGAATTTCGACAGATAGAGGTTGCCGCCGTCCTGATGGAACTTGCGTATGGCGCTGATGAACTCCGGAGAGTTGTAGCCTTTGTAATTGGCCGCTGAGGAGCCTAAGCCGTTGCTGTCTATGTGAATCCATATGCAGTCGAAATTCTCGGCGTTGATACGGTCGAGCCGCGAGGGAGTGATGAACTGGCCGTCGAGCCAGAATTCTTTTTGGAACAGTTGTGCCGCAGCCCGTTCCTGGGGCGATTCTATTGCCTCCACGGTTTCGGCGCTGATGTACATGGCCATTTTCTGATATTCGCGCCACCATGCGGCATTAGCCGCCGGCGCGAACACTAATGACAGAAATGCCGCTATTATGCAATGTGTAGGAGTCAGGAATCTCAGTTTTGTTTTCATGTCAGGAAGTGAAAAGTAGAAGACTGGTCTGGTGCAATGCTCAGATGCCGGAGTTTTTATCCGGAAAATTGACATGGCGGCCGGCGGCTCCGTGCCGCCGCCGCCATGTCGGGATAGAACGGGCTTTCAGAGGTCAGGGTGAAAGCCCGGAATTATTATTTTACAAGCACTTTGGCGGTCTTGGCGCCCTGGCGCACGATGTAGAGGCCGGGGGTGAGGTTGTCGGCTTTCACAGCCATGCCCTGAAGGTTGAAGTATTCGGCGGGAGCGTCGGCCGAAACCTCAGTCTCGGTGATGGCATCGGTGGTCTTTGTGAGGTAAGCCAGGGTGTTGGCGGTCAGCTTCTCGATGTTGCCTTTTGAGCCGTTGACACCTTCGCGGGGAGCCCATTCGTAGGCGGCCAGGCCGTTGGCGATGATGCGTCCCCCGTAGGAAGCCACGGGAGCGAACTCCACAATGCCGGCCACGGCATAGTCGGTGACATGGCCCCACTGGCCGAGTACTACTGCATTGAGTTCATTCTCGAATTTCTCTACGGTGTTGGCGCCGTCGGCGGTGTAGGAGTAGGCGTTGAGATCCCACATGCAGTTGTGGTCTTCGCGGTGCATCTCAGTGCCGTCGCCTGTGCCGAGGAGGCCGAAGGTGGGATGGCCGAAGTCATTGTTCACTTCGAGGCCGGAGTAGATGGCGTGGTTGGAGCGGTCGTAATACTGTGTGGGGTCGGCTTCCTTGTTTATGAAGCCGATTTCGGCGTTTACTGTCCATACATCGGTGCCTTTGCCGCCCTCGCCGTCACCATAGATGCCGGGGGCGAAGGATGCGTCGATGCGGCCCATTTTGTGAACGAGCTGGGTGGCCTGTTTGGAGAGGAAGAGGTTGCCGCCGTTCTCAACGAAAGCCTTGAGGGCGCCGATGGTGGCTTCATCGTATTCGGCGGGGAGGTTGTTCAGGCCCAGGCCGCAACGGTCGATATGAACCCAGATCACATCTACTTTCGATGCATCGATTTTTTCGGTTTCGCCGGTGGCGATAACAGTACCGTCGGCATAGATTGAGCGGAAGTAGTTGGCGGCGGCGTATTCCTGTGCGTTCTCGATATCGTTGATAGTTGCGGCGGGAATAAGCATAGCTACCTTCTCGTTTGCCTGTGCGTTGGCGGCAGCGGCGATAGCGGCGGCAGCGATGGCGGATTTAAGTAAAGACTTGTTCATGGTGATTTTGTGTGATGTTTTATGTAATTGAGTTTTATCAGATGGTTGTTTCCCGGTCTGCTTCCGGGGCACCTGGCGGCGCCCCGGGCAGACTGCGGAATCGGAAAGAGGGGAGGATAGCGGTTTTATTTGCTGAGTTCGTCAAGGCAGTTGCGGGTCAGGCGGTCGATATTGGCCTGGTACTCGTTGCCGCCGGGCTGGCAGAATTCATAGGCTGCAAGGCCGTTGGCCACGCAGGTGAGCCGTCCTTCGGTGTCGGCGAACTGGAGGATGCCTGCCACGGCGAAGTCAACAACCTGGCCCCAGGTAGCCATTACGGTGCAGTCATTCTGCTGCTCGAACTGGAGCACGGTATTGTCGGCGACTACGGTGTAGGGGTAGGAGTTGAGGTCCCACATGCAGTTGTGGTCTTCGCGCCAGCCCGGACCGATCAGGGGGATGGTGGGATGGGTGAAGGCGTCGCAGGTGGTGAGCCCGGCGAAGAGGGGCGAGTCGTAATGGTCGTATATAAGGCCGATGTTGCAGTTCATAGTCCAGATGTCGGTGCCTTCTCCGCCGGCGCCGGAGGCATACAGGCGGGGTGCGAACTGCTCGTCAAGGAAGCCCAGGGGCACGGTCATCTGTGTGGCGTGCTTGGTGAGGTAAACATGGCCGCCGGCGTCGATGTAGTCGCGGAGCGCATCAAGCACTTCGGGAGCCACAAGCTTTTCGGGGAGGTTGCGCCATCCCATCGGGAGGCCTTCGCGGTCGATGTTGATCCATACCACGGGGTTGTCCTTGACTGTGATTTTGTTGACGTCGGCCGGTGTCATCACCACTCCGTTGTCGCCGTATTCCTGAGTGAACCAGTTGGCGGCATAGATCTCATCGTCGTCGGTAAGCTCGGGCATCTCGCAGGGGAGGAGAAGGCAGGCTTTCTCGGTGGAGATGATGTCCATGTGCACTGTGATGCCTTCGGAAACGGTGCCGTCGGCATACATTATTTTCACCGTGTAGCGCACATCGGTGCCGGGAGTGGCGCGACGATCGGAGTAGGAGGTGGCGGGGCCTTCGATGGTGGCCACTACCACTCCGTCGCGCAGAATCTGCACACCCTTTATGTCTTTCCCCTGGGGGAGTGTCCAGGTGAGGCTTACAGAACGGCCGTCGACATCGGAGGTTACGTTCTCAGCCTTCGGGGCATTGGGAGTATCGGGATATTCCACATCCGAGCACGAGGTCAGACCTGCGGTGAGGCTTGCGGCTACGAAGGAAGAAAATATGATTGACTTTTTCATTTTTCGTGTTTGGTTTCAGAATTAGGTAACCGTAATTATTTCTTGTCGTAGAGTCCGCCGGAGATTTCCACCTGGCTCAGAGGTATGGGGAAGTAAAGCTCATCGGCCGACATCGAGGCGGTCTCGTAGTAGGAGCGGAGGCGCTGCTCGGTGCGGTAGTATTGGTTCATGGTCTCTACGGCCACGCCCCAGCGCACGAGGTCGAACCAGCGGTGGCCTTCCATAGCCAGCTCCAGGCGGCGTTCCATGCGCACGGCGCGGCGGGCATAATCCTGGTTCCAGCCCTGCGAGGGATATTCGGCCACGTAATATGATGCGATAGAGGGGTCGCAGTCGATGGGGGTGTAGTTGGGGTCGACGGAGTTGGCGGCACGGCGGCGCACTGAGTTGATCAGGACGCGGGCGGTGTCAAGATCTTTGCCCTGCTCGATGAGAGCCTCGGCCTTGAGCAGAATGATGTCGGCGTAGCGGATGAGTTTGAAGCTCAGAGGTGACGCACCCCAGGGGAAGCCCTGGACCATGTCGGGCGACGACGGGTCGATAAGGCCTTTCTTGCCGGAATACTCTCCGTAGACGTCGTAGGCGCGACACCATTTCATGTTGTAGATATGGCCGCGGAAGGGGAAGCCCAGACGGCCTACGGTGAAGTCGAGGCGGGGATCGACGTTGCCATCGTAGTTCGAGGTCACTTCCACATCGTTGAAGGTGCCGTCGAGGTAGGGGAGGCCGTTGCTGTCGGTGCGGAAGGCGTTGACCAGGTTCTGCGAGGCGAGGAAGAAGTCGTCGCCGTTGCCGAAGAGGTTACCGTCGGAGTAAGTGGTGTTGAGGAGGTTGCACCAGTTGATGTTGGCGTTGTTGTTGGCGGTGGAGAACTGGATTGTCACCAGCGACTCGTACATGTTGTTGTACTCTATCTTCGACATATCCAGGAAGTTGGGATAGAGCTGGTATTTTTTGGAGTCGATAATGTATCCGGCATATTCCTCGACCTCGCTCCATGAGGAGGTGAAAGCCGATACCTTGGCGTGGATGGCCGCTGCGGCATATTTGTTGAACCGGCCTACCTGCGACTGGGTTTCGGGGAGCACCTTGTAGGCGTCGGCCAGGTCTTTTTTGATGAACGAGAAAATCTCGTCGCGTGTGTACTGGTAGGGTGAGGCGGAGTTGGCATCCTCGGTCTCGGTCCAGTAGGGAATGTTCTCGTAGATGCGGATCATGTCGAAGTAGAAGTAGGCGCGCAGGGTCTTGAGCTGGGCGATGAGGTTCTCCTTGTCGCCGATGGCAGGAGCGTCCTGCACGGCGAGGATTGCCTTGTTGCAGCGCGAGATGGCAAACACGTTGTTCTCCCACTTGTTGAATACCGAAACGTTGTCGCTCTGGATGTTCGACATCTCGAGCTGGTGGATATTCTCCTCCATCGAGGTGCCGCCGCCCCCCTTGTAGGCGTCGTCGGAGCGTACATCGAAAATCCAGTTTGTGATGGGGCCGGCGAAGGCTTCGTTGTTGCCGAAGAAATGCGACTGGAGTCCGGCGTAGGCGGCCGACATCAGTCCCTCGACAGCGGCGTCGTCCATCTGGTCGGCGGTGAACACGCCCTGCGGCTTGGTGTCGAGCATATCGTCGCACGATACGGCGCCTAAGGCCATGCAGCTTATCGAGGCTGCCAGCAGCGAGCGGTTTATGATGTTGTATATGGTTTTCATCGTTTTGTGAAATGCTTTTATGGATTAGAATGTGAGGTTGAGACCCAGCGAGAGAACGCGTGAGCGGGGGTAGGGACCATTGTCCACGCGTGCGCCGTAGGTACCCAGAGGAAGTTCGGGGTCGAGACCCGAGTACTTTGTGATGGTGAACACGTTTTCAAGCTGTGCGTAGACGTTGCAGGATGTGCCTGAGATGGGGCGGAGCACTTTTGCGGGGAGCGAGTAGGCGAGCTTGATGTATTTCATCTTAAGGTAGGAGCCGTCCTCTACATAGTAGGTCGACATGCGTGTCTCGTTGTTGTCGTCGGTGAGCGCCAGGGCGGGAATCCTTGCCGAAGTGTTGGTCTGTGTCCATGCGTTGAGCACGTCAACGGAACGGTTGGTCGACACACCGCCGTTGCCCATGAAGTTGAGCTGGCGCAGGGTGGGATTGTAGATGTCGAAGCCGAAGTCGCCGCAGAAGAAGGCGCTGAGGGTGAAGTCGCGGTATTTGAAGTCGAGGTTCAGACCCAGCGAGAAGTCGGGGTTGGGGTCGCCGATGATGCAGCGGTCGTTCTCGTTGATTACGCCGTTGCCGTCGAGGTCGCGGAATTTCATGCGGCCGGGAGCGGCACCGGTCTGCTGGGCATGGTTGGCCACTTCGTCGGGGGTCTGGAATATGCCGTCGTAAACATAGCCGTAGTAAACACCCATGGGCTGGTCTTTGATAAGACGGATGTCGCCGCCGATAGTGTTGACCATGTTGTTGAGCTTGACGAGCTTGTTCTTGTAGCGCGAGATGTTGAAGTTACCGCTCCAGGAGAAGTCGCCATACTTGGGCGAGATGTAGTTGAGCTGGAGTTCGAAACCGTTGTTGCTCATGTCGCCGGTGTTCATGAACATCACCGCGTTCTCGCCGGCCACTGCCAGCACTGGGGGCTGGGTGAGCATGTCGGTGGTTTTCTTGATGTAGTAGTCGAACGAGAGGCTCAGCGAGTTGTTGAGGAATCCGAAGTCTACACCGATGTTGGTCTGGGTTGTGGTTTCCCATTTGAGGTTGGGGTTACCGGTGCGGTCCACGACTACTCCGGGGATATATCCGTTTCCGGTGCCGTTGAGGTCGTAGGCGCCGTTGCCGAGGTCATATTTGTAGGTGGTGTAGGCGGCGTAGAGGTTGTCGATTGCAGAGTTGCCGTTCTGACCCCATGCGAAGCGCACTTTCAGGTCGTTGAGCACGTTGTTGGTGGGGAAGAATGTTTCCTGGGTGGGGCGCCATGCCAGGGTGAATGCGGGGAATACACCGGAGTTGTGGCGCTTGTCGAGGCGCGAGGAGGCGTCGCGGCGCAGAGTGAACGATGCCAGGTAGCGGTCGGCATAGTTGTAGTCGGCTTTGCCGAACACCGAGAAGAGTGCCCACTGGCTTTTGCCGCCGCCGTTTGTCTGGGTGCCTTCGCCGGAGCCGATCTGCATGTAGTCGTTATCCTCGAAGGCATAGTCCTTGCGGGCTGCGGAGAGATCCTCGAAGGTGTATTTTATGGCCTCGACACCGAAGAGCACGTTGATGTGGTGCTTTTCGTTGAAGGTCTTCACATAGTTGGCGGTGTTGGTCCAGGTCCAGGTGTCGCCCTGGCCGTATGCGCGCGACATCTCGTTGACGTCGGAAGCCACGGTTTTGCGCACCAGGTTCTTGTTGAAGTACTGTATGTGCTCCAGACCGAAGTTTGTCTTGAGGGTGAGGCCGTCGACGGGCATCACGGCCAGGAACATGTTGCCGAAGATACGCCAGGAGTTGTTCTCGTTGTCGCGGCCGTTGTAGAGAGTCTGCACGGGGTTGGCGATATCGGATGCGATGAGATCCATCGGGCGTGCCCAGTCGCCGTCAAGGCCTTTGACCGGGAGTGCCGGGTGCTGGCGCATCGCGGTGAAGGGGATGCCACGGTCGTCGCCGGTGCCGAAGCCTCGGTCCGACCAGTTGGCTACCATGAGGTTTTCGCCTACCTGGAAATATTTGCTGATATTGTAGGTGGAGTTTACGCGGGCCGAATAGCGGCGGTAGAAGGTTTCACGCATCACACCGTCCTGGTTGATATAGTTGGCCGAGAACATGAATGAGCCGCGGTCGGAGGAGTTGCTTACCGAAGCGGTGAGGTTGTTAGTCCATGCCGAGCGGTAAACGGCGTCCTGCCAGTCGGTGTCGGTGGTGCGGAAGTTGGGGTTGCCGTCGATGTATTCCACGAGCTGGGGTGTTGCGCCGTTGCCGTAGAGGGGATGCGACGGTGTGACATGCGAGTTGGCGGCGGCGGTCCAGTAGGCCTGGCCCCACTGTTCGGCGTTGAGCATGTCGTAGGTGCGGCCCACGAACTGCACCGATGCCGAATAGTTTACATTGACCTGGAGCTTGTCGCCCTTGCCCTGGCGTGTGGTGATTATGATAACGCCGTTTGCGGCACGCGAGCCGTAGATTGACGCTGATGCGGCATCCTTGAGCACCTGCATTGACTCGATGTCGGAGGGGTTGATCGAGGTAATGTTGTCGGTGGCGATGCCGTCGACAATATAAAGCGGTGCGTTGGAGTTGACGGTCGACATACCGCGCACGCGGATTTCACCGCCGCCGCCGGGAGCGGCATTCGTAGTGACGGAAACACCGGGCATACGTCCCTGCATGGAGTTGATTATCGAACCGGCGTTTTCTGAAATCGGCTGTTTCATATCCATTACTGCCACGGCTCCGGTGAGGTCGGCCTTTCGCTGGGTGGTATAGCCGGTGACTACGATTTCCTGGAGATTCAGTGCGTCGTCCTGGAGCACTACCTTCATCTCGGGGGTGGCCTCAACCACCTGTCGCATGTAGCCGATGTAGGAGAAGGACAGGCGGGTGCCTTTCGGTACGGTGATGGTGAAATTACCGTCGATGTCGGTGGTTACACCTTTGGTGGGGTCGCCTGCAGGCGCGACTGTGGCCCCGATCAGAGGTTCGTCATCATTCAGGCCCCACACTGAGCCGTGAACGGTGATCGACTGTGCGGTTGCTGTCACCATTGCCATTATGGTCAGCAGCGCACTGAGGATTAGTTTTTTCATAATGTTGTTAAGGTTAGTGTTGTAAAACTGGCGCAAAGATATAAATGTATGTTAATATCGGGGTATAAAAAATGTTGCAGATGGTATCAATTTTAATGCAAGTACCTAATCGTTATAAATTTAGCGCATTTTTTTGCCAATGAAGGGCGGTGTGAGGCCGGGAGTAGTGTGTGTATGTGAAATCCCCCGGACCGCTACATTTATTGCGGTCCGGGGGAGGTGTGGATGCTATGTTTTTCGGATATGTCAGTCAATCTTGACCACGAGGAAATTCGATTTCTCCCAAAATGCGCCGGGGTTGGTGATGCGCAGAGTGTAGGAGTCGTTGGCGTCTTTTTCAAGGGTGTACGACGAGGCCGGCTGGTTGGTCATCACTTTCGCCTTCTTGGAGTAGAGGGGGATGACGGTGAGTTTGGTCTTGTCGCCTTTGATGAAGTTGGCAGTCGACTGGTCGCCGGGTAGCACCTTGGTTTTGCGGAGGAAGCCACTCTCGATTATATTTTTGGTCTTGAGTTCCTTTCCGGTGCCGATTACATAGTAGCATGTGTTGAGTTCGGCATTGAGCTGCTCAGCGCGGGCCTGTGCCTGCGAGCGTTCTTCCGATACTGTGGCAACGGTGGTATTGAGCGAGTCGACCGAAGAGTTGAGCGCGTCAATCTTGATGTTGGCGGCAGCCAGTTCGTTGCGCAGCGACTGGATGGTGCCTTCCTGCTCGGCGATTGATTTCTTCAGGGTCTCGATTGAGCGCTGGAGGGTCTGGTTGTTGGAGTTAGATGCCGCAAGACGTTTCTCAAGGTCGGCCACACGGTCGCGGTTTTTCTGCAGTTGCTGCTGTATGGCCATGATGTCGTTGCGAATCTGCTGGCGTTTGTTCTGTGCCTCGGGGCCCATGCCGGTGGTGGCATCGAGAAGATTCTCCATCTGTTTGATCTGAGAGAGACCTTCCGACACGTCGTTCATAAGCATCAGCAGAGAATCCTGGTTTGCCAGGGCCACGCGCAGTGAGTCGGATGTAGTGGGAGTGTAGGCGCCGTCGCCCTCGTTCTGTGTCTTATCGGAGTGGCAGGCCGAGGCCATTATTGCCAGGGCGGTCAGAGTGATACCTGCGATTTTTTTCATAATCAAATAGTTATAAGCGTTTGTGATTAGTTTCTTATTCCGGTAGGTCGGTGCGGTATTTGTTGCGGTGGACCTTTTTCTCCGATTCCCGTCTGCCGGATACCACTATAACAATCTCTCCGCGCGGATTGTTCAGGGTGAAGTATTCGCGCAGCTCGGCGAGTGTGCCGTTGCGGGTGGTGTTGTGAAGTTTTGAGATTTCGCGCGACACAGAGGCTTCGCGGTTTTCGCCGCACGCGCGCGCCAGGTCGTCGAGTGTGCGCGCCAGCCGCAGAGGCGACTCATAGATAATAAATGTGCGTTCGTCGGCGGCGAGTGATTCCAGGCGCGTGGCGCGCCCTTTTTTCTGCGGCAGAAACCCCTCGAAGGTGAACCGCTCGCATGGCAGGCCGGAATTCACCAGGGCCGGTACGAATGCCGTAGGCCCGGGAAGGGTCTCCACCTCTATGCCGTTGGCACGGCATTCCCGCACAAGCATGAATCCGGGGTCGGAGATACCGGGGGTGCCGGCATCGGAAACCAGGGCGAACGTCTCGCCCCTTTTGAGCCGCTCGATTACGGGGCCCACCGTCTGGTGTTCGTTGAACTTGTGGTGCGACACCATGGGGGTGTCGATTCCGAAATGGCGCATCAGTGTGGCACTTGTTCGGGTATCCTCGGCAAGGATAAGCGAGGAGCCTTTCAGCACCTCTATGGCGCGAGGCGACATATCGCCGAGATTTCCCACCGGGGTGGGCACTACATACAGTTTTCCGTCAGTGAGCTCCATGGTTTCAGAAAAGTGTTGATATAGATGTGATAAAATCCTTTGCCGTGCGGGTGCGCAGGTCTATGCCGTATCTGTCGGCAAGGATGGCTCGCACCCGGTCAAGGCTTTCGGCTGTGCCGATTGTGGCCAGAGCATCGGCCATGAGCGCCTCGCTGCCGTTGAAGAGCTCGCGTCGGAAAAGATACATGTCGTTGATTGAGAAAATACTCCGCCACAGCGAGAGGTCTGTGGCTGGCCCGGGCTCAGGCAATGGAGCGGCGGCGGCTTCGTCCTCGGCTGCCGGAGCTGTTTCGGGCTGAGCCTGCTCTGCGGCGCCGGGATCAAAGTAAAATTCCTCGTCCGACATCAGCGTCGGTTCTTCCCGGGCGGATTCTTCTCCCTGTGCAGGCTGCTCATCATCGGCGGGAGTTGCGTCAGCATCCACATTTTCTGTTTCCACCACCTCCGCGGGTTGTGTGGCCTCCTCAATGACAGAGGCTTCTTCAGGTTCGGTATCCGGCTCCTGAAGCTCTGTGGGCATGGCCTCGGTTTCAGGCACCTGCGATGCCATTTCGGCCAGTTCGATGATGCGGAGTTTCGCCTCGGCAGGAAGGCCGTCGGCGCCCCGGTCTTTCACCGCCAGAAGTTGCTCGGCAATCTCGGCGGTGACGGTAAGCATTTTATCTATGACAGGATTCATTGTCGGGTTGTTGAGGGCTCGTGTACAGTTTCGGTTGCGGGGAGAAAGGTCTCGCTCAGGAATTTTTCAGCCTCGGCAACCACCTTGGCGCGCGGGCATGTGAACCGGTTGACCATTATCACTACGGCGTGTGTTGGCTCTCCGCTGTCGCCGAGTTTATATCCGGCATAGCACTGCACGCCGCGCACACTGCCGCTTTTCAGCACCAGTTTGCCGGCCAGAGGGGTGTCTTTGAGTACTTTGCGTACGGTGCCTTCCTCGCCGGCTTTCGGAAAGAAGCCTATGTAATCGGCCGCGCGCGGTGTGCGGGCCATTGCCTGGAGCATATCGGCCATGAAACGGGGGCTTACGCGGTTGTCGCGAGCGAGGCCGGAGCCGTCGTTGATTATTACGTCGCGCGGGTCGGTGCCGAGGCGCTGCAGCAGTTGCTTTTCACGCGCAACGGCTCCGTCGATATCCTCGCCCGGCGCCAGAGAGCGCAACATGGCTTCGGCGAACATGTTGTCGGAGCGCACCATCATGCTCCTCATTATATCCTTGCCGGGAGGGGAGTAGCGCCGGTAAATCTCGCGCGATGACCCGGTGACATCGATGTCTTCGTCAAGCACCGCGATGTTTCCTTCATCAAGCGAACGGCAGAGCGCGTCGTAGAAATAAGACGGAGGGTCGGGCATGGCGCGGTCGGGCGGCAGGGTGTTGTCCTTGTAGTTGAGGGCATAGTGCCCGGCGCCGTAGCGCCATTTGTAGTCTTCGGCAAGCCAGTGGGACGACGGCCCTCCTCCGGGCACGATGGATGTGTCGAAAACAATCTGCCCGCGGATAGAGTCGATGCCGAGGGCTGCCACGTGGCTGGCCACGGAATCGGCGAATCCGGCGTTAACCGGAAAAAAGGAGCTTTCGGTTGTGGGGTCGCCCGATGCCATGATTACCAGGTCGCCCCATAACTGCCCTTCGCTGATGGCCCCGCGGGTGAATGCCGAGGTAACGAACCTCATCTCCGCTTTGCCGTCGAGCAGGGCGCAGGCCGATGTGATGCATTTCATTATGCTGGCGGGGGTCATGGGGGTGTCGGCGTTGCGGGCGGCGATATCCTCGCCGGTGGCGAGGTCGCGTACCACGATTCCCACCACAGCCGGCTCCGGCAGGTCGACCGGCGGCCGCGGGGTGGCTATGGTGTCGGGGGCTGCCACGCTGTCGGCCGCCAGTGGCTCCACGCAGACATCTGCGGCAGTCTGCCCGGCGGCCGTTGCCGGCAGCCACAGCATAGCAGCCATAGCGGTATGCATCAACACCGATACGATATAGTGGGATATACGTGTCATATTTGTTAAAAACGCCACGAATTTACAAATTCATTACACCTCTGCCAAATTTTTTCGGTGAAATCACGTCACAGAAATGAAAAACCGACTAATTTTTAGGGATTTTTCACGAAAAAGTTGTAACTTCGCCAACAATTTCCGTCCTTGTGAAAAAGGGCGGATGAGTTTGATGTATTAAATTTTTTGAGTGATATGGCAAGCAAGACCCGCGACAGGCTGATCGAGGTGGCAAGGCAGCTCTTCGCCCGCAAAGGGGTGGAGAACACCACCATGCTCGATATCGCCAATGCGTCGGAGAAGGGGAGGCGCACCATATATACATATTTTAAAAACAAACGCGAAATTCACCAGGCGGTGATTGAGCGCGAGAGCGAGCAGATAGTTTCGCGTCAGCGCCAGATTCTTGACAGCGACACCTCCGCCACCGGAAAGCTCATCGACTTCATGAGGGCGCGCCTCGAGATTGTGAAGTGCCCCACAGGCCGCTTCCTCTCCGAGAATGTGGCCGACATGTTGAGGCTGGATTTCAAGAGAGCCGAAAAAACGCGCCGTCTGGCAGCCAAAAAGGAGGTGGAGATACTTCGTGAGATACTCCGCGAGGGGGTCGAAGCCGGCGAATTCTCCCCCTCGCAGGCCCGCAGGGCCGGCGCGCTGATAGTGGTGGTGATGCAGGGGTTCGACCATCCTGCCGTCACTGCCGGGCTTGAACTCTCGGGCTTTGACCGCACCGATTCGGAAGAGGCGGTGATAGCTTTCATCGTCAACGGCCTCCGGCAGAACTGAGGCATTCATCGCAAAACCATATACAACCAATTATAAGTTATGAAATTACTTGAAGGAAAAACCGCAGTTGTAACCGGTGCCGCCCGCGGCATCGGCAAGGAAATCGCCCTGCGTTTCGCCCATGAAGGCGCCAACATCGCTTTCACCGACCTCGTAATTGATGAAAACGGCAAGCAGACCGAAGAAGAAATCGCAGCCCTTGGCGTGAAAGTGAAGGCCTACGCCTCCAACGCCGCCGACTTCGCACAGACCGAAGAGGTTGTAAAGGAAATCCACAACGATTTCGGCTCCATCGATATTCTCGTAAACAATGCCGGCATCACCAAGGACGGCCTTATGATGCGTATGACCGAAGCTCAGTGGGATGCTGTTATCGCCGTGAACCTCAAGAGCGCGTTCAACTTTATCCACGCCGTACTCCCCATAATGATGCGTCAGAAACATGGCTCAATCATCAACATGGCTTCCGTAGTAGGTGTGCACGGCAATGCCGGCCAAGCTAACTATGCCGCGTCGAAGGCAGGTCTCATTGCCCTTGCCAAGAGCATCGCTCAGGAGGTGGGCTCGCGCAATATCCGCGCCAACGCCATCGCCCCCGGCTTCATCGAGACTGCCATGACCGCCGCCCTTCCCGAAGAAATCCGCAAGGAGTGGTGCCAGAAGATACCCCTGCGCCGTGGAGGCAAAGTGGAGGATATCGCAAGCGTGGCCACATTCCTCGCCAGCGATATGTCGTCGTACGTCACCGGTCAGGTTATCCAGGTTGACGGCGGTATGAACATGTAAAGCCCGCGGCCCGCTGAATGGCGCCGCGCCTTTAAAAAGCATCACCCCCGCATGAGCCTGAGCTCATGCGGGGGTGATTTTCATTCAGGGATGCCGTGCGTTACCTCGCGGCAATCTTGATGCGTTTCGTGGCTGGGCGCTGCGAGGCGTCGGTGGCGGAGATGCGGGCCACATACACGCCGGGGGCGAGGTTCGCCGGAGTCTGGTGTACCGTGCCGTCGGCCGCGCCGGCCTCGAAGCTGCAAGCCATGGCGCCTGACGCGGAATATACTTCGATGCGGCCGCCCGTCATTTCAGGTGCGAGCGAGTAGCTGAGCATTCCGTCGGCATAGCTGAGATACATGTTGTTGTCGGCCTCGATGGCGTCGGCGCCGGTCATTATGGCTCCGTCGCCGCTCACCTGGATTATCTGGTGTGTGTCGGTGGGGAGAGTTGCCTTGATGTATGCCTTTCCGCTGGCGCTGTCGATGAAGTACGCGTTACGGCCGGAAGCCATGAGGGCGTCGACCGATTCGGCCTCGGCGAAGTCATCTCCGGCCGAGTTGCCGGCCGAGGGTGCCTTGGCGCGTACGGATGCGCCCGCCCGCACTTTCGCCGGCATGTTGTGGATTACGAAAGTGTAGGTATGGTATTGGGCCATGCCGTCGTAACCCTCTTTCACCGGCGAGGGGGAGCCGTCGATGTCAGAGTCGTTCTGGTCATAACGCCATATATATATGTAGGCCTTGTCGTCCTCGACCACGCCGTGGAATTTAGTCACGAGGTATTTGTAGTTTTCGTTGACCGACGGGGTGGTGCGGTCATCCTCGAAGAGGAATCCCTCGGTCACACCGCCGTCGGGGTCGGCGATGTAGTCGATTGTGTAGTCGGTGTGCGCGATTGACGCCGTGTTGGTGAATGTGGTGGCGGTGAACCGGGGTATGAACGAGCCCACACGGCCGAAGTAGGGGAGTTTGCCAAGCGGAGCGCTGTACTGGGTGGTGCCGCTGTAAATCCCGGTGTAGTCGTTGAGGTCAAGCCATTTCCCTTCGGGGAAGCGCACGGTGCGGCTTTCGGCGTTTTCAACAACCGGAGCCACCAGTATGTCGCGACCCCAGAGGTATTCGTCCTTTACGGAGGCCAGAGTGGCCGGGTTGGAGTCATACATGTTCACCGGGCGTGCCAGCGGAGTGCCCTTTGTGGCGTTGCGCCAGGCCAGGGTGTAGGTGTAGGGGAGATACTGATAGTGCAGGTTGATGAAGCGGCGCACGTCGTCGCGCACATCATTGTAGCAGTCATTTGACGGTTCAGGCAGGAGTCTGCCCTGGGCGTGGGTGCGTATCATGGGGGTGAACACAGCCTGCTGCACCCATCGCAGATAGAGGCGCTGGTCGGGGGCCGCTCCCTCAAAGCCGCCGACGTCAGAACCGATGTATCCGATGCCCGACATCGATGCGCTTACCAGCGCCGGAATCTGGGCCTGCAGCCCCGACCAGGAGCGCTGTATGTCGCCCGTCCAGGGGAATGTGCTGAAGCGCTGCATACCGGAGGTGCCGGCGCGCGGCATCAGCATGGGGCGCATATCGGGGAATTCCCTCCGCAGTCCGTTGTAAACCGCCTCAATCCAGAGGTTGCCGAACTCATTGTGTACCTGCGCCACGCTTCCTCCCTGGTGGTTGCTGTCGTCGTCATGGCGCTCCGGCTCGCCCAGGTCGAGCCACATCCCGTCCACGCCTTCGCGAGTACGGGGTATATAGCATTCCTCTACCATCCATTTCATCGCTTCGGGATTGGAGGCGTCGATGAGACCTACGTTTTTCGATTTCAGCCATTCCATGCCGTTGACACTCTCGTCGGCCAGATAGCTTTTGCTCTTGAGAGTGGCGTAATTGCGTGACTTGCTTGTGAAGAACGGCTCGGTGATGATTACGGTGTGCACGCCGGAGTCTTTTTTCCCTTTCAGCCACGATGTGGCGTTGCCGAAGTTGCTCCCTTCCCAGTCGAGGTTGCCCATGCCGGACTCGTCAGTGCCCTGCCAGAAAAGGTCGAACACCACGCCGTCGAGCGGAATGCCGGCTCCTTTGATGGCATTGATATTGTTGTCGGCATCGGTGAAGGAGGTATAGCCGTAGCGCGATGTGGTGTATCCGAGGAACCAGTAGGGTGGCATCTGCTGGCGTCCGGTGAGCCAAGTGTAGTTCTCCATTACTTTCTCCATCGAGCCGCCGCCTACAAAATAATATGCGATCGGATTCATGGCTCCGGTGGTGTAACGGGTGCCGTTGGCCGACGGGGTTATCTCGGCGTTGCGGTAATGGTCGTCGAACAGCACGCCATAGCCGCCGGTCGACACATAGAACGGTACATTGATGCACCGCGGGCCCGGACTGCCGCTATGCCATTGCGAAGTCTGCCGGTTGTCCATCAGCATTTTGACGTTGTTCCAGTCAGTGCGTGCTCCGTTGTATCCTCCGCCGTAGAAGGCGGCGTCGTTCATTGCGGCGAAGGTCACTCCGCGTTTGCCTGCGCGGTTGTCAAGCCCTCCCTGCTCGGCGAGGATGTGGTTGCCGTCGCTGTCGGTGAAAGTCACGGTGCAGTATTCCTTGTTGATATGCACGAGGGTCTGCCCGTTGCCGAAAGTGAACACAAGCTCCGAATCGGTATCCTCGGTCACAGCCATCGGCAGGGGCTGCGGAGTGGCGCTTACCGTGATGGAGCGGCGTTCCTGGCGAATGGTGGCTGATTCGGGCAGGGTGAACACCTTCACGATATTGTCGGCGTAGGGGGTGATGAGAAGTTGCCCCCATTCCCCTTTCACAGTCAGAGTGCCGTCGGTTATTTTATGGCCGGTGTATCGTCCGACGCAGGCTGTCGAGGGGTCCAATGGCCGTGTGATGGGGATGAACACATCGGCGTCCTGTGCCTTTGTGCCGTTAGTGTCGCGCACAATGAAGGCGATGCCGTCAACTTCCATATCATCGCCGATATTGAAGAATTCTGAAATTGTAGGGCCGATTGTGTAGGTGTAGCGGTTTGGATTGTCGGCATCGCGTGTCATCCTGAACTTGTCGTCAAGATTGTTCCAGTCAGTGAGCACGAATTTCCATTCTTTTCCAAAGGCGAGCCCCAGGTGCAGGTAGAGGTCTGTGTTCTTGTCCTTGAACACACCTGGCGCCGCTGCGGCGTTGAAATGGATTGTTACCTCCTGGTTGATTTTCGGAGTGGCAGGCTCGAGCCAGAATGCGTCAGTGTCGCCGCCGTTGCCGTCGCCGTTGTCGCCGCCGCTTTCCAGGCTTTCCTTCCACTCGTCAAGCGAGGAGAAGTAGGACATTCCGCCTTTGTTGGCCGTGGAGGTCATTTTGTAGACTTTTCCGTCGGTTGCGGTAAGGTCGATGGTCTGCATGAGAGCATCTCCGCTCATGCCGTTGTTGAAAATAACGTTGGCGTAAGAGCCGGAGTCGAAACTCCACAGGTTGTCGTATCCGCTGACTTGGGTCATCGTGGCTCCGGGCCATGTGTTGTGGTCGGTCGTGGAGTTCCATACGTGGGCTTTCGGGGAGGCCCATTTTGTCACGGAGTTGTCGTAGTAGACTGTGGCGGCGCAGAGCCACAGACCGCCTGAGGCGAACATGGTGAAGGCTGCTGCCTCACGCAGCTTCCTCCCGTTTGGTTTTTTCATGATCTGATGAATGTAAGTAATGTAAAATGGTATTATCCGGTAAGAAAAAGACACAGCATCTCCCTTTGATATTAATAGATAAAGGGCGGATGCTGTGTGTGGGGGCTGCGGAAAGGCAGCTTTCAGAATATGGGGAAGGTGGTGTCGGAGTAGACGAACTTGCGTTCAAAATCGTAGTCGTTCATCGAGGCAAGCACGATGATGCCCTGAATGAATGTAACAGTCGACCATATGCCGCATGTGACGATTGTAAGCAGTATGCACAGCAGGCCGGCGGCTACTTTGTTGACATAGAAATATTGCACGCCGAGGCCGCCGATAAGGAGGGCGAGCACACCGAATGTGGTGCGGCTTTTCGAGGGCATGTATCCCTGGTTGTAGGGCTGCTGGTATCCTCCGTTGCCATAGGGCTGCTGATACTGGCCCTGCTGGTAATTCTGCTGGTACTGGCCCTGTTGCTGGTACTGATCCTGCTGCTGGTACTGACCCTGGTTCTCGGGGTTGTTCCACTGCTGGGCGGGCTGCTGGGGATTGGTCCACTGCTGGTCGGGCTGCTGGCCGTTCCAGTTCTGGCCGTTGTTGAAGTTGTCTGCCATTGTTATATAATAAGTTGTATTTTTTGAGTTAGACGGAGCTTTCTGATAAAAGGTTGCAGCGCGGCTGTCATTTCATCATCACGCGCGCCATGTTGCGGCGGTCCTCCCGCTCTTTTATTGTCTGGCGCTTGTCGTATTCCTTTTTGCCTCGGCCAATGCCTATTACGAGCTTGGCATACCCCCGCTCGGAGATGAAGAGCCGCAGCGGCACAATAGTGAATCCGGCCTCGGCGCCTGACTTCTGTATTTTCTGAATCTCTTTTTTGTTGAGAAGCAGTTTACGGTCGCGGCGCTCGGTGTGGTTGTTGTATGTGCCGTAGAAATATTCGGCGATATACATGTTCTTGACCCACACCTCTCCGTTGGCCACATAGCAGAATGTGTCGGCCAAAGAGGCTTTCCCTTGCCTGATTGACTTTATCTCCGTGCCGGTAAGCACTATGCCTGCGGTGTAGGTGTCGCCGATGGCATAGTCGAAGGTGGCGCGGCGGTTTTTTATGTTGATTTCTTTGAATTTCATGTTGTTGACTCAGAGCAATGCATTGAACAGGAATGAGAGCATGTAGTAGGCGCCAAGCACCGAAGCCGACGCCACTATCATGAACAGGCCCTCCTGGCGGCGGTCGATTTCAAGGAAGTCGCATCCTTTCCAAAGGATGAACACCACATAGAAAGGGAGAAAGGCCTGCAGGCCGATCTGCACTTTTATAACATTGTCGACCAGGGCTACAAGGGCTATGAAAGCAGTCGACATCATTACCTCTACGGCCAGGCGCCGCTGGTCCTGGCTTTCGCGCACGCAGGCATCTACCAGGCGGGGCATAAACCATGATATAATGTGTATGCCGAGGTGATAGGTGAGGAAAAGCGCCACAAACACCCTGATTGCCGAGGCAAGACACAGTAGCCAGTCGGCGCCGTAGAAAAGGCGCAGAAAAGATGTGGCCGCGCATGTGGCTATAAGCGGCAGGAAGGCATGGATGTAGAGATGGCGCACGTTTATTCTGTTGGTGTTCAGGTCGTAAGCCATATCCTCCCAGCCTTTGGCGGGGCTCAGGATTATCTGAAACAGATATTTAAGGAAACTTCCCAATGTGAGATTCGTTTTACTACACGGTTGCAATTTGCAAATTTACAGATTTTTTATGAATCCGGAGGCTGTACAGGCGTTAAATTTTTCATTTTTACAGATGATGATGCGTTTTTAAGGAAAATGTTGTGCCGGGGAGAAAAAATCACTAATTTTGTGTTTTAATGAAGGTTTAACAGGTACAAGTGATGGACGAAAAGATTAAAGACCCAGCCATTGAGAATGAGGCGAATCTTCTCACCGAGAGGGAGAGACCGGAGTTTCTGGCCGGTTACCGTTCGCTTCTTCGCGCTGCCGGCGAAATCACTGCCGAAGCCGGTCTGACGCGTAAGGTGCGGGCTATTCTTGCCGATGGCGCGCAGCGCGGACTCTTCGAGCGCGACAAGTTCGGCAACAGTACATTGCATCGCGCCATACTCACGGCGGCTGCCGTGTGCGAGCGGATATCGCCTGACCGCAACATGGTTCTGGCTGTGTTGCTCTACCGCCTTTGCCGCGCCGAGGCCCTTTCTGTGGGGCAGATTACATCGGAGTGGGGCGAGGATGTGGCCCGAATGGTGGGCGGCCTCCTGAAAGTGTCGTCGCTTTACGCCCGCGGAGCGGCCGTTGAGTCGGAGAATTTCCGGCGTCTGCTGATGGCGTTCGCCGATGACATTCGTGTGATTATCATCATGATTGTCGACAGGCTGGTGCTGATGAAGCTCATCAACCACCATCCGTCGGAGCGGCTGGTGCGCGATGTGGCCTACGAGGCTAACTATCTATATGCGTCGCTGGCACACCGACTGGGGCTTTATGCCATAAAGTCGGAGCTGGAGGATATGTCGCTCAAATACACCGACCGCCGGACCTATACCGAGATAGCCCGCGGCCTTAACGAGCGCAAGGCTATGCGCGACGCCTATATCGCCCGGTTTATCGCTCCGGTGAAAGAGCGTCTTGAGGCTGCCGGACTGAAATTCGACATAAAGGGACGCACGAAGTCGATTTTCTCCATCTGGAACAAGCTTCGCAAGCAGAAAACCGACCTTGACCATATCTATGACCTCTTTGCCATACGTGTGATTATCGACACCCCGGAGCCTAAGGAGAAGAGCGACTGCTGGATGGCTTACTCAATTATCACCGACATGTACCGCCCGAATCCGTCGAGGATGAAAGACTGGATTTCGATTCCGAAGAGCAACGGATACGAGTCGCTGCATATCACCGTGGCCGGCCCGGGCGGAAAGTGGGTGGAGGTGCAGATCCGCACCCGCCGCATGGACCTTGTGGCCGAGAAAGGGCTGGCCGCGCACTGGCGCTACAAAGGGATAAAGAGCGAGGGCGCCCTTGACTCCTGGATGAATAATGTGCGCGACATCCTGGAGACGGCCGAGGCCGACTCCATGGAGCTGGTGCGTAACTTCAGGATGGATATCTACGACAAGGAGGTGTTTGTGTTCACCCCCAAGGGCGACCTGTTCCGTCTGCCCGCAGGCGCATCGCTTCTCGATTTCGCTTTCAATATCCATTCGCGTCTCGGATGCCAGTGTACCGGAGGGCGCGTCAACGGCAAGAACGAGAAACTCGGCTATCGCCTGCAGTCAGGCGACACCGTAGAAATTCAGACCTCGTCATCGCAGGCTCCGAAGCAGGACTGGCTCAATATGGTGGTGACCTCAAAAGCCCGAAACAAAATACGCCAGACGCTGAAAGAGCAGGCCAACAAGACGGCGGCACTCGGACGCGAGATGCTGGAGCGTCGGTTCAAGAACCGCAAGATTGACCTTGACGAGGCGGCTCTCAGCCGTCTGCTGAAACGTCTCGGCTACAAGACTTTCACCGACTTCTATAATGCCATCGCCGACGAGCGTCTTGATGTGTCGACTGTGGTCGACGGCTACGTGGCAGCAGAAAGTGCCCCGGAAACCACTCCCGAACGGCGACACTCGGCCGAGGAATTCACACTCCAGGCCCCCGCTGAAGATACTTCAGCCGCGTTCGGCGATGGAGCCGCTGGCGATGTGCTGGTGATAGGCAACGATGTGAAAGGACTGAACTACCGGTTTGCCAAATGCTGCAATCCGATATATGGCGACGATGTGTTCGGCTTCGTCTCGTCGGAGGGAGTGGTGAAAATCCACCGTAACAGTTGCCCCAACGCCCAGGATATACGGCGCCGTTACCCCTACCGTATGATAAATGTGAAATGGTCGGGCAAAATCGGCGATTTTTTCCCGGCTACTCTCCGAGTGCTCGGCAACGACGACATCGGCATTGTCACCAATATCACATCGATAATCTCGAAGGAGAAGAAGGCGAGTCTGCGCAATATCACAATCGACGCCCACGACGGCCTCTTCCAGGGGCATCTCATTGTGGGGGTGGCCGATAATGCCACGCTCCAGAGTCTGATGAAGAAGATTGCCACCGTCAAGGGGGTGAAAAGCGTTGAACGTGCCCGATAGTTTTGATACCGATTGCAATGAATAAAAAGATTTTGCTGCTGATGGCCGCCGTAATGGCGTTCGGATATGCCGCGGCCCAGAGCCTGTCGCAGAATATCGGCAAGGTAAACGACGGCTATAATTTCTGGCTCTATACCCCCGGCAATGACGGGGATGAGAGCCGGGCCAAGCCGCTGTTCATCTTTCTGCACGGTGCGTCGCTGTGCGGAAATAACCTTGACCGTGTGCGCCGTTACGGCACCATCGACGCCATAGAGAAGGGGCGCGAGCTTGATGCCTACGTCATCGCTCCACAGAATCCGGGCGGCTCATGGTGCCCCCGGAAGGTGATTAATGTGCTCGACTGGGTTAGCGAGCGGCATAATGTCGACTCCTCGCGCGTATATGTGCTGGGCATGAGTCTGGGCGGATACGGCACCATCGATGTGGCGGCTACATATCCCCACCGTATCGCGGCGGCGATGGCTCTGTGCGGCGGCGGCACGGTCAGGAATCTTGCCGGTCTGAACGATGTGCCGCTTTGGATTGTGCACGGCACGGCTGACCGCGCTGTAAGTGTGCTCGAGAGCGACAAGGTAGTCGCTGCGATGAAAAAGGCGTCAGGCGGCGATGCTCCGCGACTGGTCTACAACCGTGTGCCGGGCATGAACCATTCACAGCCGGCACGCATGTTCTATCTTGCCGACAGTTATGACTGGCTTCTGAGCCATTCGCTTGATGACGAGGCCCGTAGCGTGGCGAATACTTTTGAGGTGACTCTTGGCAAGCTCCGCAATGCGTATCAGGGGCTGAACATGGGCGCGCGGCGAACCAAAGCCACAAAGGCCAAGGCACGCCCCAAGGCCAGGGCGCATCGCCGTAAAAGCCGTCGGCGCTGATTGTGTAAACTCATTATTCCTTAGAAATATTCCTATGAAAACGAAAAAAATACTGTGCGTTCTGCTCCCGGCGGGGATTTTGTATGCCTGCTCGGCAGGGAAAGATGGCTCCGACCCGGCAGCCGTTCAGCTCCTGGAGCTGTCGCAGGCGGAGCTTGATGCAGGCAATCCGGAGGCCGCTCTGCGGCTTGTGGATTCTCTTTACAGCACATGGCCGGCGGAAACAGCAGTGCTCAAGGAGGGGATGCTTCTGCGTCCGCGGGCCATGGAGATGCTCTCGGAGCAGGGTATCGCACGTTGCGACAGCGCTGTCGAGGCTGCCAAAGCTGAAATCGAACGGCTGCGCGCACGCATGAAATGGGTTAATGAAAAAGGTATGGTCGAGGGCTTCTGGATTGACAAGGATGCGTATAAAGCCGATTTTTTCAATACCACCGGCGTGCAGGCCCGTGTGTCGGGAATCGGTCAGTTTTATATTGTATCGTCTGTAAACCCCGGCATCGGACACACTTCGGTATCCGTTTCGGCCGGAGGCGGGAGTGCTTCCACTCCTGCGGTGCCTCATGACGGAGAGAGCAATTACCGCATAGGAGGGGGAGAGGTGATTACCTTCTCGCCTGAGCAGTCCGATACAATCGGAAAGTTTCTGGCATCGCAGGGGGGCCGCGGTGTGACCATTTCGTTCAACGGAAAGGGACGCCGGTCGGTGAAGCTCAGCGCGGCCGCCGCCGAGGGGATGGCAAATGCCTGGCGCCTTTCAGAGGCCATGTCGGCCGGCCGCGACAATGACATAGAGCGTCAGCGCCTCCAGCGCCAGCTTGAGCTCGCCCGCACGCAGCAGCAGCGCCTTGCCGCTGATGCCTCCGCCGAATAATCGCGGCGCTTGAATAATACAACAGCGGGATGCATCTTGGTGATACATCCCGCTGTTGTTGCGTATAAGCGTATTAGAGGTTTCTTATTTGAGGCCGCGCTGACGCAGGAGGGCGTCGGTGGCGGGGAGGTGCCCGCGGAAATTACGGTAGAGCACCATGGGGTCTTCCGAGCCACCTGATTCAAGCACCTTTTTCAGCTTGGCGGCAGTCTCGGCATCGAAGATGCCTTTCTCTTTGAAAAGCTCGAAGGCATCTGCGTCGAGTACCTCAGCCCAGATGTAGGTGTAGTAGCCGGAGGCATAGCCTTCGTCGCCGAAGATATGCTTGAAGTAGGGCGAGCGGTAACGGAAAGTGAGCTCGGCAGGCATACCGAGTTTTTCGGCTACTGATTTCTCGAAGGCGTCAACGTCAACATCTCCTTCGGGATTGAGGTGACCCCAGTTGAGGTCGAGCAGGGCGGCGGCTGAGAGCTCGGCTGTCATGAAGCCCATGTTGTGCTTGGAGGCCGCGTTGATCTGCTGCACGAGCGAGTCGGGGATAAGTTCGCCGGTCTTGTAGTGGTGGGCGTAGGTCTTGAGGAGCTCCGGCTCGAAAGCCCAGTGTTCGTGGAACTGCGAGGGGAATTCCACAAAGTCACGGTCGACCGAGGTGCCGCTCTGTGAGCGCAGGCGGGCGCGTGAAAGCATTCCATGGAGAGCGTGGCCGAACTCGTGGAAGGTTGTCTGCACATCGTCGATGGTCAGCAGGGCGGGGGTGTCGCCGGCAGGGGGAGCGAAGTTGCATACATTATATACTATCGGGCGCTCTACGGAGCCGTCCTTGTTGATCCAGGAGGTCTTTAGTTCCTCCATCCATGCTCCCTGGCGCTTGGAGGGGCGTGTGAAGTAGTCGGTCATGAATACAGCCAGGTGTTTGCCTTCGGCATCCTTTACGTCATACACTTTCACATCCTTGTGGTAGCGCGGAGCGTCGGGCATCTCCTCGAAGCTGATGCCGTAGAGGCGGTTGGCCATTTCGAAGATGCCTTTGCGCACTGAATCGACAGCGAAGTAGGGACGTATGGCGCTTTCGTCAAGAGCATATTTTTTCTGACGTACTTTCTCGGCGAAATAGTAGTAGTCCCACGGTGCGATTTTGAAATCGTTGCCCATGGAGTCGGAGAGAGCCTGCATCTCGGCTACCTCTTCGGCCACTTTTGCTTTTGCCGGTTCCCACACTTTCATGAGCAGCTCTTCGGCGGCCTGGGGGGTGCGGGCCATCTTGTCGGCGGTCATATAGGCTGCGAAGTCGGGATATCCCATTATGCGGGCTTTCTCGGCGCGTGCCTTTACAATCTGGCCTATCAGCGGACGGTTGTCGAATTCGCCCGATGTGGCGTTGGTGGTGTAGCCTTTCCACATTTTTTCGCGGAGGTCGCGGTTTTCGGCGTACTGAAGTACGGCCAGGCGGCTGGGGGCGTGGAGTGTGAAGGCCCATTTGCCTTTGTGCCCGCGGCTTTCAGCCTCGGCGGCAGCATTATCGCGTGTGTTCTGGGGGATGCCGGCGAGGTCAGCCTCGTTGTCAACGATGATTTCAAAGGCGTTGTTGGCCGCAAGGAGGTTCTTGTTGAACTTGAGGTAGAGGTCGGTGAGAGTGGCGTTTATCTTTTTGAGCTGCTCCTGCTTGTCGGCGGGGAGAGTGGCTCCGCAGCGTTCGAACTCGCGGTAGGTCTCTTCGATGGCACGGCGCTCGTCAAGGGGCTGGTTTACGGTATCGATGGCGTTGTAGACCGTCTGCACGCGTTTGAAGAGCTCCTGGTTCATCATCATGTTGTCAGCGAAAGCGGTGTACAGAGGCATGATTTTCTCGGAAACCTCGGTAAGCTCAGGTGTGGAGTCGGCCTCGACAAGGGCCATGAGCACCGACATCACGCGGTCAAGGGTCGGGCTGAGGCAGCTCAACGGCTCGATGGTGTTTTCAAAGGTGGGGGCTTCGGGATTGGCGATGATGGAGTCAATCCTGGCGTTGGCTTCGGCGATTCCGGCCTCGAATGCGGGCATGTAGTCGGAAATCTCGATTTTGTCGAACGGCGGAATCTGGTACTCCGTTTCGTAGGGCTTCATGAACGGATTTTCGTGCTGTGATTTTGAGCACGACGATCCGAGCATGAGAGCCGAGGCGGCTGCAGCCGCGCACATTCCTTTGAGAATTGGTTTCATGGGCGTGTAATGTATTGGTTTTTTGCGGCCACAGTCTGTTGTCGGAATCAGGTTTCGGTGGCCGGAGCAAAGTTAATTTAATTTTTGCGATTTTCCAAGTCGATTTCCGGCAGATCGTGGTTGTCGGGCCTGGATATGGGATGCCACAGGAATGTGGCTGTGACCGGGTAGTGGTCGGAAGAGTTGGAGTCGCCTCTGCGGAAGTCTATGGCCTCCAGTGCGCCGCGGTAGAGTATGTGGTCGATATGGAAATAGAACCGGTTGGTGTGGAAGGTTATTATCGGTCCGTGGCCAGCAAGGGAATAGGCGTTGTGGATATCCTCGCCAGAGAGTTTGCGTATGGCATAGCAGTCGGGCACATCGTTGAAGTCGCCGGCTATGATTACGTTGCGGATATTGAGCGAGTCGACCAGATGACGGATTTCCTCGGCCTGATAGGCATGCGCCACAAATGCCTGGCCCAGTTTGGGTATGAGTACTTTGCGGGCGGCTGAAATTTTACTTTCGCCACCACCTTGGGTAACTTCGCGGTAGAGAGCCTTGTCTGATTCGTCGAGGCCGAACGAGCCAAGATGCACGCTTACAACCAGGGTCTTGCGCCCCATTATATCCATCACTGCGGCCTGGAACGGCTGATATTCCTCGGCGGGATTTTTGACCGGGATAGGATAAAGGGGATATTTCGAGAGTATGGTTTCGGCATAGTTGGCCGTATGGTGGGGGTAGATACTGTAAAGTGAGTCGATTTGCTCAGAGGTGATGCGCAGGCGGTCGTTCGGTTTCAACGGTTTGGGAAATTCCTGGAGGCACACCACGTCTGCTCCCGAGCCTATAATATAGGAGAGGGTGGGGTTGACAGGGGAGCGGCCGTCGCCGGGGAGATGAGGATACTGCGCTTCGTCGCGGGCGTCGAACAGGTTCAGACAGTTGTAGGAAAGCAGCATGAAAGCGCGGTCGCGGTTCTGAGGGGTTATTTTCTCTTTTACGAAATTTATCGGAGTGTTGCTGATTACAGGACCGAGGCAAATCATGAGCGTTGCTCCGGGCACGAGCGCAAGGCGCCAGTTCACGAATACCGTGGCGATAATGAGGAATACCGTAAGCAATATCCAGAACGGGAATGTGAGAGCCAGAATCGCCGGGATTGCGGTGATTTCAGGGTTGATAAGCCCGGAGTATGCGGCAGCTATGGTGCATAACCCGAGAAACACGTAGATGCAGAATATTATCCACCACCATATCCGGCGTACGCGTGGCGACGTGAAAATCCGTTTTATGCGGGAACGCGGATGCGACGCCTCTACGGCCGCTGTGTGGTCGGTGCCGGCTTCTCCGGTTTTGTTCTGGTTCATGGATGACATTTTCAGTAGCGTATTTCGGTCAGTTATTGTCGGTCAGATTGAAGAGCTCAAGACGTTCTGTTTCGGAAAGCGAGCCGTAGCCGGAGGAGCGGGCCTTGTCAAGAAGAGCCTGTTTCCTTGAGAGGCGCTTCAGATGCTGACGCACCTTCTCAGTGTTGGCTCTGGCACGGCGGCGCCATATCACGGCGGCGGCCGCTCCTGCCGCTATGCCTCCGATATGGGCGGCCACTGTTGCCGTAGCTCCGGAAAAGAAGCTTATCAGCGCTATGGGGGCCACAAATATCAGCGGTATCTCGCCGAGAAACAGCAATCTCACGCGGTATCTCGGTGCGATGGCCGTTGTGGCCACCGTTATGGCCGCGGTGGCTGCTGAAGCGCCGGCGAGTACTCCGTAGCTGTCAGTGCCGCATATGGCCGACTGAAGCAGGAATCCGCAGGCTCCGGCTGCCGCCCCGCCCAGATAGAGCGCGGTGACGGCTCTGTTGCCGCGAAGCCCCGACAGGATGGTGCCGAACCATCCGAGCCACAGCATGTTGACCAGCAGGTGTATGAAGTCGACCTGCACGAATGAGTAGCTCAGGAGTGTCCACGGGCGTGGGAGCGCGTCGGCCGCTGATGCCGGCAGCGCTATCCATTGAAGCACGGCCTCGAAATCGGCCGGAACATCGGGCAGCAGCAGCCACAGCAGTTTCAGCGCCACATACACGGCGATGTTGATGTATATCAGTCTGCGGCAGTTCAACGGCTTACATATAGGGGCCTCCGATAACCCCTTTCTTTTTCCAGTAGAGAAGAATCAGAAGTCCGGCCACCATGCCTCCGAGGTGTGCGAAATGTGCCACGGTGTCGGCCTGGCTGTTGTAGACACCGAGTGCAAGCTCGATAATCGCATATACTATCACAAAGGTGCGGGCCTTGATTGGCATCGGCGGGATAATCATGTATATGCGCATGTTGGGGAACATGAAGCCGTAGGCGAGCAGTATTCCGAAGATTGCACCCGAGGCGCCGATTGTAGGTGTGTGGTAGAGGCCGAAGAGGCTGTAAACCGCTGGATCAACCGGGTTGATGCCCATGTCGATAAGGTCGTAGTTTGTTACCTGGGTGTGCGAAAGGAGCCGGCAAATGGCTGCCGGGTCGTTGAAAAGTCCGGCGTAGTGGTTTATCATCAGGGCGAATACCCCCTCCTGAATCAGTGCCGCCCCGAGTCCGCACGAAATATAATAGAAGAGGAATTTGGCCGACCCGAGCACACGCTCCATCATCACGCCGAACATGAAGAGCGCCCACATGTTGAACAGCAGATGGGTGAAGTTGGCATGAATGAACATATAGCTCAGCAACTGCCAGGGCAGAAACTGGTCGGAGGTGAAATAATACAAGGCTCCGTAGCTCTCCAGTAACGCCGACACCGGACGCACCATGGCCATGGCAATCCAGATGATGATGTTGATTATCAGAAGATTTTTTGTTACCGGCGGGAGCCTGAGCAGCATGTCTTTAAATCCCATAGTGAAATCTGTGGTTTGACGCTTGATTTATGATTTGCGTAAAAATATCCCACAAAGATAACAATTCCGATTTATACGAGGTTGTATTTCGCCCGAATAATGTAATGGGTTTTGATGTTTTTAACAAAATATTTGGCGGTGAGAAGAAAAATCACTACCTTTGCGGTCGCAAAATCCATGGGCGGCAAGTGTCGCCCCGTGTGATGGGAAAATTAATTATTAATTTTTGAGTAACACATTATTTAAAATGAAAACTTTCCAGCTCAGCGCCGAACCCCGTACAGATCTCGGTAAGAAGGCAGCCCAGGCTCTCCGCGAAGAGGGCAAAATCCCCGCAGTGCTCAACGGCGGCGAAATCATCGAACTCCCCTTCACCGGCACTCTCAAGCCCGGTGAGAAACTCGTTGAAATCGAGAACGGCCGCGGTATGATCACCACCGACCTCACCGTTACCAACGACAGCGTGCGCAAGCTCATCTATACCCCCGACATCTTCGCGGTGGAACTCGAATACAACGGCGAGAAGAAAATGGCAGTGCTCCGCGAGGTGCAGTACCACCCCGTGAAAGACACCATCCTCCACATGGACTTCCTCGAAGTTTCCGAGAAGAAACCCGTGGTTATCGCCGTTCCCGTGAAGCTCGAAGGCCACGCCGAAGGTGTTAAGGCCGGTGGTAAACTCACCCTCTCGATGAAGAAGGTGAAAGTCAAAGCCCTCTACACAGAAATTCCCGAACGCCTGGTTATCAATGTCGATCACCTTGGCCTCGGCAAGACTCTCCAGGTCGGCGACCTCAATTTCGAGGGTCTCGAACTGGTTACTCCCAAGGAAGCTGTGGTATGCGCCGTTCAGCTCACCCGTGCCGCCCGTGGCGCACAGGCTGCTGCCGAGGCTGCTGCCAAGAAATAATCGGGAAGCATCCTGAATCCCCAGGTTATGCCGGAACATATCCCTGACCGGACCGGCTGACAGAAATTTTCCGGTAGCCGAGGCTATAAGTGTCTCGGCTACTGTTTTATCTTTAGGTTCAGTATAAAATATTTTGAACAGTCACTTGTTGTAATGAAGCATCTTATTGTAGGACTCGGAAATATAGGCGCCGAATATGATGGAACCCGCCATAACATCGGCTTCTGCATAGCTGACGCACTGGCGGATTCGCTCGGACTGAGCTTCTCCACCGGGCGCTACGGCGATGTGGCCCAGGGGCGCATAAAGAACCAGCAGGTTGTTATTCTCAAGCCATCCACATATATGAATCTTTCGGGCAATGCTGTGCGCTACTGGAAGGATAATGAGAAAATCGAGCTCAACGACATTCTGGTGCTTGTTGACGATATAGCGCTCCCTTTCGGAGCGATACGGCTCAAGCCGTCGGGAAGCGATGCCGGGCACAACGGCCTTAAGAATATCGCACAGATGCTCGGCACACAGGCTTATCCGCGGCTGCGGTTCGGCATCGGCAATGATTTTCCGCGCGGTTGCCAGATTGATTATGTGCTCGGACGCTTCAAAGCCCAGGAGCGCCAGGCTCTCGCAGAGCGTGTGGCGGTGGCTGTCGACGCCATAAAGACTGAAGTTCTCGCCGGGCTTCAGACCGCCATGTGTGATTTTAACAACAAATAGTCTTCCCCCCCCACGTATACGGAAATGAAAACAGAAGTCAGAGTGGATAAATGGCTATGGGCCATGCGTATATTCAAAACCCGCACGGTGTCGACAGATTCCTGCAAGAAAGGGCGCGTGATGCTGCGTGTCGGAGGTGAAGGCCCCGAGGTTGTGGCCAAGCCGTCGAGGATGATACATGTGGGTGATGTGGTTATGGTGCGCAAGCCTCCGGTCACATATTCATTCCGGGTGAAGGCTTTGACGGAGAACCGTCTCGGAGCCAGGCTCGTGCCGGAGTATATGGAGAATGTCACCACCCGCGACCAGCTTGACCTTCTTGATGTGGTGAAGATTTCCGGTTTCATTGACCGCCGCAAGGGGCTGGGACGTCCTACCAAGCGGGAGGCCCGCGAGCTCAACCGCTTTACGTCAGATATCTATTCTGATGCGGATTTTGCAGAGAGCGGCGACGATATGCCGCTGCCGTCAGGCCCGGGCGATTTATGGAACCTTGATTTCGATGAAGATGATTTCCGTTAAATCACGCAGGAGGGTGTGTCAGTATTGAGCAATCTGACACACCCTCCTGCTGTTTAGTCTATATCGTAGATTCCCGCGATTACTTGCGGTATTGCGGCAACAGCGGCACAGGGAATTTCGAGAACAGGGTCTGCACGGCCTGGGTAATGCCCTGGAGGTTCTGGTAGCCGTTGCCTCCTCCATTGATGATTGTAGCCACGGATGCTGAATAAAGGGGCACTTTTGTGTCGATGTTCACGAAGTCCATCGTCAGCACGCCTTCTTTATATATGCCGGTGATTACCTGCGCGTTGTTGTAGTAGGCCGGATTCCAGTAGGGGCCGTAGTTGTAGCGGGGCCACATGTAGTAGGGATAATACGGGCCATAATATGGATAGTAGCCCGGCTGCACCAGGGGTTCGGTCTGGAGTTCGCGCTGAGTGGTAACGGCGATGTTGATCAGCAGCGGCGATGATTCACTCTCCTGGAATCCTCGCATGAGCATCTCCGAACGGATTGCCGCCGCGATATTGTAGTAGGTCACCATCTCCATGCCGGGAGGGAGTTTGCCCATGCCGGGGGTGACGATGCGGAAAGTTTTGTACTCTGCCAGGTCGGCGTTGTTGTAAGTCTCGCTGTTTACGAGCTGATAAGGCGAACAGGCGGTCAGCAGGGCCGTTATTGCCAGGAAGCATAGAAACTTTTTCATGTCTGGGAAAATAAATAGTTTAATTTATAACGATTTATCTTCCGGAAAAGTTTCTTAGAGAACCAGCAGATCTTCCCAGCGGAGCGATGCCAGCGAGTCGGTTACAAGATGAGCTTTGCCCATAAGCGATTCGGCGGTGTTGGTGGTTGACAATGCCACCAGGCGTGCCCCGGCCGAGCGCCCCGATTCAAGGCCCTGGAACGAATCCTCGAACACGATGCAGTCGGTCACCTCCACTCCGGCTTTTTCGGCGCCGCGGAGATAAGGCTCGGGATGAGGCTTGGAGTTGGCTACGTCGGCGGCCGTGACTATTGCGTCGAAATGCGATGGAAAGCCGGGATGCTGGTTGAAAAGAAAGTCCATCTTTTTGGTGTCGGAACTTGTTACAATCGCTGTTTTTACGCCGTGTGCGCGCAGCATGTCGACAAACTCCAGGGCTCCCGGAAATACGGGATACACTATTTCGTTCTCGAATTCGTGCAGCAGCCGGTCGATATCGTTGCGCACTTCGGGTTCCGGGAAATATGTTGTGAGAATATCGTTGAGTGTAGTGCCTTTTATGTCGTAAGCGAAAGTCGGAGAGGGCAAGTGGTGGTGTCTGCCAACTTCTGCCCAGAACTCAGTGTAGAGGGTCTCGCTGTCGATGAGCACACCGTCAAGGTCAAAAAGGGCTCCTTTTATCTGCTTCATAAAGTCATGTTCTGAATTAAAGTGCAAAATTAAGCAATTATAACATTTCTACTTGGCCAAAACCTGTTAAATTCCTGAGTTTGACAGTTTGATTTGTAACGCATAGATACACAGGCGGTTGCCGCGATAGCAATGTAGCTATACGGCAACCGTCTGATTTTTTAACTTTACTTTAACACTTGCGTGCGAGGCGGTAGT
>SCEJ01000292.1 GCA_004102785.1 Muribaculaceae bacterium Isolate-013 (NCI)
GTCCGTGCGCACGGAATAGCGCGGTCTCTGAGACCTCTTGCCACTCTTCCCTTGCTGCCGGCGTTGCTCTTGCCGACGCGAATCCTGCAGAGATTTCGCATGTTCGCGGGCTTCTTCCTTGCTGATCAGATGCTTCATCCAGCGTTCGAACGTCTTGGTCGAGAGCCCGTGCTGGCGGCAATAATCCGCGCGGGCCATTCCGCTTTGACGCCATGCCTCGACGTGCATCGACCAATAAGGGCTGTGCGCTTTTACCCAGGACCGAGATGCCACCGGAGATCCTCCCATGTACGAGAGAACCCGATTTGGAACGACACCGCACTCTCAGAAAGTCGTGCAAGATTCGGACGCTTACAACACGACAGCAGGACGGCGAGATAAAAGCGGCTCGCCGGTCGAA
>SCEJ01000293.1 GCA_004102785.1 Muribaculaceae bacterium Isolate-013 (NCI)
ACCCCCCCCTTCTGTTCCCCCTCTTCCCTCTCCACCCCCCTTCTCCCCTCCTCTCCCCCCTCCCTCTCCTCTCCCCCCCCCTTCCCTTCCTCCACCCCCCCCTCCTTTTCCTTTTTTTCACAATTCGTGTTCCTTGATTTTTCTTTCTACCCCTCCCCCTTACCCCCCTCCCCCTCCCTCTTCCTCCCCCCTCCCCCCCCTTTCCTCCGCTTTTTCTTCCCTTCTTCTCTTTCTTCCCCCCTCCTTCCCCCCTCTTTCCTCCCCCCTCCTCCTCCTTCTCTTTCTCCTCCTTCTTTTTTCTTTTCTTCTTTATTTTTTCTCTTTCTTTACCCTTTTTTTCGGTTTCCTTTCCCTCCTTTTTTTTCCTTTCCTTCTTTTCCTCTTCCGTTTGTATAGTGC
>SCEJ01000294.1 GCA_004102785.1 Muribaculaceae bacterium Isolate-013 (NCI)
GTCCCCTATTTCGTTGTTGCTTTTCCTCCCTTACTCCGTTGGCGATATTTCTTAATTCCCTTTCCGCCTGGTCCCATCTGCTGCCATATTGATACTGACATATCACTCCGCCCATATTGAAGGCTGTACGTCTTAGGCTCTCGGCTGCATCTTCATTGCCTTGCATGACGAAAGACAACAACCTCCTATCGTCTGCATCAAAATGCCCATTGATATGGAAAACGAAGCTGCGAATTATTGCAAGACATCTTTCGATGATTGGGATTTCTTGAAAATCTTTGATTACTTCCCGAAGCTCTTTGTTCCGCTCCACAACTTTGTTGTGCTTAACGACTAACTCGTTATACTTGGAAACGGCTTCCCTGCGTGTTTCATTAAGTGCAGCCTTTTGCTGCTCT